>JAFZQN010000017.1 GCA_017620375.1 Lachnospiraceae bacterium
GAATGGATCTTGTCCCAATTGGTATATACAAAGAAACCGAGTACTGCAACTATTGCAAGAGGAACAAGTATCTTCAGGATACCGAAATAATTGTGTACAACCTTAGGTCCCTTCTGCCTTCTTCCAGTGGTACGTTCTTGCTTCGGACGTGCTGCAGGTGCAGGACGGCTGGGTGCAGGACGGCTCTGTGTCTCAACTGCCGTATTATTCGCTACTGGTGCCGTATATGTAGGAGCCGCAGGTGCTGCAGATGCTGCGGGTGCAGATACTGCAGATGTTGCAGGTGCCGTATATGTAGGTGCTGTAGGTGCTGTATATGTCGGCGCTGCAGGTGCCATAGGTACGGGCTTGGGTTCCTCAACCGGTGCATAAGATGCTGCAGTTTTAGTAGCAGTTGATCTGACTCCGGTATCGATCCTGGCTCCGATGACCGTCTTACCTTTAAGTGATTCCTTTGCCGTAGCCATACGTTTCTTCATGTATGATACCACCATCAAAGCCATGGCACTAATACCGCCGCCGAAAAGAACAACGGTGATTATGGCCTTGATCTTTGAAGCGCTGTTTGCTCCGACAATGATCAGTATCAAAGCAAGTACCGATACAACAATTGCGGTAAAAGCAACTGCCGATGCAATAAGTGAGAATTTCTGACAGGACAGATAATCCTTAACGTCCTTATTGCTCTTACGTACTACTATCTCTTCAGCTGCTGCTATTTCCTCATCGGTACCTATCCTTGAAATATTATTTAATGTTTCGTCCAGTATTTCGTTCAGAACCTGTCTTGTTTCATTATCATTTGCTGCGTTCAGGGCATTTCGGGCAGCAATAAGTCTGAAATACAAGTGTTCAGATTCGCTCGAGAAAATTTCGTCTACTGTCATTTTGTACTCCGCCTTTCACTAAACTTAATGCCTTGCCTCTTCTTCCCTGATCTTAACATCGATCTCACGCATGGAGTTCTCTATATCTTTTATTTTCTGGTTTGCGATCGAACGTCTCTCATCAACTGCCTTACTCTTATCCTTTAAAACCTGCAGAGCTTCTTTCTTGGCAGAGATAACTGACTGGTTCTCTTCGATCGTCTCATTAAGTGCTGCGAGATCCTTGTCAAATTTCTCTTTAACTTTCTGATGCTCTTCGATGGTGGCCTTGCTGTTTATCTGAGCCACCTCGAACTGGTTCTTTATCGAATCAAGTTCCTTCTCGGCATTTTCTCTGTCCTCGGTCTTCTGCTTATAAAGCATAACCTTCTTACGTTTTCCGGACGCTGCTTTTTCTCTGAAAATAGCCTCGATCTCTCCTGCGAGCTCTACTGCCGCAAATGCTGTTCTTAAATCATCCTTAAGTTTCAGAAGTCTCTTCCTCTCAGTCTGTTCTTTGTAGGTATATCTGTTTTCCGACTCCTGTGCCTGAGCCTCAAGATCCTTTTTCCTGCTCTGAGCACTGAACAGTGTCGCATTAACCTGATTCTCTACCTGCATGAACTGGTTACGTTCCAGATCATACTGTTTTTCTATCTCTGCTTTTTCTAGCATACATGCATTGATCTCGGATGCTATCTCAACTCTTTGCTGGATAAGTCTGTCCTTTTCAGCCTTAAGCGATCCTACTGCCATATCTTCATGCAGTCTCAGATCTTCCGCATGCTGCTTAAGCTGTGCATGACGCTTTTCTTCATCCATCTTCTGATGCAGCTCTTCTTCACGGCGTCTTTCCTCACGCTGTCTGAGCTCATCACGGCGCTGCTTTTCTGCAAGACGCTCTGCTTCAACAGTCTCAGCCTTAGCTACCGCACTCTGGTCAGCTTCTTTTTTCGCTGCAAGTCTCTCGGTAACGATCGCAGGAGCAGGAGTGTTCGGATTAAGCACTCTCTGGATCTCGTACTGAGCTGCGGCTGCCTTTGCGGCTGCAATTCTTTCAGCTTCCCTCTGTGCACGCTCTGCTGCTTCTTTCTCCATACGTGCTTTTTCTTCTGCTTCTCTTGCCGCACGTTCTGCTGCAGCTTTTGCTGCCTTTTCTCTTGCAGATCTTTCAGCTTCGGCTTTCTCTCTGGCCATACGTTCAGCCTGAGCTCTTTCCTCGGCTTCTCTTTCTTCCTTAGCGATCCTTGCTGCGGCTGCCTTAGCTTTTTCTTCAGCTTCCTTAGCAAGTCTTTCAGCTTCTGCTTTAGCCTTTTCTTCGGCTTCTTCCTTAGCCTTTTCGGTCTCTATACGTTCCTTTTCGGCTCTCTCTATCTCTAAGCGGGCTGCTTCTTCTCTGGCTTTATCAGATGCAAGCTTTCTTGCTGCTTCAACCTTAGCCAGTGTAGCTCTTCTTTCTTCCTCGGCTCTCTTAGCCTCTTCCTTAGCCTTGCGGATAGCTTCCTCAGCTGCACGCTTTCCTGCTTCCTCAGCTGCAAGACGTTCTGCCTCAACTCTGCGGATTGCTTCTTCGGCTGCACGTTTTTGTTCTTCTTCCTTACGTCTTGCTTCCTCGGCTGCCTTTCTTTCTTCCTCAGCCTTGCGGGCTGCTTCCTCAGCTGCCTTACGTTCTGCTTCTTCTTTTGCTTTTCTTTCTTCCTCAGCTTTGCGGGCTGCTTCTTCGGCTGCTTTACGCTCTGCTTCTTCTTTTGCTTTTCTTTCTTCTTCAGCTTTGCGGGCTGCTTCTTCAGCTGCTTTACGCTCTGCTTCTTCTTTTGCTTTTCTTTCTTCTTCAGCTTTGCGGGCTGCTTCTTCGGCTGCCTTACGCTCTGCTTCTTCTCTGGCCTTTCTTTCTTCCTCAGCCTTGCGGGCTGCTTCCTCGGCTGCCTTACGCTCTGCTTCTTCTCTGGCCTTTCTTTCTTCCTCAGCCTTACGGGCTGCTTCTTCGGCTGCTATTCTTTCAGCTTCCTTGCGCTCTTTTTCTTTCCTTTCCGCTTCGGCTGCTTCATTCCCGGCCCATGTGATCGTATCGATCCATTCCTTTACAACCTTATCCATACTGCCGGTTGAATACTTATTGTTAAAAATTACACGAAACTTTAATACACGTCCGTTTAACTCTATGAATACATAGTAATTGCAACACATGGACGACAATACACGTCTAATAAAACCGCCTGTAATTTTTCCAAAAGAATATTCCACAAGAGCTAACTTTGACTTGTTAACTCCGCCTTTTACCATATCGTCATAAACGCCCTGAAGGATTTCTGCACCGCTCTTACCGTTTGCGGAATCATTTCCGACATGAAGAAGCTCTATCGGCTTTTCCTCGTCGACATCATTCAGAACAAATTCTTTTTTCTCATTCTCGCTCGGTATCCACGCCAAAAAATCACGCTGTCCGCTCTGACTAACGGACTGCAGATTGATCTTAAAACCGTCAGGTATAGCAATCCTGTAGCCGGTTCCGAAAACAAGATTGTTTTCTTTGAAAGTGAATTCCGCCACATCATTCTCATCCATCATTTCACCGAGTGAATCCTGGAAAGAATTCAAAGCACGCAAAAGGTCACCCAGCGACTTGCCGGAGTCCTTGGTGTTGTTCCCGGTGGCCTGATTTTCTGATCTGTCCATACTTAACCTCCATGCTGTTTTTTTCAGCTTTACAAAGCACGAAATATGACAAAAAACAATACCCCACATTATTTTTTATCATTCTATACTATTATACACTTATTTATTTGTAAAATCAACAAAAATCATTAAAAATCAACCTTTTTCCGCCAATTTCTTTCTTCCTTCAAGGAAAAACCACAGAGGACCGCACACCAAAGGCACAATGAACAGCAAAATCGGGTTCTCCAGATACTCTTCGGGTATCAACTGCAGCAGATAATTCAATGCATTGAACATGGCATGGAAAAGGATCGACGGAATTATCGAACAGTATTTATATGCGATATATGCCATAAACAGTCCCATAACAAAAGCATATATGCCCTGCACAATATTCAAATGGAATATGCCAAAGTATACTGCCGATATGATGATAGTTATAACGGGAGCCATATTTTTCTTGAGCCTGGTAAGTATGATTCCTCTCATGATGCACTCTTCGTTAATGGGAGCAAGTACCACTGTAAGTATTATCACCTTCCAGTCTATCTCATTGATACCTGCATCTTCCATCATCCCGTTATACTCTTCTACCACTTGGGGACTAACCAAGCTGATAATGGCTACAACAAAGAATGTTATAAAGTACATAGCTACAGCCGCAAAAAACAGACCTGCCAATATATCGGGCTTTACGAATTTTTTGCATGTAGCTTTAAGCTCATTAATACCATAGCCCTTACAGTATACTTTTCTGTACCATATCACGGCCACTATCAAAGAAACCAGAGTTGCGATAAACGATACATTAACGGTATCAAGGGAATCCATGATGACCTGAACCTTTTCCGTATCGGAAAGTGTAGGATCAAGGGTCGGGGCCTCATTTATCATCTTCACGATAATCATCGGGAACATCACCAAAACCTGGATCAAAAGGAACCCGACCATTATCAGAAAGCATAATAATATTTCAAGGGCAGGATTCTTGCTGTTTCTGTATTGCTTAGGAACATACCGCTGCTCGTCCGGTTGGATATTGTTGTTTTCGTTTTCCTGCATAATAAATTACCTAAAAAATCTCAATCTTCTTCCGAAGAACTACCTGCATCCGGAACACTGAACAAAGCCTCAACAAAGGATTGAGGATCGAATTTCTGAAGATCGTCTATATGCTCTCCCACACCGATATACTTAACGGGTATACCCAGTTCTTTCTGTATTGCTACAGCTATGCCTCCTTTGGCTGTACCATCAAGTTTGGTGATGATGATACCGGTAATATCCGCAACTTCACTGAACTGCTTAGCCTGCGCCAGGGCATTCTGACCGGTGGTTCCGTCAAGAACGACCAGTGTCTCCCTGTAGCAGTCGGGATACTCACGGTCAACGATCTTGTTGATCTTTTTAAGCTCGTCCATAAGGTTCTTTTTATTGTGAAGTCTTCCTGCGGTATCGCATAAAAGCACATCCGTTTTTCTCGACTTGGCCGCAGAAACGGCATCAAATACGACAGCTGCGGGATCTGACCCTTCGGACTGTGCGATGATATCGACACCTGCCCTGTTAGTCCACTCAGTAAGCTGCTCTATTGCAGCGGCACGGAATGTATCTGCAGCCGCTACGAGCACCTTCTTACCCTTACCTTTAAGCTGACCGGCAAGCTTTCCGATCGATGTGGTCTTTCCGACGCCGTTTACACCTATGACCATGACTACAGACTTTCTGTTCTCAAATTCATAAGCATCTTCAGGTACGGACATCTGCTCTATAATACTGTCCATAAGCAGCTGCCTGCAGGCTTCAGGCTCTTTTATCTTATTTTCTTTTACTTTTTCCTTAAGGTTTTCAACTATGGCTTCCGTGGCATTTATACCGATATCCGCCATAATAAGAGTTTCTTCCAGTTCCTCGTAAAAATCGTCATCGATGGACGAAAAAGCGCTGAAAATACTGTTAAGTCCGTTTGCTATACTTTTCCTTGTCTTGGAAAGTCCCGAAACCAGACGTCTGAAAAATCCTTTTTTCTTCTCTTTCTCTTCTTCCATAGTAAACCCCTCCTGATCACATTATATATTTTTACTTGTCCAGGTCATCCTCAATCAAGCTTACCGATACAAGTGTCGATACACCCTTTTCCTGCATGGTGATACCGTAAAGTATATCAGCCGATGCCATGGTACCGCGCCTGTGGGTAATAACAATGAACTGTGAATTCTTGGTCAGCTTATGCAGATAACTTGCATAACGCTTTACATTTGAGTCGTCAAGTGCCGCTTCTATCTCATCAAGCAGACAGAAAGGTGACGGCTTCAGGTTCTGAATGGCAAAAAGCAGACTGATCGCGGTTAGTGCCTTTTCTCCACCTGAAAGCTGCATCATGTTCTGGAGCTTCTTTCCGGGCGGCTGAGCGATAATACGGATACCTGCCGTAAGTATATCCTCATCCTCAATAAGCTCAAGTTCGCCTTTTCCTCCTCCGAAGAGCTCCCTGAATACACTGTTGAATTCAGTCTTTATGAGCTCAAACTGTTCTGCGAACTGCTTTCTCATGGCTTCATCAAGTTCCGTGATCATAGCCGTGATCTTCTCCATGGATTCGGTAAGATCATTTCTCTGACCGCTTAAGAGCTCATAACGTTCGGATACATTCTTATAGTCTTCTATGGCGTTGACATTTACATTTCCAAGTTTTTTGATATCCTGACGGCACTCATTGATGCTCTTTCTTGCAGATGCTGCCTTAAACTCAGGATCAAAGAACTTTTCTGCGGTACTTAAGGTAAGTTGATATTCCTCCCACATATATGTGGTAGCGGCATCCATGATCTCTCCGGTCTTCTCCCTCATACCCTGAAGTCTTAATACCTCTTTATCAAGATCATTGATACGTTTGGTAAGTTCTGACCACGAATTGAAGAATTCCTTATGATCGTGGTTGATCTTTTCCTTTTTACCTGTAAGCTCATCTATCAGTTCCTTAAGCTTTTCACTCTCGGATCTCGCATTTTCTATCTCTTCCGAGCAGAGCTCTATCTGTTTGTTTTTGCTTTCGTATTCCTTGCGGTTTTCGTCTTCTCCGTTCTTGATCCTATCGCTGTCGTTCTTCAGACGTTCTATGTCGGAATCAATACGGGCGATATTTTCATCGGCATAGCCTAAGGCCTGCTCGATATTTGAATACTCAACGGTTATATCAGATACAGCCGATACTGCTTCTTCTTCCTTTGCCTTTGCATCGGTAATGGCAGTTCCTGCATCTTCGATATCCTTCTTAAGTTCCCCTGTCTTTCTTTCATTTTCACTGAGTGACTGCTTCTGGACCGCAAGCTCGGTTTTAAGTTCTTTTGTCTTTAACTCTAACTCTGAGGACTCCCTCTTGTAGTCGGCGATCTTATTCCTGATCTCCTCTAAATGTCCGGTTTCTCTCTTTAACTCAAGCTTGGCCGTATTCTGATCTACATACAGATTCTTTAAGGCTTCCCTTATACGTTCTATATCCTCGCGGATACAGCGTTTATCTTCAGATGCCTGACTCTGCTCCTTGCGTAGTCTGTCAAGCTCTTGTTTCTTGCTCTCAACCGACTTTTCAAGTTCTTCAAGTTCACGTTTTCTGGCCAAGAGATTGCCTTTGTTTTTAAAGGCACCGCCCGCTATGGAACCGCCGGGTGACAGAAGCTCGCCCTCTAAGGTAACAAGTCTTACGTTATAGTCATATTTCCTTGCTATCAAAAGAGCATTGTCGATATGATCGACTACCACAAAGCTCTTTAATAAGTGTCTTACGATACCGTCATATTTTTTGTCGGCATTGGCTAAAGATGCGGCATCTCCTATAACGCCCTTTTCCTTAAACACTTCCTCGTCCACTTTACCTCTGTTACCGTCACCGATAGAAGTGATCGGAAGGAAAGTTGCACGTCCCGCTTTCTCTTTTTTAAGGTATTCAATTACATCCTTGGCAGTCTTCTCATCCTCTGTTACTATATGCTGGATAGAAGCACCAAGAGCGGTCTCGACAGCAGTTTCATACTTCTTATCCGAAGAGATGATATCTGCAACAACACCGCATATTCCGGGGAACTGATCCCGGTTTTCCATTATCTTCTTTACGCTTGCACTGTATCCGTCATATCTTTCAGCTATCTGTCTGATGGCTTCAAGACGTGATCTTGTGCCCAGGTAATCCTGATTTTTGGCATCAAGACTAAGGATAAGCTTCTTTGACTGCGCATCCTTCTCGGAAAGTTTTTCCGAGAGCCGGTTGCCTTCATTCTCCTTATCCTCTACAGATTTTGATATTGAATCATATTTCTTTTCAAGGTCACTGACCAAAGTAAAAGTTTCGGCCTCGTCACTCTTGAGCACAAGAAGCCTTCTCGAAAGTTCGGAATGCCTGATATTGTTCTGCTCGAGTACAGTATCCGCATGCTCTATACTGGTCTTAACATGTCCGTCGGAATTTGCCAGACGCAGTATCTCGCTGTTATCTTCCTCAACCCTTCGGTTTAAAGCTTCTATCTCTTTCCTGATATCATCAAGCTTATTGGCAGCATCCTGTTTTCTTTCACCGCACTGACCGAGTTTTTCGGCAAAGCTAAGCTTCTGCTTTTCAAATACGGCCCTTTCCGAACACTTCTCGTCTATACCGGTCTTTATCTCTTCTATACGTTCAAAGATCCTTTTACTGTTGGCCCCGATATTTTCAAGCTGCTGGGTAAGAAGCTTGATCTCGCCTTCCTTTTTTTCGGCAAGGATCAAAAGATCCTGTCTTTTATTCTTCTGCTCATTGAGCGTGGAATCTATATCGATTATCTCATTTTCAAGCTTCTTGTATTCACTCTCGGCCTTTTCGTTTTCAGCCTTTGTATCGTTAAGTTCGTTAGATGCCGCCTCATATTTTGCGTCAAGCTCTTTTTTCCTTTTGCCGCTCTCTTCGTATTCCCTTAAGAAGTTGTTGACTTCCAAGTTCTTAAGTATCTCCTTTAAACGCAGATATTCCCTTGCCTGTTCGGACTGTTCCTTTAAAGGTCCTATCTGCTTTTCAAGCTCGCCTATTATGTCATTGACGCGCAGTAAATTATCCGAGGTTTCCTGAAGGTTTTTCTCGGCTATATTTTTTCTCTTTTTGAACTTAACTATACCGGCCGCTTCATCAAAAAGTTCTCTTCTGTCTTCCGGCTTTGTACTTAATATCTTCTCGATCTGGCCCTGTCCTATAATGGAATAGCCTTCCTTGCCGATACCGGTGTCCATGAACATTTCCTGGACATCTTTAAGTCTGCATACATTTCCGTTGATCAGGTATTCACTTTCACCCGACCTGTATACACGTCTTGCAACAGCGATCTCCTCGTAATCAACAGGAAGAGTATGATCGGAATTGTCAAACGTGATCTCGACGTAAGCATATCCCATCGGTTTTCTTGCTTCCGAGCCTGCGAAAATAACGTCCTGCATGGAGGAGCCTCGAAGCTGCTTAGCACTCTGCTCTCCGAGTACCCACCTTACCGCATCCGCAACATTGCTCTTACCGCTGCCGTTGGGACCTACTATGGCTGTGATACCGTCATGAAATTCAAAAAGTATTTTATTTGCAAAAGATTTAAAACCATGTATCTCTATGCTCTTTAAATACATAATGCTATTGTGACCGATTATTAAGTCAGGTCACTCTGTCTCCTTGTTCTTACTATAGCTTCCATAGCCGCATTCTGCTCGGCGGCCTTCTTATTATGTCCCGTACCGTGTCCCAAAACAACACCATTTATAGAGACGACTACCTCAAACTGTCTGTCATGTTCGGGTCCCGTCTCTCCTACGAGTTCATATACAATTTTTGAATTGCTTCGTCCCTGTACTATTTCCTGGAAACGCGACTTATAATCCACAAATGTTCCGTTTCCGCTCTCAAGTACTCTTTTAACAATGAACGCCGATACAACTTCGTATCCGCCGTCAAGGTAAATAGCTCCGATTATCGCTTCAAAAGCATCCGCAAGGATCGAATCTCTGTTGGCCCCGCCGTTGGCAGCCTCTCCTTTACCTAAAAGCAGGTAATCTCCAAGGTTTATCTCTCTTGCGGCAGATGCCAGTGCCTTTTCGCACACAAGCGCAGCTCTTTGCTTTGACATTACACCTTCTTTATCCTGAGGTCTGGTCTTGTACAGGTACTCGCTTGAGACCATTTCCAAGATAGCATCTCCCAGGAATTCTATTCGCTCATTGCACTGTCTGTTTCTAACCGTAAGCTCATTTACATATGAACTGTGTGAAAGTGCCAGGATCAAAAGGTCTTTATCCTTAAAGGTGTACTCCAGCTTTTCTTCCAGTCCGCTGATCTTTTCCGTATTCATTTGTTTTCCTTCCGTTTATCCAAGCAGCATTCGCCGAATGAAGAAAACCCTCCACTTTGTTCCGGGTTTTCTTTGGTTTTACCGCGCCAGGCGTCGCGCGGACCGACTGGCAAACGCTGCTATGCAGCATTCGCCGTTACATAAAATAGAAGCTGTCTATCCGACAGCCTCTTAAATCAGTTTATAGCATTCTTGATCTGTTCAACTGCATCTCTGACCGTAACAATATTTTCAGCATTTTCATTGGCGATCTCAATGTCGAATTCCTCTTCAATTCCCATGATGATCTGGAAAACATCGAGTGAATCAGCTCCAAGATCATCAATAAAAGTGGTATCCATTGTGATCTTGTCCGGTTCAACATTCAGAACCTCAGAAATGATCTTCTGCAATTTCTCAAATTCCATAACAACCTCCACTATTTTGATACTGTTTTATTCCTGTAAATTTCTCCTGATCTTGTCAGGTATATTACTCTCACTGAACTTTATACACTGCAATATTGAGTTCTTAACTTCTATTGCCTTGGAATTTCCGTGAGTTTTCATAACAAGTCCGTTAAGTCCGAGCATAGGAGCTCCGCCGTAATCATCCATGCTGAAGCCTTTAAGAGTTTTCTTAAGTGCCTTCTTGCTGAGCAATGCTCCGACCTTACTTACCGGGGAAGACATAAGTCCTTCCTTTATCTTGGTAACAAGAGCTCCGGCAACACCTTCGTACATCTTAAGGATAACATTGCCGACAAAGGCTTCGCATACGATAACATCTGCGTCACCGTAAGGTATCTGACGTGACTCTATACTGCCGACAAAATTAATATCGGAGCAGTTCTTAAGGAGCGGATATGTCTCTTTTACAAGAGCATTTCCTTTTTCCTCCTCGGTACCTATATTAACGATAGCCACCTTGGGATTCTTAACTCCGATGACGTTCTCCATATAAATGGATCCCATTTTTGCAAACTGTACAAGATGGGATGCACGTGCGTCAACATTTGCACCGCAGTCGATAAGAAGCGAAACACCCTTTAATGTAGGAACAACAGGTGCCAACGGTGTTCTTTCCACACCCTTGATCCTGCCTGCAATAAGCTGTGCCCCTACGAGTACCGCGCCGGTACTCCCGGCCGAAATAAAGCCGTCCGCTTCGCCTGCCTTAACCAGATTAAGACCGACTACTATGGATGACTCCTTCTTACGTCTTATGGCCATAACAGGAGCTTCATCATTGGTGATGACGTCATTAGCATTAACTATAGCTATGCGCTCCTTATCATACTCATAAGCTGCAAGTTCTTTCTTTATTACGTCCTCTTTTCCTACAAGGAAGCATTTAAGTTTTTCACTTGAATTCACGGCTTCGACCGTGCCTTTGACAAGTTCAAAAGGGGCGTTGTCGCCGCCCATGGCATCTACTGCCACTTTAACCAATCCGTCCATCTCGCACTCCGTTTTCTAGAAATAACTATAACCCATTGTATATAAAAAATCAATACAAAAAAAGCTTGAAACTATTGTTTTTTATAAAAAAAAGATGAAATTAATGTAAAATTAAATTCCTGCGGATAAAGTATCTGTTCAGTGTTTCCGAGGAACAATATCCCGCCCTTGTTAAGTGACTTTGAAAAGCCCGAATATATACGGTTTTTGGCCTCATTGGTAAAGTAAATAAGGACGTTCCTGCACAATATCAGATCGCATCCTATCGGATACGGATCTTTTAGCAGATCATGTTCCCTGAATGTCACGCATCTTTTAATTTCTTCAGATATAGCGTACATGCCGGGATCCGTCTCTTTAAAATAGCGTGTAATGAACTCCCTCGGTACACCTTTAAGGCTTTTGGCACTGTATATACCGTCTCTTGCCTTAAGAAGGATCTGCCTGTCTATATCGGTGGCAAACACCCTTACTTTGGTAAGCGGTAAAAATTTGGACAGAAGCATGACCAGTGAATACGGCTCATCTCCCGTGGCACATGCCGCACTCCATACTTTTATCCCTTCGGATTTAAGAAGAGTCGGAATTATATTTTTTTCCAAATAGTCCCATTGTTCGGTATTTCGCATGAACTCCGAGACATTGATCGTCATAAAGCTTATGAATTCTTCAATCTTCGCTTTATCCGACTTTAACAAACAAATATAATCCTGATATCCTTTAAGTCCGTTTCTTTCTATAAGAGAATCCAACCGTCGTTTCATCTGGTTTTCCTTATATGAATCCAGATCGACTCCGGTTAGGAGATGTATCTGCTTTTTAAAGGAATCATAACTGTCGGTCACATTACCCTCCGCATATAAAACAAAAAACAGACTTAAAGCTTTAAGCCGCTTTAAGTCTGCTCTTATTAACGATGATCAACCGAAAAATTATTCAGCAGAAACGCTTTCCGACTCTCCAGCAGCATCAGCCTCGGCAGCAGCGCCCTCAGCTTCATTCTCCTTAGGAGGAAGAAGAGCCTTAATGCTAAGACTGATCTTCTTCTCTTCGAGATTAAAGTCAACTATCTTAGCGGTGATCTCCTGACCTGCCTTTAAAACATCTGAAGGTTTCTCAATGTGATCTCTTGAGATCTGTGATACATGAAGAAGTGCGTCAACGCCGGGAAGAAGCTCAACAAATGCACCGAAATCGGTCATGCGGGCAACTTTACCTGTAACAACGTTTCCTACTGCAAACTTTTCTTCAGCGTCAGCCCAAGGATTCTGATCGGGGAACTTCATTGAAAGTGCAACCTTGTTTCCCTGGATATCCTTAATAAATGCACGGACTGTCTCGCCAACCTTAAATACCTTCTTAGGGCTCTCAACTCTGCCCCATGACATCTCTGAGATGTGAAGGAGTCCGTCAGCACCGCCGAGATCGATGAATGCACCGAAATCAGTGATGTTCTTAACTGTACCCTCGATAACGTCACCAACCTTGATGGTATCGAAAAGTTTCTTCATAGCCTCTGCTTTTCTGGCAACAAGGAGCTGCTTGCGATCGCCGATGATCCTTCTCTTCTTGGGCTGGAATTCGGTAACTACAAACTCAATCTCCTGATCCTTGTATTTATCAAGGTTCTTTTCATAGGTATCCGATACAAGACTTGCAGGGATAAATACCCTTGCCTCATCATATACAACGCAGATACCTCCGCCAAGAACTTCGGTAACCTTTGCTTTAAGGACCTCTTTGTCTTCAAAAGCCTTTGCAAGCTTCTCGCTTCCGCGCTCTGCAGCCAGTCTCTTGTATGTAAGAGAAACCTGACCTTCCCCATCATTAACCTTAAGTACCTTTGCCTGAATCGTGTCGCCTTCCTTCACAACGGTTCTTAAATCAAGATTAGGGGTATTGGTATATTCACTTCTAGGAATAATGCCGTCTGCTTTATATCCGATGTCAAGAGCTATTTCGTCTTCTTTGACATAAATGACTTTACCTTCGACTACCTCCCCGTTGTGTATTGTCTTCATTGATTCATCAAGCATTGCGTCAAAATTCATTTCTGACATGATTTCCTGAACCTCCCTGATAATAGTTTTTGGGGTGGATGCCCCTGCTGTAATACCTACGCAACGGAAAGATCTAAATGATTTCAGATCCAAGTCTTTACCAGTCTGTATGTGGTAAGTGTTTTTGCATTCCTTCTCCGAGATCTCAACCAGCTTACGCGTATTTGAACTGTTGCTTCCTCCGATGACTATCATCGCATCTGACACGGATGCCAGTTCCGATGTTTCGCGCTGTCTTTTCTCGGTAGCGTTGCAAATAGAGTTAACAACATTTATATTATATATTTTTTTTTGTAAAATTTCAACTAATACTTTAAATTTTTTTAAATTATATGTGGTCTGAGCCACAAGCACCGTTTTTTCGTCTTCTTCCGCCCGGTACGCAAGTGCTTCTTCTTCAGAATCGATAATGGTACATTTTCCTTTACACCACCCGGATATTCCCTGTACCTCGGGATGTGAAGCATCGCCTATCACAATAATACTGTTTCCTTTTCCGGATTCTTCGGACACTATTTTGTGTATCCTTCCGACAAAAGGACAGGTCGCATCTATAATAGTATTGTTTCCGCTCTCCTCTGTACTTTTAAGCTTCAGATACTCTTTCTCGCTTACTCCGTGTGACCTGATGATTATTATGGAATCATGTATATCTGTGGCCTCACAAACATCATTTATGATCCTTACGCCTTTTTCTTCCAGCTCGGAACAGACTATCTCATTATGAGTGATAGGACCAAAGGTATATACGGGTACCTTTTTCTCCAGCTGCTCATATACGGTCCGCACCGCACATTCTATACCGAAACAGAAACCGGCACTTTCAGCCACTCTTACCGTCATACTTCAGAGGCTCCTTCGGATGCCTTTTTTACAAGCTTAAATACTGCCTCACAGACTTCATCTATGGTCATATCGGAAGAATCTATAACCTCTGCTCCGGGAGCACATATAAGGGGTGCGATCTCCCTGGTCATATCCCTGTGATCACGCTCTTCGATCTCCTGTTTTATCTTCTCGATATCACACTCCTGACCTGCGCTCACGTATTCGGCATAACGTCTTCTGGCACGTTCTTCCACACTTGCGGTAAGATATATCTTTACTGTGGCATTAGGAAGTACAACCGATCCTATATCTCTTCCGTCCATAACTACGTTGTCGTTTTCCGCCATGTTGCGCTGGAGTCCCAAAAGTGACGCTCTTACTGCAGGATATGCGGATATCTTTGATGCTCCGGCTCCTACTTCGCTGGTCCTTATACGGTCACTTACATCCATTTCTCCAAGGAAAACATGCTGTGCACCGTCTATATACTTAATCCCAACCTTTATGCGGTCACAAAGTGACGATACCGATACCTCATCCGATACATCCATTCCTCTGGATATAAAATAATATGCCATAGTCCTGTATATGGCTCCGGTATCTATATATGTATAGCCGAGTTCTCCGGCTACTCTTTTTGCTATGGTACTTTTTCCGGCACCTGCAGGTCCGTCTATGGCAATACTGATCTTTTTGTTCATTTTATATCTCCTCGTAGTAAAAGTAATTTAAAACTCCGCAGAAAGCGCTGTTCCGGCTGCATACCCCGTGGACCAGGCTATCTGAAGATTAAAGCCTCCGGTAAATGCGTCCACATCTATGATCTCGCCTGCAAAAAATATATTTTTTACAAGCTTCGACTCCATGGTCTTCGGATCTATCTCGTTTACCTTGATACCGCCTTTTGTAACAACTGCCTCATTAAATCCGCCCGCACCGGATACATTCAGTTCAAACCCTTTAAGCACACTGACGATCTTTTTTCTTTCGGGAGCCGTTACGGAATTAACTTTCTTTTCTCCGTTTAAGCTGCAGAGTCTTAAAAACGGCTCAATCATCGATGACGGGATAAGCGATCTTAAGACATTTTTAATATCCTTATTTGAAGCCGAAGCAAACTCACGTAAGAGTCTTTCTTCAAGCATTTCACTTGTAAGGGAAGGTTTAAGGTCTATAATAAGCTTAAGTTCTGCGCCGCCGGCCAGATCTCTGGCAAAAAGTGCCGATGCCGTAAGGATCAGAGGACCACTCACACCGTTATGCGTAAAGAGCATCTCCCCCTGTTCCGAATACTTTTTCTTTCCGGAAAGGTAAGCATCCAGTCGGACATTTTTAAGAGAAAGCCCTTCCATCTCACTTACGAAGCTCTCTTTTGTTTTAAGCCCCACCAGGGAAGGTACACACGGTATTACGGTATGTCCCATCTTTAACGCAAACCCGTATCCGTCACCCGTAGAACCGGTAGAAGGATAACTTAATCCCCCTGTAGCTATAATGCAGGCATCTGCTTCAATCTCTTTCCCGTTTGAAAGAACGACCGAACCGAACCGGTCGTCCGAGGTCTTTATCGCACTTACTTCGGAATTGAGCATAATACTCACACCGGCTTTTTTTATGGCTTTTTCCAATGTCTTTGTAACATCCGAAGCATGATCCGAGATCGGGAATACTCTGTTTCCTCTTTCAATCTTAGTCTCAAGTCCGAGGTCATTGAACAGGGCTACCGTAGCATCCGGATCCAGTCTCGATACCGCTCCGTACAAGAATCTCGGATTGGATACCACATTTTTTAAAAAGGTCTGTGTATCGCAGCTGTTCGCCAGGTTACACCGGCCTTTTCCCGTAATGTATATTTTCTTTCCAAGTTTTTCGTTTTTCTCCAACAGTATCACTTCGTTTGACCCTGTTGATGCGGCATATGCAGCCATCAGTCCGGCCGCACCGCCTCCTATAACAATGATCTTCACTTCTTTAGATATACCTTTCCGCCGTCAAGCCGGATAGAATCAGTGGAATAAGCCTTTCCGGATATAGTAAATGTGACTCCCTCCACATCCTCACAGTTATCCACTATGCTCATGGAATATGCATCAAGTATCAGTTTTTCGAGGATCTGATCCTTTTTTGCTATACTTTTTATGCTCTCGTCAAAATCTATGGTACAGATATCATCCTTGACCGATATGGAATTTATGGCGACGTTAATCTCCTCGTCCTCGAGTGCATCAGATACATATTCCGAGATCATCTCGGGAGTGACTACCACCGCGCTCCCCATAGCTGTCTCAGCCGTATCTATTGCTTTATCGGATAGTTTTATCACATAGTACCTGACACTTTTAAGCACTCCTCCGTTATTGTTACCGGTAGTAGGTACAACTATTATCCTCGGAGTAGGTGCAGACAGGTTCTCTGTTCCGTTAGGATTGTTAAATTCCTCTTCCTTCTCTTTTTCCGATAAAAGCACAAATATGCACAGGATAACAAGCAGAATAATCACAACTATACATGCTGCAAGCCTGATATCTTTTTTCACCGTATCCTCCCAGTGTTATTTGTACGTGATCTCCAATGCCTTTCTGTTTCTTACGATATAATCGATAAGTGAAATAATGGTAAGTGCCGTTGCAAGGTACATAAGTACAACTCCTGCTACCGCAAACCATTCCATGCCATTATCAAGGAATACAGGCATGATTATATAATCAATACACATAAAAAGCTGAACAACGGTCTTGATCTTGCCCCAGATTCCCGCTGCTATGATAATGCCCTTATCTGCTGCAAGCTGTCTGATACCGCTGATCACAAACTCTCTGGACATTATAACGATGGCGCACCATGTAGGGAAGCTGTAGCAGCCAACCACATCTTCACCTCTGAGCTTCACAAAGCAGATAAGTGTGATGCAGACCAAAAGCTTATCCGCAAGCGGATCCATAAGCTTTCCGAAATCGGTGACCATATTGTTTTTTCTTGCAAGATATCCATCCAGAAAATCGGACAGTGATGCAACAGAAAAAATACAAAGCGCTATGATATCCGATGCTGTCTCATTAGGTATCCTAAGCAGGAAAATTACAACAAAAACAGGTATCAGGATCACTCTGAACAGAGTGATCTTATTGGGTGCATTCATTTATAAAACCTCCTCGTTTTGGGAAACGTCTGCCGTAAGATCGTATCCTGCAGCTCCATTTATTTTTACATTTATCATTGTACCAAGGACTATGTCCCTGTCTGAGCTTACAAAACAGCATCCGTCCACATCAGGTGCATCTCTGTAAGTTCTGAAAACATATACTTTTTCTTCGGGAAGGTAGCCTTCCGCCACAGCCGGCATTACTTTACCGTACAGCTTTTTGTTTTCTTCAAAAACGATCTGCTGCTGTGCAAGCATAAGCTCCTTGCGACGTTTTTCCTTTATCTTCTTTAAAACGACCGGCTTAAAACGTGCCGCGGGTGTATTCTCCTCTTTCGAGTAAGTAAATACGCCAACTCTGTCAAGTCTGTACTCTTTTATAAACTCAAGCAATTCCTCATGGTCTTCTTCTGTCTCACCGGGAAATCCCGTGATAAGGGAAGTCCTTATTGCTATACCGGGTATCTCTTTTCTGAGCTTACCGATCAATGTACGGATATCTTTTCCCGTAGTCTTTCGGCCCATTTTTTTGAGTATCCCGTCCGATATATGCTGTATAGGCATATCTATGTACTTGCATACCTTATCGATATCTCTTATGGCTTTTATAAGCTCATCGTCTATCTCCTCCGGATAGCAGTACATAAGTCTGATCCACTCCAGACCTTCGATCTCACTTAATGCGTACAGCAGATCACTCAGTCTTTTTCTACCGTAGATATCCATTCCGTATACGGTGATCTCCTGTGCTATAAGGATCAGTTCGTTCTTTCCCGTTTTAACGGCATCACGCGCTTCCGATATGATATCCTCAAAAGGAAAGCTTCGGTATTCTCCCTTTATGGAAGGGATAACACAGTATGTGCAGTGTTTGCTGCATCCTTCGGCTATCTTTAAATATGCATAATTCTTCAGATTGTTATGTAAGCGCTTTTTTCCGAGATCGGGATCGCGGTTTATATCTTTTATTATACTCTTGTCCTTAAGTCCTTTTCCTGCAAGCTTCTTTATGCAGGCATCAAGCTCATCGGCAGCTGAAGACGAAAGAATTGCATCCACTTCCGGAAGGCACTCGCTTATCTCAGCGTGGTAACGTGTAGCCAGGCAGCCTGTAACGATCAGGTATTTAAGCCTGCCTGTCTTTTTATAACCGGCTGTCTCGATAATGGTGTTAATGCTTTCCTGCTTTGCATCATGGATAAAGCAGCAGGTATTT
Organism: Lachnospiraceae bacterium; assembly: GCA_017620375.1. Classification (GTDB taxonomy): domain Bacteria; phylum Bacillota; class Clostridia; order Lachnospirales; family Lachnospiraceae; genus RUG11977. The sequence goes on from JAFZQN010000017.1 coordinate 18,566, forward strand.
ATGACAACTGCTTCGGCATCCGATATATCATCTGTAACCTCATATCCCAGATCGTACATCATTGCCAGCATCTTTTCACTGTCAACCAGGTTTTTGTCACAGCCGAGTGAAATAAAACTAATCTTCATCTTCTTCATCTTCGAATTCTATATCATCGTAATCGTCATAGTCGTCATAATCATCTTCATCTTCGTCAAGATAAAGGTCGCTGAAATCTATGCTTCCTTCCAGATAGTCCCAGTCGGAAAGATCTTCCGTAAATATGATGACCGATTCATCAAGTTCGGTACTGTCGGTATTTCCGAAAAGTCCGGTAGAGGCTGTAGACTTAAGTCTCAGTTCGCCTTCCTCAACATAGAATTCCATCTCTACTTTTCCGTCAAATCTGCCTTCGAAATATCCGTCAAACAAGAACATTTCCTCAGACCCTTCAAAGGTAAGATAAATACCTATGTCTCCTCCGTTTTCATCAAACTCCACAGGTTTAAAGGAACCTGATACGGATTTGCCGGCGCTTATCCCGCCGTTAAACATCTCGGCATATTCAAGGTCCTCTTCCGCAGACTCAAAAACAACTCTCATTGATGAAATATTGACATTTGAATTATTCTTTATAGAATAGCTGCATCCAGAGAAACCTTCTATGGCTACCAGAATGATAACGGCAACAACCAGAACAGCTATTACCGAAAGTAATATTATCTTAGTTTTTTTACTCATTTAAACAATCCTCTCAAACTTATTTCCTATCTTTTTATAATAAACTTATTTTGCCTTATTTTCAAGTTCTTTTTGATCTGCATGGACCGTAAGGTCGGAATTCATCGTACTCTTAACCATATTGCTGAGCAGATGTCCCGATACAGGCGATGTAAGCCAGAACAAGACCAATACACCCAAAAGCTTGAGGGAAGTAAATGTAAAGCCGCTTATGGTGATAAGCCCGAGTATCATGAACAACAGACCACAGGTATCGCCCAAAGCAGCCGCATGCATCCTGTTCATTACAAATTTCATTCTGAATACTCCTATGACCGAAAGAAGTATAAACAACATTCCGATAGCCAGAAGTATTATAGCCAAAACAACCCTGAATGTACTCATATATATAAATATCCTTTATTTATCGTTAACCTGGGACTCCTGTATGCTTATGCCGTCCGTTTCCTCTTCCTCTCCGAAAAGCTCCGCATGCTTTTTTCTGTATATACCGATATATATCTTAGTAAGGACCACAACTCCCAGGAAGCTTAAAAGCGCATAGACCGCGGCAACATCCGCCAGCCAGGCTTCCTTAAGAAGAATGGTAAGCACCGATATTATAATGATCATCTGCGTTCCGATCATATTGATGGCTACAAGCCTGTCAGGTATGGTCGGCCCGATCACGGCACGCACGAAGCATATTATACTTATGCAGGCGCAGAATATGATCACTGCCTTTAAGAATATCTCCAAATTTCCGTCCATATATAATCCTTTTATACTGTCACTGTTCTATCTTCTTAAGTATTTTTACAAACGAAGACGATTCTATGCCTTCACATAACGAAACATCCAGACAGTGCACTTTGAATTTGCCGTTTCTCATGGATACCGAGATCGTCCCCGGAGTAAGTGTAATGGAATTGGCCAGCACTGAAGAGGCATATTCCGTTTTAAGCGGTGAATCAAAGCATACTATGACCGGTTTTATCTTTTTGTTGCCTTTTAAAATGAATCCTGCCGTGATGATATTTGCCTTAACAATCTCAAATACAAGGACCGGGATATAAAGCAAAATATACGGAAGCTTTTTATAAAGCTTAAGTTCAGCCTTTAAACTGTATTCCGTAAGCCAAGACATAAAAGCACATACTGCGGCACTTAAGGCTATGCCGAACAGCATTATTTCCAAAGTAACCGCTCCGTTAAAAATGATCCATGCGGCGAGAACAATAAAAAACATAGACATTCTCCCTCATACTAAGTTTCTTTAAAATAACAAAGTACACCTGATTTGATCAGATCAAATCAGGTGTCCGAATTAGTTATTATTCTGTCTGGAGATCCACTCAGGTATCAATATTGAACTTCCATCCGATACGTTACGGTTTGTATTAACGTTTTGCTTCGGGCTCCTGTACTGTGTGCTCGGTGCCTGACTGGGTGCGGCAGGCTTAGCTCCGGTAACGGGTCTGTTGAATGCAGGCTGTTTAGCCTGTGCCTGAGGTGCTGCCTGGAAAGGACTTGTAGCTGACTTCTTAGCCTGCTGATTCATGTTAAGGAAACCAAGTCCGGGACGTGCTGCACTCTGAGAGGCTGCAGATCCTTCGATAACCTGAAGATCGGGGCTGTTCTTAATACCGGTAGCAATGATGGTAACAGAACATGTATCGGGTTCGGAATCATCATAAGCTTCACCGAAGATAACATTTGTATCAGGTCCAACGATCTCTTTAACGTAATTGGATGCATTGATGGTATCATCAAATACCAGATCACCGGAGAAGTGGATGATGATATTGTCCGCACCCTCGATATTGGTCTCAAGAAGAGGAGATGCGATAGCCATCTGTACTGCCTGCATACAGCTGTCATCACCTGTAGCGCGGCCGATACCGATATGAGCAACGCCCTTGTCTCTCATGACTGTACATACATCTTCAAAGTCAAGGTTAATATCGCCCATTCTGTTGATTATATCTGTAATACCCTGTACGCCCTGACGGAGTACACTGTCTGCCATCTTTAATACTTCAGGGAAACGAGCCTTTTTGTCGCAGATCTGACGAAGTTTCTCATTAGGGATGACGATCATGGTATCAACATGCTCTTTGAGGTTTGCAATACCTTCCATAGCCTGCTCCATACGTACATCGCCTTCATGATCAAAGGGCTTAGATACTACTGCAACAGTAAGTATATTCATTTCTTTTGCAATCTGTGCTATGACAGGTGCTGCACCTGTACCTGTTCCTCCGCCCATACCACAGGTTACAAACACCATTTCTGCTTCCTTGATTGCCTCTGTAAGTATCTCTTTGCTTTCCTCTGCGGAATTTCTTCCTACCTCAGGGTTTCCTCCTGCGCCGCGTCCCTTTGTAAGTTTTTCACCTATCTGAATGCAATTGGGCGCTTTGCATTTTCTGAGCTGCTGGCTATCTGTATTAACGCAGATATACTCTACACCCTGTATGCCGTCCTCTATCATTCTGTTGACTACGTTATTGCCGGCACCGCCGACACCTACTACAATAATTTTTGCACCATAGTTGCTTTCTTCGTTAGTAATCTCGACCAAGGTCTTGCCCTCCTCTGTACGACTGTTGATATCTGATTCCATTAAAATATGAAATCACACACAATACTATAATACATTTATTGAAGAAAATAATCAAGTATAATCTTAAAAAATTTACAATTATTCTACATTATTTATCTTTTTTCCGGTTATTTCACCGGTTTCAGGTGTGTAATTTCTGAGATCGTATACATATGCAACACCGCCCGAAGCGTCCAAAACCTTCTTTAATGCGCTTATCTGATAGTCATGTACCTTATCTCCTCTGAGTAGTGCCTCAGAGTCTCCGATGTACAGTTTTACGTTCCTTCTGATGTCAAAATCGATCCTCTGGCAGTTTATGCCGTTTTTCTGCAACTGAAGCGTAAGCTCCTGTATCTTCTCAAAAAACACGTCATCTTCTATCTCAAGCTTTTGTCCGAGCACCACTTTTGTAAAAGGTATTCCGGTTATAACAGGTACTCCCGCATCCGGTGCGGCTGCACTTTCAACCACGATACCTTCCCTGTCAAAATGCATATAACGTCCCATATGCTCGACACATCCGGTGATTATCTTATCATATACCTGAACATGTATAGTGTTTTTGTCCACTATCTCAAAATCCATTTTTTCAACAAAAGGGATGGGATCCGGCGACGAGAATACCGAATACTTGAGATAAAAAACATGGGTATATCTGTCAACATCACTCTTTATAAGCATTGCCTCTATCTCTTCGGAAGTATAATGGCTGCTTCCTTCGATTATAAGGTTTGTAAGCTTAAAGTTTTCAAAATACCATATAACCAAGGCTGCTATCAGGCACAATACTGCGATCTTGATAACTGTACTTTTCTTTATCCTCATTGTGCCCTCCTTCTCCGAATTCTTATGCAGCCATCAAATACGTTTTGTTTCCGAGGATTTATTCTTCGAACTCTTCTTCCTCATCTTCCTCTTCTATTACATCCTTCGTACGTTTTGATACGCTTAGTACTATTCCTATTTCAGCCAGCATGATAAGAAGACTGCTTCCTCCGTAACTGACAAACGGAAGCGGAACTCCCGTCGCCGGTATGCTGTTAGTTACTACGGCTATATTCATTATGATCTGTACGGACAGCTGTGCAAGCACACCCGTTGCTATCAGTGCTCCGTATATATCCGGTGCGTTAAGTGCTATCTTAAATATTCTCCACAAAAGCAGCAAAAACAGTCCTATAAGGGCTATGCCGCCTATTATACCGAGTTCTTCGCATATGATCGTAAAGATCATGTCCGTGTGGACCTCAGGGATATTTCCAAGCTTCTGTACGCTGTTTCCGACTCCTTTTCCAAACAGGCCTCCCGAAGCTATTGCGTACAGACCCTGCAGTATCTGATCACCGGGATCCATACTCTCGGGATACAGGAAATGCATTATACGTTCCGATCTGTAAGCCTTAAAATATATGAACAGAGCCACGGCTCCGACCATTATAAAAAATACAACAAAGATGTACTTCTTATCCATGCTCACACAGAATATGATAACGGTCACTATACCTGCAAGTATGATGGCTGATGAGAGGTTCTGATATGCTACTATTCCAAGTATGGGAATAAAAAATGCAAACAGACCGAAAAAGCCCAGCAGATTTTTAAAGAAATGACCGGTATTTACAAGACGTTTTCTCTTTCCCGCGATCAATGCCGCAAGAAGAACAAAGCATACTTTTGATACTTCGGACGGTTGAAAGTTCATGCCTCCGCCAAGCTCTATCCAGCGCTTTGAACCACCCGATTCATGTCCTTTAAAAAGTGCATATATATGCAGGGCCAGACATGCAAAGTACAGTAAAAATATCGGTCTTATCTTTATAAGCTTAAGCTTTTTAAGATATACCCTGTAATCTATCAAGGAAACGGCGATCATGACAGCAGCTCCCACTACTATAAAGAGCCCCTGCCTCTTAAAATACAGTTTTGAGTCCCCATAGTAATATTCCGCTCTGTAGGAACTGGCGCTGTATATCATGATGAGTCCGAATACACATATGAACAATACCAGTATGGCAAGTATTGCATCATAATGGCTAAGGACTTTTTTTAATCCGCTTCTTAGACGATTATTCTCCACGTTTATCCTCTGTTCTTTTCGTTTACAAGATCTTTAAATATCCTGCCGCGTTCTTCATAGTTTTTGAACATACCCCAGCTTGCACAGCAGGGAGAAAGAAGTACGGTATCACCGTTTACGGCATTTCTGTAGCAGTAGTTCACCGCTTCTTCCATACTGTTCACGAACTCTATCTCGTTGAATCCGTGCTTTCTCGCACATTCTGCTATCTTATCACGGGTCTGACCCATGAGTATCAGTTTCTTTATCTTTCCGTCGAAACACTCGATCCACTCATCATATTCGGAGCCTTTGTCGTATCCTCCGCCTATAAGGAATGTAGGACCGGACATGGCTTTTACAGCCTGAATGGATGCATCGGGATTTGTTCCCTTTGAATCATTGTAGTACTTGACTCCGTTTACGGTAGCCACATATTCTATACGGTGTTCAACAGGCTTAAAGTTCCTTAATCCTTCACGGATAAGTTCCATAGGTACGTTCATAAACCTTGCTGCTGCTACGGCTGCCATAACGTTTTCATAGTTATGTCTGCCGATCAGCATCATCTCATCAACATCTATGACCTTTTCTCTTACACCGTTCTTAACCTCATATATGACGCCGTCTTCGTATACCATGCCGTCATTTAACGCTGTTTTGGAAGAGAACCAGCAGATCTTCGCCTTTATGTTTTCTGCCGCTTTTCTTAAGGTCTCATCTTCGTAGTTTAATATACAGAGCTCATCAGCCGTCTGGTTCTTTGTACAGTTAAGCTTTGCATTGATGTAGTTTTCCATCGTATGATGTCTGTCAAGATGATCGGGAGTAATGTTTAAGATCATGCTTATATACGGATGGAATGTAACTGTTGTATCAAGCTGGAAACTGCTCATTTCCGCTACGGTCACGCCGTCATCGGTACTGTCTAAACATATCTGTGTATAAGGTATACCGATATTTCCGCCTACCAGAGTATTATCATATTTAAGCTTCATAAGGGCGCCCGTAAGTGCTGTTGTAGTGGTCTTTCCGTTTGTGCCCGTTACAGCCACTATCTTGCCCTTTGTATAGTAATATGCAAGTTCAACCTCGCCTATCACGCAGGCACCTTTTGCTTTGTACTTTAATACCTTTTCGGAATCGATGGGTACTCCGGGACTTAATACCAGATAATCGGGATTTCCGGCCATTTCATCGGTAAGCACTTCCGATACGATCCTGCCTTTAAAGTCCTTGGAAAGCTTCTTTAACACTTCTGCTTCATCAAGCTTTTTGTCATCATAAAGGATTATATCCGCATTTTGTGATGTAAGGAGATCAGCCGCTGCCAAACCGCTTTTTCCCGCTCCAATTATCAGTACTTTTTTACCCTGAAAATCCATAACACGCCTCCAAAAAGTTTTTTATTTACATAGCTTCCTCGTCTATACCGTCAGGAAGAACATCGCTGTTTATCTCATCGCCTATATCGATATCCGACTCCTGGATAAGGTCCAGATCTACCACGTAATTGATCTCACCTTCGGGATAAAGCCCGAGATACGGAAGTATCTCATTAAGTATCTCAGAAGTCATCTTTGTGGCAGGGCTGCTGCTTCCTGCAAGATTCGGATCCTGTACCTCATCTATTACCACATAGGTCATTACCTGAGGATTATCCGCAGGTGCAAAACCTACAAAAGATACAACATATTTCTTTTCCGTTCTGGGTCTTTTCTGTGCGGTACCGGTCTTTCCTCCGACCAGATAACCCGCTACCTTTGCAGGTGTAGCCGTTCCTTTTTCAACGGTCATGTATAATGCTTCATGAATGAATTCCGAAGTTGTCCTGCTTACGGTCTCTCTGACGGGTACGCTGTCTTCTTTTCTTACCGGTACTCCGTCTTCATCCTTCATCTGCTTTACAACATGAGGTGTATAATATATACCGCCGTTAAGTATCGAAGCATATGCTGCGGCTATCTGTATCATGGTAACGTTAAATGTGGTACCGAAACTGCTGGTCGCAAGCTCCGTAACATTCAGCTTGTTTCTGGGGATAAGTATACCTGTGGCTTCGCCTGTAAGGTCTATCCCGGTCTTATCACCGAATCCGAACTGTCTCTGATATCTGTAAAAGGCATCGGCACCAAGCTGATCAACTATCTCCATCAGTGCACAGTTACATGATTTCATAAGTGCTTCCGCCAAAGTAAGCTTTCCGTGTCCGCTCTTTTTATTACAGCCTATTCTCCATCCGCCTTTTTCGGAATATCCGTTACAAGTAAATGTACTGCCACTTGATACTGCGCTTTCTTCCAATGCTGCAGCTACTGTAATGGTCTTAAATGTCGAACCCGGCTCATATGTATCGGATATGCAGAAGTTTCTCCACATCTTATACAGCTCTGCGGTCCTTTGATCCGAGGTCATATCTTCAAGCTCTTCTTCACTGAAAAGTCCTTCAAGCGATCTCGGGTTGTTCAGATCAAACTCATAATTCGAAGCCATTCCGTATATTTCACCGTTGTTGGGATTCATTACAATGACTCCGATATTCTTGCATCCTACTTCCTCTCGGAAGGTTTCGATCTTTTTCTGTATAACGGTCTGGATGTTGTAATCAAGTGTGGTCTCAAGTGTGTAACCGTTTCTTGCTTCCTTTACTGTTTTCTGACGGTTGAGCTCGGGATCGTAATATCCGAACTCAAGTCCTTCCACGCCTCTTAAGTATTCATCATAATACTGCTCAAGTCCGTAATTGCCGCCGTCCCTTGTAGCAAATCCGATGACATGCGAAGCAAAATTACCGTAAGGGTATACTCTTGTATACTCTTCTTCAAACCAGACACCAACCACAAACTTATGCTTTGATTTATAAGCGTTAAAGTCGGAAACCTTTGTATAATCGATATTTTTCTCATATACAAGATATCTGCTCTTGGAATTGTTGTTGATTATATCAAGTATCGTATCCTTGTCGTATCCGAGACACTCCTCCATAGCCTTAAGTGTCGGTTCGATATAATAATCATGGCTAAGTATTACATTTGGATCCAGGATCACATTGTATGTCTTTTCGCTTCTGGCAAGGATTATACCGTTTCGGTCTGTGATCGAGCCTCTTTCGGCTACCAGGGTCTTATTTGCATATGCCTGCTGCGAAAGAACCTTTCTTGCATATTCATCACCGTTATTATTGTTGATGTATACCATTCTTCCTATAAGGTAGACACACGCCAATATTACCACGATAAAAACAAGATAAAGGCTGTTTTTCATTATGTCATTAAATCTTCTTGTCCTTTTTCTCCTCTTCATCCTGTTCTCCAATCCTACCGGCTGCCAAACGCTTCTAAAGCAGTATTCGGCGTACACCCTATATATAACGCTATAATGGGTGAAGGAAACTGCATTCCCTCACCCAGTTTAGATCAACTGCAAGTTATTTCATTTTAACTCAGGTATGTCATGATACTGTCTTACATATCCCTCGTCAGCTTTTTCGTAGTAGATGATATCGTTTTCCTTTGGATATTTCATACCAAGCTTACCTACTGCTGTTGCATATATGTAATTTCTGTCCATTTCCACATCAAGCTGGCTTAAAAGTGCCGAGTTCTTATTCTGGATATCCTTAAGTTCTGTCTTGGCTACTTCTATCTTCTTGTTTGCCTGTGTGATCTCCGCTCTTACTTCAATGTACTTGTAACTTGCTGCTACCAAAGCTACCAGAGAAACAACCGTCATAAGTAAAGTAAAGAATCTGAACTGGTATAATGTCTTTACTTTTTCCTTTTTACCATGTCGGGGTTCTACATGGATCTCAGGTCTTTCTTTTTCTCTTTTTTTAGGGGAAGTCTCAAAATCGTATTCGGAATATTCTTCATCAAAAACTTCGCCGTCCTCGAAGAAATCCTCCTCATACTCTACGGCGTTAAGTTCCTTTGCAGCAGTACCGGCTACGTGAACCTTATCCATGTTCTCGTAGTAACTCCTGTCATACGTAAATTTGTTTTTTCTCAATTCTGCCATTCTTTTCTCTGCGCTTCCCCGCGCTTTCCCCTTTTGCTTTTTTTTGGGAACATCGTCCCATTTTTAGAGCATTTGTACGCTTCGCTCGAATATCCTGAGCTTGCTGCTTTTACTCCTCGGATTGTCATTCATTTCGACATCTGACGGAGTGATGGCTTTTTTGGTAAGATGTTTTCCTTTGGGTTTCCTCCCGCATACACACACCGGAAATCCCGGCGGGCATATACATGGGTTTTCTGCTGTATTAAATGCCTTTTTAACTATCCTGTCCTCTAAGGAATGGAAAGTTATTATGCACAGTCTTCCTTTGTCGTTTAACAGATCTATCATTGTATCCAGGCTTTCCGAGAGAACTTCAAGTTCCCGGTTAAGCTCTATCCTTATCGCCTGGAAGGTCCGTTTTGAAGGATGTCCTCCCGTCTCCCGCACCTTGGCGGGTATCGAAGCTCTTATGATATCATTCAGTTCAAATGTTGTTTCTATCTTTTTGACCGCTCTTGCAGCCACTATGTGCTTTGCAATGTTTTTTGCAAATCTGTCTTCTCCGTAATCCTTGATGATCCGGAAAAGCTCGTTTTCGCTGTATCCGTTTACTATGTCCGATGCCGTTCTTGCAGATTCCGTATCCATCCTCATATCAAGAGGTGCATCGTTCATATATGAGAAGCCTCGTAAAGGTGTATCCAGCTGGTAGGAGGAAACTCCCAGGTCAAGGAGTATACCGTCCACCTTATCTATGTTTCTTTCCTTAAGGATCTCTTTTATGTTCTCGTAATTGCTTTTTACTATTACTGCCCTGTCACCGTATGGTTTAAGTCTTTCCGTGGCTGCTTTTATGGCGTCCGGATCCTGGTCGATACCGATGAGCTTTGCTGTTTCTTCTCTTTTTAGTATCTCCGAGGAGTGTCCCGCTCCTCCCAAAGTTCCGTCCACATATATTCCGTTCGGCTTAATGTCCAGTCCGTCTATGGTCTCGTTTAATAAGACCGATCTGTGGTTAAACTGTATCTCCTCACTCATATGAACCTCATCAGAACTTAAGTCCGTACTCTGTAGAAAGCTTCTCTACGATATCCTCCATGCTTTCGTTAACTGACTGGCCGTCAAGTTTCTCTTTGCTCCAGATCTCAACCTTGCTGACCGAACCGATCATGACGATATCTTTTTCCAGGCCTGCCAGATCCTTTAAGCCCTGGGGAATAACTATTCTTCCCTGCTTGTCCGGCTCACATTCCTGTGCGTTTCTCATGAAGAATCTGACCAACTGTCTTGATTCGTTTGTCATGGGAAGTTCTGCAAGTCTTTTTGCGAACTCTTCCCAATCAGCCTTTTTTGTAAGGTAAAGACATCCGTCAAGTCCGGCTGATACCACAAACTGTTCTCCTAATTCATCGCGGAACTTTGCAGGTACAATGACTCTGTTCTTAACATCTATTGAGTGGTTAAATTCACCCATGAACATCGTCATCACCTCCACTTCATTCCACAATTCACCACTTTTCACCACCGGACACCATAATCATATAACATTCTTTTTAGAAAATCAATACCTTTTTGAGTAAAAATACATATTTTTCAATATTTTTTTTATCCGTTTTTGTGCAATATCTATATATTGTGTGCGAATATATGTTCTCCACAAGAAATGAATAAAAATACAGAAATAAATACAAAAAAAGACTCCGCTTCGATCAAAAGCAGAGTCTTAATAACATTCTGTATTATTTACATATTCATTTTATTCTTTAGAGATATCTTTATACTTCGGTTCCTTAACCTTCATATCGATATATGCAGCATCTTTTATGTCCGCATCCTTCACTTCGCGAACTTCGGTGTCCTTTTCCTCTTTTGCCTCAAATGCTGTATATGAAGTATCCTCACTATCCTCTTCCTTTACTTTTAAGGATGCCCTTTCAAGAACAAGTGAAACATGTTTGGCTTCCCCGGAACGGATGGCTTTTGTCCTGAATACAATGATCAATACCGTTGCCACTATAAACAGGATTGCCGAAAGAACCTGAGAAACCGCAAGTCCGGTACCCCAGATATAGAGCTGATCGGTTCTGATACCTTCAATGAAGAATCTTCCGAATCCGTATCCTGCAAGATACATGAGAAGGATTTCACCGTTAAACTTCTTTTTGGGCCATGCGATAAGAAGGATTATAAGTACAAGTATATTCCATACCGATTCATACAGGAATGTGGGATGCACCTGGATAAACTGTCTGCCGTCCGACAGTACCATGATGTTGTTACGGATCTCCAGGATGTTGTTAAGAGTATCTTCCTTACCTGCGAACATATTTCTCAATATGCTCTCAGAAACGACTGAAGGATTATATATAGTGCTGAGTGCCTTATCAGATACATCTATCTGCATGGCAAATACAGAATCCGTAAACTTACCGAATACTTCCCTGTTAAAGAAGTTACCCCAGCGTCCTACTATCTGACCAAGGATAAGACCTATGATACCTGTATCGGCCATAAGACCGAGATTCAGTTTTTTGATCCTGGTATATATAATGACTGATACTATAGCCACTATAACACCGCCGTATATGGCAAGTCCGCCCTGTCTTATATTAAATATGTTAAGCCAGTTGTCCTTAAACTGATCCCACTGGAAAATAACATAGTACAGTCTTGCTCCGAGTACCGAAAAAGGTATGGCCCAAAGTGCAAAATCAAGATATATATCCTGATCCTGTCCGGTTTTTCTGGCCTTCCATCTAGATAAGGCTATTCCACCCAGCATACCCATAGCTATGAGAACGCCGTAAAATGCGATCTTAAAACTGCCTATTGCGAATCCTCTGGGAAGATCGTTGAACTCTATACCAATGTTTGGAAACCTGACTGAGGTCTCATTCCCCCACCAGCTCATGATGTTTTCCTCCATGTATTTACATTTAAACTTTTACATAACGTAATGTCGGTCAAGGCACCGCCATAGGATAAAACCTTAAGCGTGCAGCGGATATACTTCGGTCACAGATGCTTGTAGGCGAGGCAAAAATCGGTTAACCAAACCGATTTTTGAGCGAAGCCTAAGTGCGTCCGGTATCAAGCGGACGCACGATTGCGAGCGTCCGAAGCCGGAATGCAGATGGGACCGTTTAGTATATCCCTGCTAAGCGGTGATGTGTTTTATACTATGGCGGTGCCCTGACCGACTACGCGTTGTAAGTATTAGACATTAAAACGGAATAGTATTACATCCCCGTCCTGAACTACGTATTCCTTACCTTCGGAACGTACAAGACCTTTGTCCTTGGCACCGTTGTATCCGCCACAGGCTACGAGATTGTCGTAGTTTACAACTTCGGCTCTGATGAAGCCGCGTTCAAAGTCGGAATGGATCTTACCTGCTGCCTGAGGAGCCTTGGTACCCTTTCTGATGGTCCAGGCTCTGGTCTCCTTGGGGCCTGCTGTAAGGAAGCTCATAAGTCCGAGAAGGTCATAGCAGGCTACTATCAGCTTCTCTAAGCCGGACTTCTTTACGCCGAGATCCTCCAAGAATGCTTTCTTTTCTTCGTCATCAAGCTCTGAAAGTTCCTGCTCTATCTCTGCGCAGACTACAAATGCACCGTCACCGTCTGCCTCGGCAAATTTTCTTACTGCCTGTACATGAGGATTGTTTGCACCGTCATCGGCTAAGTCATCTTCTTTTACGTTAGCAGCAAAGATAAC
>JAFZQN010000018.1 GCA_017620375.1 Lachnospiraceae bacterium
AAAAGCCCAAAATCAGGATTTCCTTTTTCATCGTATGTTCCATATAAGAACAATGTCTGCGGACAAAAATCATTGTTTGGTTTTAAACTTATCTTTCCCATAAATACCTCCACGTTTCTATAGTTCCATAGCCATTTGAATCAGCTTCTTCAAGTGTATGTCTACAGAGTCAAAACACTGTACAGGACTGTTTTCCGAATTAAGAAGCAGCGGCAGCTCAGTACAGCCGAGTATCACGCCTTCTATACCGTCTTCTTTTTTCATTCTGTTTATGATATCGGTAAATTCGAGAAGAGTGGACTGTTTAACTATCCCATTCTCCAGTTCCTCAAATATTCTTTTACCGATCAGCTCCCTCTCACTGCTGTTCGGAACTACAACCTGAACCCCGGCGTTAACCAGGTCATTCTTCATGTAGTCCTGCTCCATGGTAAATACAGTTCCCAAAAGTCCGATCTTTTTTATGCCTTTGGATACGATTTCATCGCTGACTGCTTTAGGTATACTTACCAGTTTGATGCCGCTTCTTTTTTCCAGTTCCTTATATACCGCATGCATGGTAACAGCTGACAGCGATATTATCTCAGCGCCCCCTGCGATAAGGCTGTTAACCTTCTCAAAAAGATAGTCTGTCAGCAAGTCAAACCTGTCCTGAACCACATAATCCCATGCTCTTCTAAAATTTACGCTTTCTATTGCAATATCCGGCATAGTTTTACCGTCCGTCAGTCTATCTATCTCGGTATTAAGCTTTTTATAATACATTATGGTAGATTCAGGTCCTGTCCCACCTACCAGTCCAATCTTCTTCATCTTATAATCCCAGTCCTTTTTTCTATTTAATTGTAAAACTCTCTGTTTTCAAGTCACAATAATATCTTCCGCTTTCCGCGGTGAATTTCAGAACACAGTAATCCCTCGGTTTTTCTTGGCTTTAGCATCGCTTTTACATTGGGGAAACCTTCTTCATCAACAGAGCAGATAAACGCCACCTTTTGTTTTCTGATAAATGCTGCTATTTTATCGTTATCCATAAGAATATTACCTCTCACAAAAGAATCCTATCTGATATTTTTAATATATCCATAGGTTTCTCAGCTACCTGAAAGCCCTCAATATTGTCCCGTTTTATCGGGAACTGATCCGTATACCACTTTGCCTGGATGGCCTTCAGACCGGCATTTTTAGCTCCTTCAAGCTCATTGCTTCCACCATCTCCAACAAAAAGGCACTCGTTAGCATCCAAACTTAATCGCTTCAAAGCCTTTTCATAAATGCATACATCCGGCTTTTTCATATGTACTTCATATGATAACACCACTTCATCGAAGTATTTATATAGCTCAGACTCCTTAAGTACTTTTACCTCTTCTGAGGAGCAGTTGCTGATGATAGCAGTTTTTAAGCCCAGTTCCCTTAACTGTTTTAATAACTCGATCACATCAGGATCTATATGAGCAAAACATTCTGCTTTTGTTCGGATCCTTTCATCGATAACTTTAGCTATCGTCTCTTTTTCAACCTGTTTTTCGCACTTCTCAAATACGTAGAGTATTGATTCCTCAAAGCTTATATTACCGAGATATCTGTCAGTACCTTTCTCTTTCCAGTAAATATCAAATGTATCTTTTTCAATACCCAGATCTGCACACATTTCCTTCTTCGTATATTTTTTATGTCCCCATTCCGTTACCAATGTTTCAAACAGATCGAATATCACTGCCTTATATTTCATGTTAAGCCTCCAGCTGTACCGTCATGATATGTCTAGTCGGCCAGAATTCATACAGATACAATTTTTCCACACGTCCCGAAAAGGGCTTAAATTCATTTGATACGACCTGCTTGGCATCATGGATGACTTCCGGCTTATCGATCAGCATGGTAGTATGTGCCGCCCAGGGATATTGATCCTTATTATCCGAAAAATCATCCTTTAAGCTTAACATTTCTTTATTTTCTTCCGGTGTGATAAACAGAACATCATTTGCCGGATTTTGAAAAAGATCTATCTGCGTAAAAGAAACTTTAAATGCCTTATGGTCCTTGGCTGCCTTTTTAAGTCTGGCCTTTAGCTCTTCTTCCTTCTCAGTATCATATGAACCCAATGTAAAATGCATCGGGATGTTTTTTGTCTGAGTTCCTTCGAAACCCAGATCATATAACCTGTTTTGTATCCCCGATAAAGTCTTTTCTGTCTCGTCATCATAGCCGGCTAGTACATATAATGCTTTATTAGCCATAATCTTACCTTCTTTAGTCTTTTATAAGCATACTTTCTTCCCAAGTATCATATGGAGCAATGCCCATAAGCTCAGCTACCGTAGGTGCCACATTTGCAAGCCCGTAGTGTCCTTCCTTCATCTCATGCCTTGCTTCCTTATCATATATGATGAAAGGTACCGGATTTAGACTGTGTGCAGTACGTACTTCCACATTACCCTTTTTATTTTTTTCAAGCATCTGATCTGAGTTTCCGTGGTCTGCGGTCACTACCAGAATGCAGTTTTCTTCGTCACATACCTTCTTAATGCGGGCAAGCTGCAGGTCAACACTTTCCACTGCGATCTCGGTAGCATCCATGTTTCCTGTATGTCCTACCATATCACCGTTAGGGAAATTGCAGCGGATAAATCCGTATTTACCGCTCCGTATAGCTTCAATCACCTTATCCGTGATCTCAGTAGCCTTCATCCAGGGGCACTCATCAAATGAGCGGACGTCACTCGGGATCTCGCAATAATCCTCAAGTTCTTCCGATACCTTCCCCGAGCGGTTTCCATTCCAGAAATATGTGACATGTCCGTACTTCTGTGTCTCTGATACCGCATACTCTTTTATACCGTTTTGTACCAGTAGTTCTGTAAGAGTATTTTTAATCTGAGGAGGATTAACCAGATAATGATGCGGTATTTTTAAGTCCCCATCATATTCAAGCATACCGGCATAGTACACTTTCGGAACTACTCCACGGTCAAATTTATCAAATGAAGGATCCCCGTCAAATGCCATTGATATTTCCAACGCTCTGTCGCCACGGAAGTTAAAGAGTATAACTCCGTCTCCGTCCTCCATAGCTCCTATCGGCTTTCCCTCCTCGGCTATCACAAATGCAGGAAGGTCCTGATCTATCGCACCAGTTTCGTTTCTAAGGGTACTTATCGCCTCCGTAGCATTTGCAAATTGGCGGCCGTCACCATGTACATGTACGTCCCATCCGGCTTTTACCATTGCCCAGTTTGCCTGATAGCGGTCCATGGTTATACACATTCTGCCGCCACCGGATGCAATACGGCCATTAAAGCTGTCATCATTAAGTTTGGTAAGAGTTTCTTCCAGTTTATCAACATATTCCAATGCAGAGGTGGCAGGAACATCACGTCCGTCCAGTAAAGTATGGATACGTACCTTATGTATTCCCTCTTTCTTTGCTTCTTCCAACATAGCCAGCAGATGACTGATATTGGAATGCACATTTCCATCGGATAACAGACCAATAAAATGCAAAGCTTTATCTCCGCTTTTTACATGCTCTATAATCTCTTTCCATGTATCACTCCGATAAACAGCACCTGATTCAATGGACTCGTTTACAAGCTTAGCTCCCTGCGAATAAATCTGTCCGCAGCCAAGTGCATTATGCCCTACTTCGCTGTTTCCCATATCATCATCCGAGGGTAGACCCACAGCTACACCGTGCGCCTGGATACACTGCCAGGGGCATGTTTCCTTTAATCCGTCCAAGGTAGGAGTATTGGCCCTAAGTACCATATTTCCGAGTTCTTCCTTAGTCTCTCCGACACCGTCCATTACCACTAATACCACTGTTTTCATAGTCCCCATCCCTTCCTGTACTATCTTTCGATCACTTTGCCATTCGCATCAAGCGTAAATACGACCGGTTTGTTCTTTGTGAAAAAGCCGTTATCGACTACACCGACTATACCGTTTATCTTATCCTCCATCAAAGTGGGATCGACGGGATCTTTCCATACGATATCCAAAAGCTGGTTACCGTTGTCGGTTATAACGGGACCGCATTTTCTTACGCCTTCACGTAAAATACAATCCGCACCAAGTGCGTTTAATGCGGCAACTACAGGGACTCTTGCCTCACCGATGATCTCTACGGGGAGTCTGAATCCTGTGCCAAGGGTATCTACTATCTTGGTCGCATCTGCAACTATTACAAACTGTGTAGAGTTATATGCTACGATCTTTTCTCTTAATAATGCGGCTCCGCCACCTTTGATCACGTTGTTATAAGGGTCCACTTCATCCGCACCGTCTATAGCCAGGTCGAGATGTCCGCCTATAACTCTGTCATTCATCGAGTAAACAGGTATCTCAAGCTCCTCGCATAAGTTCTGTGTTCCGAAACTCGTTACTACAGCTTTAATATCCTTTATCGTTCCATCGGCTATCCTTTTTGCAAGGTGCTTTACCGCAGGTACTGCAGTCGATCCAGTTCCTAAACCTATCTTCATGCCGGAAAAAATCTTTCCCTGCTTGATCAAAGTATCAATAGCCGTCGAGGCTACAAGTTCTTTTTGCTCATTCTGTGTCATATTCATCTTCTCCATTCACAGTTTATCATCCTAAGTGTCTTATTTGCCGGTATTTCCTTTATATTCCGTACGCAGGATCGAATACCAGCTTGCATCACATATTCCGGTATTATTACGGTCAGCTGCTCTTCTGGTGCCTTCATATTTCATCCCGCAATGCTTCATTACCATACCCGAGTGAGGGTTCCTTGGATCATGATAGGAACAGATACTGTTTACATCAACTTTATCGAAAAAGTATGCGACTACAGCCTCTGCTGCTTCTGACATTATCCCTTTATGCCACCATGCACGGCTGAGACAGTATCCGATCTGGACAGAATCCGTATCCTTATTCACAAGACCATGTATAGTCCCGATGGGTTCATCACCGTTTTCTTTCAGGGTGATCCCCCAATGGTAATAATCCTCTTTCTCGTATAGCGGAAGCCATGTTCCGAGTACGTATTTCGTGACATCCACACTTTTGTGTGTTGGCCAGGTCAAAAACGTGGTTACCTCAGGATCGGAGGTCCAGTTTTTAAACATGGCATCTGCGTCTGACTCTTTATGTCTCCGTAGTATCAGTCTTTTTGTTTCTATAGTCTGTGTTCCGCAATTTTTCATAATATCAGCTTTCTCCTTTTTTGGCTGTAAGCATCTTTTCTACCAACTCTGCACTGAATCCGACAAATTCATTGCATCTTCTTCCGTGCATTTTCAGAAGTTCGGCGCATTGTAACGACCCGTATACTCTCATGAACTCCTTATCAAAATCAGCCGGATCGCCCAAACCCATCTCTCTTATCAGTTTCTCTGCAGCAAGGACGGTACCGCATTTTCCGTCTTCACTTCTGGGTGCAGGTATGTTATTGTCTCCGTTTATGTTTACATCTTCGAAAGCCTTATACACGGAAGCTGAGCATCTGTTTCCTTCCTGGTGCAGTCTTTTTGCTTCTTCACCGTATTTTGACATTGTAAATCTCCTTTCATTCGCCCTTTCTTAAAGTATCAGCCTTTAGGGTCGATCTTATTAACACAGTCCTTCATTGCTTCATTGGCTTCCTCATCCCATACGAGACGTTCCGGTCCTAAAGTACCGTACATGGTATTTTCAAAAGAATATGTCCGCTCCCCTGTCTTGATCAGTTCTATATTTTCATGATCGTCATCAAATGTCCCCAGTTTGTCGTAGATTTCCTGCGTTATCTCATAATTGTAATCCTCCATCCCCTCACGGCTGATATACAATATCTCTGCAAAATATCTGTTTTTATCAGGGTCACAGTATGCGGTCCAGTTGTTTCCTTTTTTCTTATTATCCATATTTTTTTCATCTCCTTTATTCCTTCTTTGTCGAATCTTTTATATATAAATAATAAGGCTATCTCTATACTAAGTCAAGGAAAATGCATTTTAAAAGGACTCCGGAAAACCGAAGCCCTTAATTTATATTATTTAGCTTTTCTATGCGGTAATTTTGTCATAGCAACAATAGCTATTACTACACCTACTGCGCACACTGCGCTTCCGGTTATAAGCATGGTCAGTATACCGAAATGATCAAGTATCACACCGCTTATCAGATTGGAGAAAACTCCGCCTATCGTTATGGCACTGGTGATAAATGCCTGGCCCTTAACCTGATCCTGCTCGTCCATCGTTTTGCTGACATAATACGCACCTGCCGGGATAAACACAGCATATGCGAATATCTGCACGGACTGGCTTACATACATCATCGGCATCCCTTTTGCAAATACAAGCAGTAAGATCTTTACGAAAAATGCCACACCGGATATCATCAAAAGTCTTTCCGCTGATATCTTTTTAAGTACAATGGCAATAAGCGCCATTACCGGCAGCTCCAGTATCGCCTGCAGGAAATTGGCAAATCCGAGTTCTGTCTCGTTTCCACCCAGGTTATTAATGATCTTGATCATAAAATCATTGATCATATTGTGGGCGAAGAAGAAGCATATCGTAGCCGAAAGAAAAACTACAAATGCAGGATAATCCCGGATAAATGTCGCCAGATTACTGCTTTTTTTCCCGGATCCTTCTGTAGCTTCTACTGCTGTTCCGTTATCTCTTGTGCCTTGCGGTTTTTTGAAAGTAAAAGCTATAAGCAGCGATATGATCATGGTTACGATATTTACCCACAAAAGTATCGCTACTCCGTTCTCTTCTACGATCCCGCCTATAAACATGGATGTGAACGCAAAGCTTGCCGAACCGAGTCCTCTTGCCAAACCATACATGATATCGCACCCTGCTTTTTGATATTCGAAGCAAAGCGCCGTCATTACGGGCTGATATGCAAACTGGATCATGTAGATCAGCGCATATACTATGAATATTACGGCTTTGCTAAATGGAGCAAGCTTTAAAACGATCGAACCCACCAGGATGATCATCACGGATATCATGATGAAACGCCTGTTGGTAAGCGGTCCCGGTCTGTCTATAATGTCGGCTATTATCGGCTGTAAGATTGCAGATGTAACATTTGCCACTGCCAGCAGTACACCGACTTCCGTATTGCTAAAGCCTTTTGACAGAAGATATACCGCCGCATAAGCATGTACGGTACAGAATGCCGCAAAGTAAGCAACATTCAGAAAGGTATATCTTACTGTCCATTGAACTTTTGATCTATTCATTGATTATCAATCTACCAGTACAGGATCCTCATCAACCTTCCAGGGAAGTCCGTACTCATTAAGCATTTCCATGAAGGGATCGGGATCGAACTCTTCTACAGTGAATACTCCGTCTCTGTCCCACTTCTTGGAAATAACAAGTGCTGTACCTATCATGGCAGGTACGCCTGTGGTATAGGAAATGGCCTGTGAGCCGACTTCCTTGTAACATTCCTGATGATCGCATACATTGTAAATGTATACCTTCTTCTCTTTTCCGTCCTTGCGTCCGGTAAAGATACAGCCGATGTTGGTCTTGCCTACCGTTCTCGGTCCTAAAGATGCGGGATCGGGAAGAAGTGCCTTTAAGAACTGAATGGGAACGATCTCCTTACCCTCGAAATTAATGGGTGAGGTTGAAAGCATTCCGACATTCTCCAGACATTTCATATGTGTAAGATAGCTCTGTCCGAAGGTCATAAAGAAACGGATCCTCTTAACACCGGGGATATTCTTAGCCAGTGACTCGATCTCCTCGTGATGGAGAAGGTACATATCCTTCATGCCAACACCTTCGAAATTATACTCTCTCTTTATCTCCATGGGCTTGGTCTCAACCCAGTGTCCGTTCTCCCAGTAAGAGCCGTTGGCAGATACTTCACGGAGATTGATCTCGGGATTAAAGTTGGTAGCAAAAGGATATCCGTGGTCGCCGCCGTTGCAGTCAAGGATATCGATGGTATCTATCTCGTCAAAATAATGCTTTAATGCATAAGCAGTAAATACGCTTGTTACACCGGGGTCGAAACCGCTGCCTAGTACACCGGTGATGCCTGCCTCTTTAAATCTGTCCTGATATGCCCACTGCCATGAGTAATCGAAGTATGCGGTGAATCCTTTCTCCTTGCATCTCTTCTCATATATAGCACGCCACTCGGGATCGTCTGTATCCTCGGGCTCGTAGTTAGCGGTATCTATGTAGTCAACCTTACATTCCAGGCATGCATCCATGATGGTAAGATCCTGATAAGGAAGTGCTACATTAAGCACTGCATCGGGCTTATACTCTTTGATAAGAGCTACCAGCTCATCCTTGGAGTCAGCGTTTACCTTAGCGGTAGTGATAACTGTGTCTGTCTTCCCCTGAAGCTTCTCCTTTAATGCATCACACTTTGACTTTGTACGGCTGGCAATACAGAGCTCCGTAAATGTTTTAGAATTCTGACAGCATTTGGATATAGCAACCTGTGCTACTCCGCCACAACCGATAACCAATAATCTACTCATTTAACATACCTCCTGATCTATATTAATCTTCTTCCTCTTCAAGCATGTCCTCAACATACTTGGGTAACATAAATGCTCCCTGATGAAGGTTGGTGGTATAATACCAAGTTTTAATATTTCTGTCATTCCATCTTTTTGCATCAAGATCTGTTAACGGATGGTACTTCTTTGACAGGAAACCGAACAGCCAGTAGCCTGAAGCACATGTAGGGATATGTGCCTGATATACACGGCTTATAGGGAAGCTGTGGCTTGCCTTACGGTGCATAGCCCTGCAGGTATCCTCATCCTCATCGTAGAAAGGACTTCCGTGCTGATATACCATGATACCGTCGTCTCTGAGTGCCCTGTAGCAGTTACCGTAAAACTCCTTGGTGAAAAGTCCTGCGGTATGTCCTAAAGGATCGATCGCATCATTGATGATAAGGTCGTATACTCCGAGCTTATCTCTTAAAAATCGGAGACCGTCACGGTTATATACTTTAACTCTGGGATCTTCCAAGCCTCTCGCATTGTCCGGGAAATATTCCTTACATACCGAGATGAACACATCATCCGGCTCTACTACATCTATCTGTTTTATCTCGTCATAATATGAAAGCTCTCTGGCTACACCGCCGTCACCACCACCGATGACCAGTACTTTTTCCACATTGGGATGTACTGCCATGGGCACATGTACTATCATCTCATCATAAGTGAACTCGTCTTTTTCCGAGAATACTATACTGCCGTCCGAGCTTATGAACTTGCCGAACTCTTCCGACTCAAATACATCAATCCTCTGAAAATCAGTCTGCTCACCGAACAGATGCTTTTCAATCTTTACCGAAAACTTAACTCTTTCCGTATGGAATTCAGAAAACCAGAGCTCCATAATACTTCTCCATCCTTACTAAAACTTATTCATTTCTCCAGTACCTGCAGGTACTCCATGTACGGGTCCTGGGTACCCTGCATCGAGCATCCCTTTTCCTTGGCGTACATGATGTACTGGATAATATCATCCGTGATAAGCTCTCCGGGTGCCAAGATCGGGATTCCGGGAGGATAACACATAACAAATTCGGAACAGATCCTTCCGGCAGTCTCTGCTATCGGAAGTGCTGTTTTATCCGAATAAAATGCCTTCTGGGGTGATACACATACCTTGGGAGCTATGTACTCTGCTGCCATAAGGGATGCCGGGTCTTTGGAGTACAGTCGCTTGATATCTGCCAATGCACCCACCAGACGCTCTATATCCTGGATCCTGTCACCTATGGATATGTAAGCCAGGATATTCGCTATATCACCAAACTCTATCTGTATATCGTATTCGTCACGGAGGAGATCATATACCTCGATGCCCGCAAGTCCGATATCTCTTGTATATACCGAAAGTTTAGTTACGTCAAAATCATATATACTTGTGCCGTTAACAATCTCGGCACCATATGCATAATAACCGCCGATGGAATTGATCTCGGCACGTGCATATTCTGCCATATCCTTAACCTTGCTGAAGGAAGCTGCGCCGCGGAGTGCTAAGTTTCTTCTTGAAATATCAAGGCTTGAAAGAAGAAGATATGACGCACTTGTGGTCTGGGTTAAGTTGATGATCTGAGCTACATACTCCCAGTTAACTGTCTTATTGACCAGAAGCAGTGAACTCTGCGTAAGACTTCCGCCTGACTTGTGCATGGATACGGATGCCATATCCGCACCTGCTTCCATAGCTGATACCGGCAGACTCTTTTCAAAGTAGAGATGTGTTCCGTGTGCCTCATCTACCAGACAGAGCATCTTGTTTTCATGAGCCAGCTTAACTATACCTCTTAAGTCCGAACAGATGCCGTAGTACGTGGGATTGTTTACAAATACACATACCGCATCCGGGTTTTCCTTAATGGCTTTTTCCAGCTCGGATAACTCCATGCCGAGTGCGATGCCCAGCTTTTTATCTACCTCGGGATTAACATATACCGGCACTGCACCGCAGAGCACCAATGCATTGATGACGCTCTTATGAACATTTCTCGGAAGTATGATCTTGTCGCCCGCACGGCATGCAGTAAGTACCATGGCCTGTACAGCCGATGTAGTACCTCCTACCATAAAGAAGGAATGGTCTGCACCGAATGCCTCTGCTGCCAACTCCTCCGCTTCCTTTATGACGGACATGGGATGACACAGGTTATCAAGCGGCTTCATGGAATTAACATCCAGGCTTACGCATTTTTCCCCGAGGAGCTCTTTCAGCTCGGGGTTACCGCGTCCGCGCTTATGTCCCGGTACATCAAAGGGAACTATTCTCTGTTTTCTGAATCTCTCAAGTGCTTCATACACCGGAGCATGCTTTTGTGCTTCTATGTTCATAGCAAGTTCCAGGCCTTTCTATACATATCTCATATCTTAACTATTCACGGAGGCTGACCAAGACACTCATAAACCCTCCGGATTTTATCCGGAGGCCGCCACTTGCGTGGCTTATGTTTACTCGTGTGTTTTGTCCAGCCTCCAAGACATAATCTTTTATAAGGCAAATCTACAAGCAAGCTTGCGCTTTGCCTTAAAAAGATTCTGTCGTGAATAGCTCTATTTCAACAAAAAAAGACAGATTGTAACATCTGTCCTGAAACTACACGCTTAATTCAATAAACTATCCACAGAACCAAAGGAAACCAATGGCTGCACGTATTGACCTATTCAGAAGCGATGTTACCTAATGTGGCCTTTCGCCACCCGCGGCAAACGCCCCGCCTGTCCGTATGGGCTTAACCAAAATGGTGGGCAATAATGCATGAATAGTCTAAATTCATGTAAGCATTACTATATCATAGAGTTGTTGAAAATGCAAGATATAATTTATAATCTTCTGCCATCTTTCCATAGATTTCCTGTACTCTATCCGCAGGATTACCATGGAGATAAAAATGCCAGTAACGGAAGGTGGTTATGATATTGGAAGCCTGAATGTGCCACTCTATATCTTTAGCCGCAAGCCCGGCTCCGGTTTTACGGTTTACAGCATCTACGTATGATTCTAAAAAAAGCCTTCCGTCCACCTGAATCCCGTCAGCTCCCAGTCTGCTCATAAAGAAACTGATGTCACTTGATGCGCCGCCCACATTTACACCCTGCCAGTCACATACTATTATATTTCCGTTTTCATCTGTTAGGAGATTGTCAAAATGGAAGTCTCCGTGTGATAAAACCTTACTTTCCGAATCATGCCGGGTGATGATGTCATTGATGTTTTCCGATATGGCATTTAGCGGTAACGCATCAAATACTCCGGGATGCTCGCCAAATACACTGTTCCACCCGTCGAGGCATTGTTTTATCTCATCTTCCGTTAATAGGGCTGCACGTTTTTCATCATTCTGCATGAATTCCGGTATTTCCGTCAAATGTATATCAGAGAGTACGTCTGCTACCTTGCGGATCGTATCTTCATTTATGGAATTCCGGTCCGGATGCATGTGTTTTTTCATAACGAGCTTAATCTCATCGGGATATATCTCTATGGTCTCGAGCTCAGGAAGATACGGCTTCGGACACAGTGCTTTATAAAGCTGTGCTTCCCTTACGTATGTATCAAACATACCGTTTTCTATTTTATCACGGATCACATGCTTGAAGATACGAGTTCCGTCGAGATCATATACCTTTGCTCCGCTTTTTCCGACCGTTATCTCTGTCATTTTATCATCTCTCTTTCTTAGTAACCTGTTTTTTAGACGATATCAGTTTCGATGATAATTATTTTACATGCATTACAATAATATGCAGGGATTTCGATGGCACTGCCAACTGCATTTTGAGCTCTTGCTGCCGTAATAACCCCCAGTTCTCCCATTATATCCGATAAAAAACCGGGATCTCCGGTGCACCAGCATACTTTTGCTGCTCCGCGTTCTCCCCTGCAATTTATATATCCACGGTCCATTTCCCTGTTACAATATGGACAATTTCTGTCATGCATCCTCCTTGTTTCCGCAAATTCCTGCCAGGGTTTTTCCTTTTCCTGTGTTCCAGCCGCAATTATCTTTGCTCCACATTCGGGACATGTTCTTATACCGTCCGGTATTTCAGTACCGCACATAAAACATTTCATCCGTTACCCTCCGTTTGCAACTATATATAAAAGTATTATTATACCAAAATCACAAATAGAATATTTCTTTATTTTTCCTCCACTTTCATGTACCAGCGGCCTTCATTAGCTCTGGAGTTCCTGATGAAGCGGTCGGCCTCATCGGTGACCTCCTCGATGATGTCGGTATCGATATTGTGACCGCAGTTTGAATATACCACCAGCTTGCAGTGAGGCAGACATTCCGCGGTACGCATCATGAGCTCCATCTTGCTGATGGGATCCTCCGTACCGCCGATAAGAAGTGTGGGAACCGTGATCTTTTTCAGTTCCCCGCAAAGTCTCTCCTCGGTCTTAAGCCCCATGAGAGGCCTTCCGTAATCTATGGCCTGCTCTCTGGGGTCTGCAGGTTTGTTATTGTTTCTGATGTAATCAGCTCTCCTTTGACGTCTTAAAGCTCTGGCCGGATCGTTATCTATCTCGGGATCAAAGGGCGGCGGGGTTTTGATGATGCCCTGCTCAAGCATCTGTCTGTATGACATGGTGCCTTCCTTAAGGCTGTGAGGTCCTGCCACTACAGCTATAAAGGACTCTACCCTCTCCTGATGTCTTAACATCAGATGCCAGCCGACACCGGCACCGTGAGATGCTCCCATGTATATGAACTTCCCGATGCCTAAAGCATCAGCCACTCTAACCACATCATCGGCAAACACATTGTACCAGTCCTCCCCGTAGTCTTCCTCCACATAGGATGACGGAGCAAACCCGCGGAGTGTTATGCAGTATACATGATATCCCATCTCTGCCAGCTTCTGCTGCATCCCCTTAGGATAAAATCCGACCTGTGCGGACAGGATATAATTATCTCCCTGTCCAAATTCCTCATAAAAAAGCTTTATTTTACCATCTATATCTACGTATCCCATTTTACCTTCCTCCGAAATGTTGACCTTTATCTAAAAGTCTTTATCCACCATATATTTATGGCTTCAGCCAGCCCTTGGCTATCGCATTTTCAATATTTTTTTCAACCCACGGATACACCGAAGGCATAAATTCTTTTACCACGGACATTCTCTTTTCTACTGCTGCCCGGTCCGTCGTCCCGCTTTCAACCCAGGTATGTCCTTCGGTTAATGTATTGTGGAAAAACGGCTGTATCCTGTCAAGACATGCTGCGTATTTTGCATCAGCCGTTTCCATGGCATCAAACTCTTCCCACAAAGCTCTTATGTATGCTCCCTGCTCTTCGGGAAGTAATGCAAAAAGCTTGTCTGCTGCTTTTTCTTCGCGCTCTGCCTTATCAAGGTTCCCTGCCACATCATATGCGAATGTATCTCCGGCGTAGATCTCTATCAGGTCATGCACCACGCACATCCTAACTACCTTACCTATATCCACCGGAGCGGTAGCATATTCTTCAAAAAGCATTGCCATTACAGCTATATGCCATGAGTGCTCGGCATCATTTTCCCTTCTGCTTTTATCTATAAGCATCGTACGTCTTAATATCGAAGTCATCTTATCTATCTCTGCGGTAAATGTAAGCTGTTTATCCAGTCTGTCCATCCCGCTGCTGATAAAATCATCCATTCCCATGATGTCATTCCCCCTTAACGTTGATCACAACATATTCCGATTTGGTGCCTGTCTTAAACTTAAGTTCCCAGTCAGCTATACCGCTGGTGACTATAAAATCTGTCCCATTTCTTTTTTCGTGTCCGTAAGCCCTGTCATTTCCGCCAAATGAGTTTCCGAATAAAGTCATCGGGAAAAACTGTCCGCCGTGAGTATGTCCCGAAAGCACCAGATCAACATTTGATGCCGCTTCGTTATCATAATCGGTCGGCTGATGGTTAAGAACTATAATATATTTACCAGGATCGATATCCTTAGTAAGATCTTCTATACTTTTTCGACCGCGGTTGGAAGCATCCGCTCTTCCCACTACAACAATATTGTCAGCTACTTCGGTTACTTTGTCCTCAAGTATATGTACCTTGTTCAGCAAGATATTAAACGACAGCGTAGATGCAGAATATCCGCGTTTATTCCCGTTATAGCCCTTATCGTGATTACCGTATACGTAATACACTCCATACTTTGCATTGAGTGTACTGAGGGCTTCGCAGGCTTTTAACATATCGTCTTTATTGGTTCCGTCATCTACAAAATCACCGACGATAAAGACCAGATCGGGATTTTCCGCATTGATCCTTTCCATCTGCTCGGCAAAGCCTTCACCGTCAAATGTGGTACCAACGTGTGAATCCGCAAACATGACGATCTTAAGGTCTCCTACAGCCTTGTCTGTTTCAATATCGTAAGTAGTCACAAAAACATGATTGCACAGGAAATAACCTATGCCAAGAAAAACAAAACATGCTATAAGGGCTCCCCAGCCCTGCCAGTAAAAGCTGCTTTCTTTTTTTCGCTTCTTTTTGATTATAAATCCTGCGATGCCGAATAACAATGCAAAAAGCATATAATGTATCAGTATTATGACGGCATTTATTGTGGACATGGTAAAGTTAAACAGAGCGAAACCGGCGCCAAAAATGGCCAAAGACAACAGTAATCCCGGTATCTTTTTGCCCTTTGTGAGCTTTTTTATCCCGGGAAACCTTGATATGGTCCACACCAGATATATCGCACCTATTATACCGGCTATACGTACTGCCGAAAAAATAAATCCCCAACGTGTATTCATGCATCAGTCTCCGCTTATACTTTTATAAATACTTTTATAAATACTTTTCTATTCTACACTGTTCATACACATTTTTCCCAAGCAGGGTGATCGCCTGTTTAGGACAATTGTTTATGCATCTGTAACACATTGTACACTGATCGCCTGACACCGCTTTTTGATCCTTTATGGTTATATTTTGCATCGGACAAAGTGCTTCGCATTTCCCGCAACCAACGCACTTATTCTCATCTATTTTAAGTTTTGAAGAGTATTCTTTCGTCTTATGTCCGAAATATAATCTCTGCCCAAAGATCCCTGCCAGCCGATAAAGAAAACCTATCCCTTCCTGTGTAGGATGTCCTTCTTTCAACAGTCGCACCGAATCCTTTATTTTTTGTTCGGCTGCCTTTACAAGCTCTCTGTTCTTTTCTATAGGGCGTTTTAAAGCTTTTTCATCCCCGATACTGTCCGGCATTTTAAGATGCAATCCGCCTATCACTTCTGCTCCGTAACTTTTCACCAGACGTCCTAAGTTTCCTGAGCCATCCCCGCTAAACAGACCCATCGTGGCGATCACAAATACTTTCTTATCTTTCCAGATCTCCTTGTTGTCCGTAATATAATCCCGTACAATTTTCGGAACCGTACTGAACTGGACCGGATAGGTGAAGATGATCATGTCCGCTTTTTTAACGGCTTCCGAAGCCATGTTGTCTTCTATGGAGTACACTCTAATATTATCATCAAGTTCTTTACAGAAAAGACCTGCTGCATATCTCGAATTACCTGTGCCGCTGAAATAGATCCCTACCGTGTTTTCATAGTTTATTTTATTCATAATAATCCCCCTTGTTATTTTGCAACTTGTGTTTACGGTATAACAATATCAGATTCTTATTATTCCCGGTAGTGAAAAAAGATATGTTCTTTGTATGACTATAGTCATTTTCTGTTTCCTTTATAGTTCTTAAACACCAGCTTTCCCCTGTCATCAGCATCGACCTTATAAAGCCTCATCTCAGTTTTCTTTAACCGATAACTTTCGTCACCGGCTTTTAGAGCAAACGAAAATGCTTCTAATGTATCTCCGCATGTTATGGAAAATTCTCTTTTTACAGGGTTAGTGTTATTCTCAAAGGCTTCCTTAAAGACATCTATTATCTCGTCTTCATTGAAATAGATAAAGCCTGCGTACCTGCTTTTTTCATCCTCAAATCTCAGGAAAACATCCTTTATTCGTGCGGGATCCATATCTTCTTCCCATCTGCCGCCGGACAAGATCTTTTCCCCGTTGAAGAAGTTACAGATCGTCTTTGTTATTGTATAACGGTTGTTTTCAGAGTGAAATGAAATAGTATATCTGAAACGTCTCATAAGATCATCAATGATATCAAGAGTGGGAGTTTTTATATCACCATATTTATTCACATCGATATTCATCTTCTGAATAAGGTCGGCTACGGCGTTATCATACTCGTCTGTTTCTTCACTCGTTAGCGGATAGTCGATCATGATATTATGTATCTGATTCAGTCTGTTATGATACATTAAGACTTTACCCCTTGGCAGAATGCGAAATTCTATATCATCGAGCCAAAAACGATCTGTGTCATCGAAATAATGATCCAGTTCTTTTGGTAATTCCGTTTGTATTTTATAGGTTTTACCATCCGACGTATCATACCACACCAATTTCATGGACTTAGGAACAAACGTTGTTCTGTCATTTGCATCTCCCTCGTTTGTATATCCGAGACAGCCGTTCAGTAACCCTGTCCGACGTACCTTCTCGATCCCTGCCGGGAAATCAAAGCTTCCTTCCACCAATATACACTCAAGCCGTCCGTACGTCCTTATATTGACACATTTACACCCATAAACATCAAAGTGTTCTAATTCTTTAGGGCTCGCATCCAGCTCGTTTGCCATCCAAGAGTCATTTTTTTCAACCATTCCGACTCTAAACATGGTCTTCCTGTAATCATCCACCGTCATACGTGCCCATCTGGCATCCGAATCCAAAGCAGCGCCGGATATGAATGAATTTCGATTTGTAAAAATATGTGAAAGACCGATACAAGCGGCTATAAATAAAACAAAATATAAACCTTGCTGTTTACCATCAAATGCTAAAAACTTAATAAACAGTACAGACACTATCCCCAAAAGAACGGAGCCTATATTTATAAATATTGAACGGAACGCACGTGCCATACCGTTTCCCGCGGGATCGCTGTTGGGATAAAATGGTGCAAAATCAAACCAATAATGATTAAAAACCATTATGGCGAGCATAGAAAAAAACGGTGATCTTAATGCGGTAAAATATATTGCTGCAAGTTGTAAGCCCAAGGTAAGCAGTAAAAACAATGTCAGGAAAAAATCTGCCACCTTTTTGGCAGGACTGTAGGTATCTTTCAATACTATGCCTAAATAGCTGCATAAGATACATACTATCCATAATACAATTAACTTAATCATGTATTATCCTTCAATATCATCTTATTAAATATCATACATTTTCATGGTTTCTTTATCACGGTACTCATGCTTTTCATAATACGCGATCAGTTCACCGTCATTATCTCTTATAGCAACCATATAAACATCTTTGTTCTCTTTCTGGTTGTAGAAAGTATATACCAGGTTATTGTCTTTTGATGCCTTAAACCATTCTACAACCTTGCAGATCATTTCTCTGGACTTTTCATTATGGCAGTCTAACAGATTCTTGCCAAGCAGAGCCTTTCCGCCCCATTTTTCATATCGACGGATCGCAACAGGGTTCATATATATTATTTTGTGTTCAAGGTCGCAGATTACTACTGCCGCTCGTTCTGTTTCCAAAACGCCCTTAAATACATTGTTTAGATCAATCATTTGTTCCTCACCATCTTTCATTATTTACATTTTGTTTTGTTCCAACCATTTCGCTACACCATCCTCATCATTTGAACCGATGATGCCGGTAGCTTTTTCTTTAAGGGTTTCATGTGCATTTGAAACTGCATATCCTTCGTCTGCAATCTCAAACATATCTATATCATTTTTTCCGTCTCCGAAGACCACTACCTTTTCGCAATTAAACATTGCTTTAAGCTGTTGTATCGCGTTAGCTTTTGATGCTTCCACAGGCATTATCTCAAGCCATTGATCTTTGGTATAAATATCTGTCTGATATACACAATGATATTTCTCCTGATACTGTTTGTATATCGGGTAGAGCTTTTCCGGGTCATCAATACAGGTTATATAAAATATCTCACCCTTCTTAAGCTCTTCGACTGATTCCACAGCATTTTCCCTTACGTCTCCCTTACGGCTGTCAGTAAATTTCTTCATACCGGAAGTACTTAGTTCAGGGATATAAGAAAACTTCTCTTTCCCGTCAATATACGCATATACTATCGGATAGATATGATTTTCAAACAGTCTGTCCAGCAGTTCTCTTACGGATGACCTGTTAAAATAGTTAGCTTTAAGGATTTCCCCCGAAGCATTATCAATAATAAAAGCTCCGTTATATACTATAAGGGGGATCTTTGCATCAAGCCCTTTTGTAACTTTTTTGGCTGTTATGATTGACCTCGCAGTAGCATAGGAAAACAGCATCCCATTAGCTGTCATCCTGTTGATCACGTTATTGGTAAAATCCGAGGTTCTCTCATCACTTCTTAACAGCGTTCCGTCCAAATCCGACACATATAGTGTTTTCAAAATATTACCCCTCGTTTTTTCGGTTTCATACGGTAAATACCGTTCAGATATTCGAACAGAATTCTATAATTTCCTGTTTTCTCGGTTCGACATCCTCTTTGTATTCTATTGATGTCAATCCCAAATGCCCCATACATTCAATTTCAAGATGTCCATAAAAATGTTCAATACTGCTGATTATCCTTTCACATTCAGGCATGCTTGGCCCGGTTCGGAGTGCTATGGCATATCCTTTCTTTCCAAGCTTAATGGTTGAATGTGGCTCATGGGTGTTGCACCAAGGGGTACATCGGTCTATAAACGCTTTGAACTGTCCCGGTACATCTGCCCAATAGGATGGCGATACCGATATAATAATATCAGCATTATCAAATTCATCTATTATATTCTGTATGACTGTCGCATCATGCATAATACATTTTGCAGTATTGTGACAGGTCCGGCAGCCTTTGCAAAATGCAAAAGTATAATCATCTATACAAATGCTTTTAACGGTGTATCTTACAGATAATTGTTCTGCCACAATTTTCATTATTTCAGCCGTAGCACCTGTTCGAACAGGGCTGCAATTAATAAGCAAGGCCTTCATCGAAATACGCTCCTTTATTGTTGTCTTTCAATTCTCTCAAATATTTTCTTATCACTAATAGTTGTAAAGAACATCAACTAGTCAGTTCTTTTCTAAGAAGCGGACATTCACTTAAGTTTGCATTTTCAAAACTATGATAAAACCTGTCCGCTTCAGGCTTGGTCGATCTTATTAGATAATACTGGTTAATCCTGTTTTCCCTACAATCCTTTTCTAATTCCAGAAATAGTTTTTGAGCAACACCACTATGTCTATATGCCGGAAGAACATAAACCCAATCAACATATGCCATCCTATATCCATCCTGCATACATCCGTAAAAGTGATATTCTAACCTTCCTATGACTTTTCCTTTTGCCATTGCAAGAATATTTTTAGTGTTCATGTAAAAAGGATCCTTAACCCTTGCCCTAATTCCAGCTTCATCCACGCTTTCGGCCATCATCATATCCGGTTCCAGTCTCATGGCTTCTTTAAGATATTCCAAATATCCATCTACCGTTCCCTGATCTAGCTTTAATATTTTTATATCGTTATTTTCATTATTCATATTTTTCCTCTTGCATAGATTACATCATATATTTAAATAATCGTTTTTTACTTTTCTTATCATTTCTTCGTTATCACTTGCTATAGCGCAGGCACCCTTCCATCTACAACATATTAATTCGTATGCTATGTTAAATCAGTATTTCATAATATAAATCGTCCCTCTGGGAAAGTCGGTAACCTTTTTGAACTAAACCTTGGGAATCCTCATAAAATAATGATCTTCATCTTCTCCGACTCTGTATCCACCATTATTTATCATCACTTTCTGTGAAGCAATGTTATCCTTGTTCACACGCAGATAGATTTCATTTTCGGGAACAATTTTTCTGGCAATATCCAGGGTTAGTTTTAAGCCCGCCGTTCCATATCCTTTGCCACGATATTTCTTGGAAATACTATAACCAATATGCCCGGCTCCGTTCTTTAAAGCTTCTGTTAAGTGATGGCGTATCCGGAACTCTCCAATAAGACAATCCCCATCCCACAAATAATAATAGGTTTCCGGCACAAACCAGTCCGGCATGTTAACCGGATGTTCATACGATATCAAGGTAGGAAGTACTTTTTCTTTATACTCTTCATAGGAAACACCATTATAAGGATTGGTGAGTCCATTCTCATCTGTCGGTAATTCTGTAGTATACGCCCATTGAGCTTCTATATCGTTTGTGTTTATTTTTCGCAATTCCATCCGAACGTTTCCCTTCCGTTTATCCTAAATCTTTATTGATTCACTCGTTTATTTATTAGATTTATGATAGTTTTAAACCGTTTTCTGTTTTTAAGTTTGCCATATTTTTTCGCGGAATCCTCGTCGGTAAATTCACACAGCAGGTCCTGATAAGCTCCCTGTGAATATACGCTGCGTTCACATGTTTTTTCCCCGGACATAAGTGCTGATGAATAACACGACTTTTCATCATAGCATTCGAATTTTTCTGCGTATCCAAATGCTTTTTCCAGATAGTCCAAAGCTTCATCAGTTTTATCCTCAGTAAGATAGAGTGCAGCTATTGTATAACAACACTGCATGGCACTGAAGTTTTCAAAGAGCAGGTCTTGACCGAAAACCGCAGTCTGTATCTGCATCATGCTCTTGATCACTCCGATCCTGTCCTCCGCTGAAATATCTGATACCTCCGTCGGAGCATCGAAATCACACAATATCCTTATATTTTCAGACATGACACGATAATATGAGCCGATCTGATTTCTGGCATACTTGATTTTTTCTTCTCCCTTTTTCAAGCCTAACCTGCCTATCAGGTAATTTGCAGTCTGGGATAATCCCGGCAGCTCATAAGCATATTCCAAAGCTTTATCGTCATCACCATTCCAGTGATGTAAATATGACAAAAGCGACGTGGTTCTTAACCTCATCGAAGTATCCCTCGAGTTGTTCAGGATCCTCTCCGCTATCAGGATTGCTTCATCCAGGTTTTCTGTCTTTGTACGTATAACATTCTGCGCCTGTCCAAGCGCCCATGCAAGATTGTACTGCAATTCATCATCACCGGGAAACTCTGCACAGGCTTTACGTGCAACATCCACCATTTCCTTTAGCTTCCAATCCCCGTACAGTTCAAACATTTTATTTATATACGCTTCTATCTTTTCTTTGGATTTTGTTATATCCACTCCAAGAAGCTCGTCTGTTGTCACCCCGTAAAAGTTTGCGATCACCGGAAGCATCGAAATATCGGGGTATGATGAATTTGTTTCCCATTTTGACACTGCCTGGGAGGATATCCCAAGACGCTCCGCGAGCTGTTCCTGCGTCAGATCGCTTCCTTTTCTGAGGGTTTTAAGTTTATCTCCAAGATTAACATACATATAATTCACCTTTTGCTAAGCCTTTCATAATTTATTCAGCCGACTGTGATTATATTCTATAATCTCTTCCGCAAAAAATCAATATACTATCATTTGGAGAGTTTTCAACCGTTGGTTGTAAAAGATATGCTGTCAAATAGTTTTCGTCCTATACTATCTTAACTTCATGACACAGCCATACAATAATGGGATGTCTATATATTCTTCAGTTACTTCCTGACCTCGTTTTTCTATACTGATGATTTCAAAATCGGAACCAAAAAAACTCTTTAGCCTTTGTTCTGAAAATGATACGCCTGTATTTCTTTTCGTATAAAACTCCAGATCATCAAGTTCTTCGGCTCCCCCTTCATCAGCTGAAAAACATAATAATAAAAAATACCCATTCTCTTTAAGAATCTTTTTAAGAAGTTCTCTGTACTGTAATCTTCTGTGTGGTGCCAAGTGATGAAACATTCCGCTGTCTATTACGAGATCATATTTTCGTCCTTCAAAATCAACCGTCAAAAAATTACTGCAAATAAACCTCACATTCTTAAGATTTTCCATTTTGTTCTTTGCATTACTGATTGCAATATCAGAAGAATCTACGGCTACCACGTCAATTCCTTTTTTTGCCAGAAAGATGGCATTTCTGCCTTCTCCGCAGCCAAATTCTACAGCATTCCCGATTTTATGTGTTTTCACAAATTCAGTTACCATCTTATCCGGCAATGTATTGTTCACAAGAAACGGTGCTTTCATTCCTCTTTCCACATAAAAGGTATTCCAATCAATACTTTCGTTTAACCGGTCAAGAACCTGAAACAGCTCTTCATAATTGTTAATTTCAACCCGTTCCATTTTTCCCCCACTACATAAATATTAGTTTGCTCACTTACCCGTTGGTATATCCGCATTTAGACTCTTATTACGATAGTTCAGATTGGTCCTCAAAGTATATCCCTGCTTCTCCCAAAAAGCATTTGCAGGATCATTATCCTTGAACACCAAACCAAATATTTTTTGAATACCCTCCTGTTTCAAAGCTTCTTCAGCCTTTGAAACCAATTCTCCGGCTATCCCTTTACGCCGGTAATCCGGATGTACACACATATGATGAACAATAGCCCGACGACCATCATGCCCTGTAAGTATCACGCCTACTATACGTCCGTCCGTCACCGCTGCAAAACAAGTATTGGGATTACGCTTTAGATACCGTTCTATACCCTCACGGGAATCATCTACAGGGTTTAATGCCCTTCGGCTCTGTTCTGTAGCGTTCCAAAGAGCATATATCGCATCATAATCTTCTATTGTGACCAGTCTTATTTCCAATTTCATTATGACTCCTCCATATATTTCAAAGCCTGTTTAATTTTATTTATATAACTTTCGTCCACATATTTTATCGTCGGAATATGTATAAAAACTGCTCTCCCCGAAAACTTCTTAAGTACATGCCAGTATGCTTCATTACAAAGATATGCTGTAGGATTATCCGATATCACTGCGGATATTCCGACAACCTTTAATGATCCTGCCAATCGTTCCGTATTAAAACAGGATACCATCTTTTCACCGGCCACAGCTGCTGCCTTTTCTATTCTCACCGTTGAAACCAGTGACTTATCAACACCAAACATTATAATATGATCATATTCTTTACAGATGGAATCAATATCCTTTTTTAGTCCCTCAAACGAATTAGTAAGGAGCAGGTGTTCGGAAGATAATTGCTCTGTAAGCATACCTGAAGCATTGTTTTTCCCTTTAAAACCGACATACAATACTTTTTGCATTTAAAGCTCCTTCTTCAGTTATTCCGTATTCATCGGCTACAGTCATAAAACTTTTTTTGATCAGCTTAACACATGCCGGGATTTCTTCACGGCGAACTTCTCTTATCATTATCTTCTCTCCTCCATTATACAATAATCATTGGGACGGTTATCCGGTTGAAATTAATCATATAACCGTCCCTTTGATCGAAATAGTTTATACAGAAGCGTCCCGGTCGGCACGCTTAAATACATACCAGAATGGAACTTCGCCGCCGTACAGATAATCGCCACTCTTCCACTGGATGAAAAGGTAAGTTACACCATCAATCTCTCGGAATATGTACTCGGATGTCGTACTGATCTTGGTATTAACTGCGTATCCATTAACCCAACACCAAACAGGTGCACCGATAATATCGGTCTTTCCACTTGCAAGTGTACCAAATGTATTGGTAAGACTGCCGTCCGGTGAAAATACGGCTTTACGCCAGTACAGCGATTCCGGCGGGAAATTACCCGGCTGACCGGGGATAAATTCCTCGGGATTGCTTAAAAGTCCGCATACTTCCCATGTACCGATCACATTCCGGTCATCAGCCGGAAGGTCCGGAATCTCATCTTTAAATGATATCTCCTTCTTTGTATGAGATTCATGATCTACATTCTCCAGTACCCATACCTCAGGTTTTCCTCCAAGGTAGTAATTATGTGCCTTAAACCAGATAAAC
>JAFZQN010000019.1 GCA_017620375.1 Lachnospiraceae bacterium
GCCACAGAAAAGAAGCGGTGTTTTTCCGTCCGGATAGAGGGAAGCGGTGCCCTTAAAGGTCATGCCCACGTTTATCACGGGACGTGTCTCTTCACCTGTCTCCATATCCAGGAAACGGATATTGCCGTCCATACCGGGATAGATAACTTCGACCAGACCTTCTTTGTCCTTAAAAGTATCGTACATGTTCATGACAGCACGCGTACTTTTACTCCATCTGATGACCAGAGGCTGTCCTGTCCAGCCGTTGCCCGACCAGTAATCCACACCGTTGCTCTTAAGTATCTTACCCGTAGCATATGTCCAGGTCTTATCGGAGAACTTCTCCTTTGTGAGTTCCGGAGCACCTGCGGAGGATTTTGTCCTGGTGTAATTGCCTCTGAAAGTTACAAGTCCCTGGATATCCGAGATGCTTTTTAAAAGATTCTCGGAAAAATCTATTTTTTCAGCTCTTGTGTAGCTGTCAACTACCGTTCCGTCCACTT
Source organism: Lachnospiraceae bacterium (assembly GCA_017620375.1). GTDB lineage: Bacteria > Bacillota > Clostridia > Lachnospirales > Lachnospiraceae > RUG11977. The sequence continues at coordinate 486 of JAFZQN010000019.1, forward strand.
CTATACGCTGGACCACGCCTCTTTTATCGGGATCGGTATTTTCTGTAGCTTCAGCTCTGTTCAGATCGGCATTTGCCGTATTTGACTTAAAGCTTTCGACCTGCCGGCTTCCTGCTGCATCATGCAGGTAGTTATAGAAATACTTGGGATTACCGACTTTTACCAAAAGCTTAAACCCGATAAATAAAACTGCCAGTATCACAATAACCACGGCGGCTATTATGATGTTTTTCTTTTTAATCATAAAACAACCTCTAAAAATCTATTACTAGAACAAACGCATCAACTCAGATATATGACTTACTCCGGTAAGCTTCAGTCCGCTGCGGCTTACCGATTTCAGATTCACCTTCGGAAGGATGATATGTTCATAACCGAGCTGTGCTGCCTCTGCCGCACGCTGTTCTGCCTGCGATACTCCTCTTATCTCTCCCGTAAGTCCCACTTCACCGAATACTATGGTCTTTTCTCCCAAAGCCTTATTGGAATAACTTGAAAGAAGCGCCATAATTATAGCAAGATCGAGTGCCGGCTCATTTACCTTCATGCCGCCTGCCACATTCACATATGCATCACAAAACGAGAGCTTCAGTCCCAGCTTCTTTTCGAGTACCGCCATAAGCAGGTTTACCCTGTTGTAGTCAATACCGACCGCAGTCCTTCTAGGTATGTTGAGAGATGTCTGACAGCAGAGTGCCTGTATCTCCAGCATGATCGGTCTGGTGCCTTCCATAGTGGCTGTGATAACCGAACCCGGTTCCCCTACGGGAGTACCCTGCAACATGTATTCCGAGGGATTACGTACTTCTTTAAGTCCGTCGCTCCTCATCTCAAATACGCCGACCTCATTGGTGGAACCAAATCTGTTTTTAACGGCCCGCAATACACGATAATCGGTAGAGTTATCCCCCTCAAAGTACAGCACTGTATCCACCATATGCTCCAGCACTCTCGGACCTGCCACTACACCTTCTTTTGTAACATGGCCCACAATAAATATCGTAATACCGTAGCCTTTTGCAAGTCTTAAAAGAGAGCCAGTAGTTTCTCTAACCTGACTTACGCTTCCGGGAGCTGCAGCTATATCTTCCCTGAACATGGTCTGTATTGAGTCTATCACGACCACCTTCGGTCTTTTTTCTATTACAAGTTCTTCTATATTATCCAGGTTGTTTTCCGAGAGTAACTCTATATCGCCTTTAAAGTCTCCCAGCCTGTCTGCTCTCATCTTTATCTGTCCGACCGATTCCTCGCCCGAGATATAAAGGACATCAACATCAAGTCCTGCCAGTATCCTGCATATCTGAAGGAGTAATGTAGATTTTCCGATACCGGGATCTCCTCCGACCAGTACCAGTGACGAATCCACTATACCTCCGCCGAGCACTCTGTCAAACTCTTCGACTCCGGTTACAATCCTCAGATCATTTTGTACCTTGACGGTCGAAAGCTTCTCCGGCATCGCTCTTTTAACCGGGGATGCCGATGCGGCTTTATTTATGCTTTTCTTTCCGGCATTCGGCTCTTCCACCATGGAATCCCATGCTTTACACGCCGGACACTGCCCCAGCCATTTGGGTGATTCCGCACCGCATTCCTTACAAAAAAATACGCTTTTTGCCTTAGCCATATGGCTCTCCTTTTCGCACAAAGAGCCATGCAGCCATTTTCATGGCCGCACGGCATCTTATTTGACTGTCATCACTGCTATTGCAGCTTTCAACATATATTATTTTTCGCAGATCTTAACATCCTTCTTTTCGTTTTCATCTGCTTCAACACTAAATGTAAGCTTACCGCCGAGATTGGTCTTCATGATACCTAAGCTTTCTCCGCCGACCGATACCTCGTAATCCTTTTCTGCCTCGAGTTCTACGGTTATCTGTACGTCGCCCTTACCGGTAACGCTGAAATCTATCTCTTTGCCGGATACCTTAAGATTAAAAACGGATGTGCCGGGCACCGACTCATATACAAATGCTCCGTTTTTCTCAAGTCTGGTTATCTCGTAGAATGATTTAACCTTATAGAGGTCGCCGCTGTGCTCGAAATCCGACTTCTTCTGTTTTTCCTTCTGTGAAAAATCTCCGAAGCTGAGTGTGCCATCCTTCTCGTTCTGTATCAATGACTTAACGACTAACATAAAATCCTCCCATGATATTTGTAAGAAATGGATATATTCCTCTTATACTATAACAGAAAATAGGGGAAATTACCACAATATAATTTATTTTTTTCTATAATTTTTTACCCTATTCTTTTAAATTTACTTCCTGGCTGCTTTTCTCTTAAAGGTGGTGTTTTTATGCTCTTTGTCATAGCCCACCGTGACGGTATCGCCTGACTTGATATTGCCCATCAATATCTCCTCGCTCATCCTGTCTTCGACCTCATTCTGTATGGCTCTTCTTAAAGGTCTTGCACCATACTTTTCATCGAAGCCTTTTTCCGCGATATGCTCCACAAACTCCTCGGTACTCTTAAGCTTGATGTTAAGCTCCGAAAGAGCTCTTGCTGATATCCTGTTAAACATTATGGATACTATCTCTTTAATGTTCTCACGGCTAAGTGAATGGAATACGATTATCTCATCGATACGGTTTAAGAACTCAGGCTTAAAAATACGCCTTATCTCATCCATTACGCCGTCCTTCATACGGTTGTAATCTGCCTTGGCATCATTCTCACTTGAAAATCCAAGTGTCTTTGGAGCTATGATGTTCTGTGCACCGGCATTCGATGTCATGATGATGATGGTGTTCTTAAAGCTTACTTTTCTGCCCTGTGCATCGGTGATATGACCGTCGTCAAGCACCTGGAGAAGTATATTAAACACATCGGGGTGAGCCTTTTCTATCTCGTCAAAAAGCACTACCGAATAAGGATTTCTCCTGATCTTTTCAGAAAGCTGGCCACCCTCGTCATAACCTACATATCCGGGAGGTGAACCTACCATTTTCGATACGCTGTGCTTTTCCATGTACTCGGACATATCAACTCTTATCATGGAGTTTTCGGTACCGAACACTGCTTCTGCTAAAGCTTTGGAAAGCTCTGTCTTTCCTACACCTGTAGGTCCTAAGAATAAGAATGAACCGATAGGTCTGTTGGGATCCTTAAGTCCTACCCTGCCTCGCCTTATTGCCTTTGCAACGGCTGTTACCGCTTCCTCCTGTCCTACTACGCGCTTATGCAGTATCTCTTCAAGTTTTCTTAAGCGTTCGCTTTCTTCCTCTTCAAGCTTTTTAACAGGGATCTTGGTCCAGCTGGATATAACTTCCGCTATGTCCTCTCCGGTTACAAAAAGCTCCTGATCCTCTCTTTTTGCCCTTATCTCTTCGTCGATCTTTTCGATCTCTTTCTTTAGCTTGGCCTGCTTTTTCTTTATTGTTCCGGCCTTTTCGTATTCCTCTTTCTTTATGGCTTCTTCCTTTTCGCTCTCAAGAGCTTTCAGCTTTTCTTCAGCTGCTTTACGCTTGGGCGAATCGGTAAATACCTCGAGTCTGATGCGAGAAGATGCTTCATCCATAAGATCTATGGCCTTATCCGGAAGGAAACGGTCATTTACATATCTTGAAGAAAGCTTAACTGCTGCCTCTAAGGCTTCATCGGTTATGGTAACCTTATGATGTGCCTCATATGCGGGACGGAGCCCTTTAAGTATCTGTAAGGTTTCATCTAAAGTAGGTTCATCCACATCTATCGGCTGGAAACGACGCTCAAGTGCTGCGTCTTTTTCGATATGCTTTCTGTATTCTTCTCTGGTGGTGGCACCTACAAGCTGCAGTTCACCTCTTGCAAGTGAAGGCTTAAGGATATTTGATGCATCAAGCGCACCTTCCGCTCCGCCGGCTCCGATAATGGTATGGAGCTCGTCTAAGAACAGGATGACATCTCCCGAGTTGATGACCTCGGCGATCACCGCCTTGATCCTTTCCTCGAACTCACCCCTGTATTTTGAGCCTGCTACCATGCCCGAAAGATCGAGCGTTACGACTCTCTTGTTTTTAACGGTATCAGGTACGTCACCTTCCACGATCTTTCTGGCAAGTCCCTCTACGATAGCTGTCTTTCCTACTCCGGGCTCACCCACTAAGCAAGGATTGTTCTTGGTGCGGCGTGAAAGGATCTGGATAACTCTTCTTATCTCTTCCTCCCTGCCTACCACGGGATCGAGCTTTCCTTCCCTTGCCTGCTTGGTCATATCACGGCTGTATCTGTCGAGTGTGGGAGTGGCCCCCTTCTCACCCGATTTCCCCTTGGGGGTATCCAGTCTTGCATCCTGCGGGTTAACACCCATGGTATTAAGGCAGTCGGTGTATATCTTTCTTAAATCGATACCGATAGTATTGAGCAATCTGATGGCTATACAGTCTTTTTCGGTAATAAGCGAAAGCAGGATATGCTCCGTACCTACCTGCTTGCTCTTAAATCTGTTCGCTATATCGTAGCTCTTTGCAATAATATTGCGGGCTCTGGGAGTTACATTGCTTACCTCCGCAAACCCAACCTTTCCGTCGGGAGCTATGAGCTGGTCTATAAGCTCCATCAGTTTTTCCTTATCAAGGCCGTTGGTCACAAGTATCTTGGATGCCACGCCTTCAGCCTCCAAAAGGCCGATGAGGATATGCTCGGTGCCCATATAGTTATGTCCGAGTTGTTCGGATACATCCTCAGCTATCTTCATTACCTGTTTGGCCTGTTCAGTAAATCTCTCGTACAATTTTTATTCCTCCGCATCTTCATCCGGTATAAGCTCCGGAAGATGTTCATTTAAATATTTTGCTCTGTATTCGTCACGCTGGGCGCTGCCCATATTCTTTTTATATATGGTCTGCAGATTGCCCGGCTGCATCTCTATCATAAGCCTGTGAAGAGCACTGCCGCCACCCTTTATCTTTATCACACCGCAGTCGGAGCCAAGTTTCAGTTGTGCCAGAAGTACCATAGCATCCTTTTGCGGAAGATTTTTTGCGTATTTAAGTACTCCGTAGGATCTGTATATACGGTCCGTGATCTCGGTACCGACATTTTTAAACAGGCCCTTTCTGAGCTTCTTTTCTATATCGACTATCTGCGCGGTCACCTGCTCTAAGTTTTCCAGTATCTCATTCTCAGTAAACCCTAAAGTCTTACGGTTTATAAGCTGGAATATAAAGCCTGCGCTCTTGGAACCGTCACCGTATATACCTTTTAATGATACATCAAACCGGGATATTTCCTCCTGTAATGCGTCAACTTTACCGCCCATGGTGATACCCGGGAGCGAAAGCAGATAAGACGCATGCATACCCGTACCGGTATCCTGCAACTTCGATGTGAGATATCCGTATTTTTCACTGAAACAGTAAGGCATGACCGAATCAATATAATCATCTATACGATTGGCGGTTTTATAGGCATCCCTTAAGTTATAGCCCGCCTTTGTCGCCTGGATATGTATATGGTCATCCTCATTTACCATTATGCTGATGCTCTCATCCTCTGAGATGATAAGTCCCGCAGGGTCCTTTCTCCTTTTAAGCGAAGGAGTGATGGTGTGGCTTTCTATCAGGCAGTCCTTTTCGGTATTGCTGAGCTTATCCACTCTGCAGGAATAGTACTCCCTGCCCTCACGGGCGCTCAGCTCGGTGGTGATGCCTCTCACGCGCGATACCACCTCTGCTGCGTCTTCCTCGCTCATCTTAGCCGGGAAATCAAAATCAGCCAGGTTTCTGGCCAGTGTCACGCTTCCCGAAAGCACCACCTCATGATATGCATTTGCGTCGTAATACCATTTATTTTTTCTTTTTTTCATTCTTCACCTCATACGACTTTATCCGGTCTCTTAAGCTGGCTGCAAGCTCGTAGTCTTCAACTTTTAAGGCTTCTTTTAACTGTTCCTTCAGTTCGCTTATCTTTGCCGAACGTGTCTGCAGTCTTCCTGTCTTTTTAGGTGCTGTCTTTTTTCCGTCTTCTTTTGCCATGCTTACACCATCCGAAGGATCGAGATCCGCATCGAGCGTTATCTTCCTGTCGTTATCTCCCATATCGCCTCTTCCGGGCTTAACGGGGATCACATCTTTTATCTCTATGAGCTTTGCAAAGGAAGGCTCCTTACCGATGTGCGTCATACCTCCCTGCATGGCTTTAAAGTTCTTTAATATCATATCACTGAACACATTGTAGCAGAAAGGGCAGCCGGCTCTTTCCGTCTTTAAGAACTCAGATTCGGTAGTACCGCACTCAGGACATACCGTTTCCTTGTGATCGTCATTTTTAAGGCTTTTACCCTTTGCATAGCTTGAAAGGATACCCGAGAGTATACTTCCGACCGAAGAAAGTCCCTGTCCCCCCAAGAGTTCATTTAAGGGGACTGCAGTATATTCGGATGCGCACTGCTCGCACAGATGCTGTTCTTTTTTCTGTCCGTTTACTATTTCCGTATAAAAAATCTTTGCCTGTCTGGTCTGGCAAACATCACATAACATAGTTTCATCTCCTCTGTAAGCTTTGGGTTATAATTCGTCGTTTTTGTTCTTTACCGAAAGGCTTATCACTATAATGAGCAGTGCCAGTGTAAGACCACTCAGTACCGCTATTATTATGGTAAGTGTATTTAGGCTTTTCTCATAGCTCTGAGCCAGTTCCAGAGCTTCTATTGATTCAGTCAGTACCATTCCGGTCTGTTTTGTACTTTTCTCTTTGTAGCGCTGTAAGGTCTTCTCCGCACGGTCGTAGGAATAAAGTACCGGAGCACCGTTATTGTCCTTTATGACTATCAGCAGGAAAGAATCCTTTCCCTCATCCTTTGAGGCATATACCGGGATGGACAGTCCGTCTATCTTCAGATACGTTTTTTCATAACCTTCAGGTATTATAATACTTTCATCAGGTTCTGTCACGACAAATTCATTGTCACACAGTAAGTGTATCTCTTCACCCTTCTGCACTGCACTGATACCGTTTTTTACGCCGGGTTCGGTAGGTACAGGTTCTGTGGGCACGGGGATATCCGTGGTCTGAGGATCGTCTATCGGGTCCTCCTTCTTTTCTCCACACTCACATTTTATCACGTATAACTTTGTGCTGCCATCGGGTGCGGTCACTTTTATCTCTATCCTGTTGGTCCCCGATACCAGGCTTTCATTTCCTTTTACATCCACTACCGCATCCATATCGGATGCAGCAGCGCTTACTACCAGCTTTCCGGTGCCTTCGGGTACCTTTACCTCATACTCGGTCACATCCGTATCAAAAGCTGGTGTAAGTGTACCGGGACTAACCTTTAAGACAGCAAGAGAAGCATCGGATGAATCCTTGGCTGAAGCCGTGACAGAAAGCCTGAGTACATTGCTTGATACCGACATAAGGTATCCTTCTTCGTACTCATAAAGCTCCGGATCTTCCCTTAACGATATTTCGGCGTTACCAAGTCCCGTCGCTTTAAATTTCAGAGCATACTTTCTTGAAGTCTTTGTTTCCGTTTCCACCTGGTCACTTATCTTAAGTATACCTTCTCCGCCGCTCACTACGCCGGGGCCCGAGACATATGTAAGTACATCCTCGGGATACAGCAGATACCCCTCAAAATCACCCGGGATAACATCCGCTTCTATCTCGATCGATATACTCACCGTATCCCCTTTATGATATATATCCGAATCCGAAGAAATGGTTATATCCGCACTGGATGCATGCACCTGTATATTTGAAAATGCCAGTATAAAGAGCAGCAATGGGCAAACTGTCAGCACTAGCATCCTTGCCGGTCCTTTCATCTGCCCACCGCCTTTCTAATGTTTATTCTCAATTAAGTTCTTGCTACTCCTTCTATTTCCTCCGGAGTCGGAGTAGGTCTGTCGTCCTGCACGGGAGTAGGTGTATCTTCAGGTGTAGGAGTTGTTGTTACCTCCGGTGTAGGTGTCTCCTCAGGTGTGGGAGTTGCCGTTACTTCCGGTGTAGGTGTAGGCGTCTCCTCAGGTGTGGGAGTTGCCGTTACTTCCGGTGTAGGTGTAGGCGTCTCCTCAGGTGTAGGTGTTGCCGTTACTTCCGGTGTAGGTGTAGGCGTCTCCTCAGGTGTAGGTGTTGCCGTTACTTCCGGTGTAGGTGTGGGCGTCTCCTCAGGTGTGGGAGTTGCTATCACTTCCGGTGTAGGTGTCACCTCGGGTGTAGGCGTAGGTGTCAGTACCTGCTCCTCACGTACAATGTTGATCACGTACTCTCTTATATCTCCGTTCTCTGCCCTTACAGGGATCACCATTCTGTTGTTTCCTACCGAAGGATAGAAGTATCCGTCACCCTCTACCTTAGCGAGTGAACTTACCGTAGTTGTGGATACCTTTATATAATCCGTATCATAACCTACTATCAGGTTGTACTCCTGATCCTTCTTTGCCGAGAATGTAGGAGTAAGGCTAAGTGCATTACCGTTCTTGTCGTACAGTTTAAGGCTTTTAAGCCAGTTGTTCGGATTGTAAGCCTTTGCAGGTACCGGACACGGTGTCTCCGGCATATTCAGATATACCGGGATAGAGAATACTATCGGGATATCTCCCGGATTCTCATATGCTGCATAAAAACGCTTTCCTTCAGAGTAAGGTGCTTCGACATTGGCCATGTACTGATGGTTATATGTGGAAGTGGCAGTCACGTTAAACTTCTGAAGATAAATGGTATTCTGTCCCCTGTTGATATAGTTGTTGCCTATATAGAACGAGCCGCCGAATATGGATCTTAAACGGTTGTTCCAGGGGATAAGGCATTTCATATTGAGGTCTTCACTGCTCGAACCGTTCTGTGCGAACTTAAGTCCGTTGGCTATGGCTCCGCCGGTCTCGGTACTGTGGTAAGCTCCGATATTAAAGTAATTATACAGACCTTCATATCCTGCTACCGTACCTGTCACGCTGTTACTCATGGCCGTTGATCCGATGGTAACCTCCTGCTTTACACGGGATGCCAGATGGAGCGGACTTACACCCGAATACTCTGCCGCCATGGCAAAGGTATCGGTAAACGAGATGCTTCTCTGTATTCCAAGGTCATCCGTGTAAGTGTATGTTGAATCCTTCATGGCAGTGTTCTTAAGGATCGTATTGATACCGTCCTTGGTCTGATATGAAGGATTGTAATTTAAGAGCTCAAACTGGAATATGGTATCGTAGTCCAGGAAGTTTCTGGGATCCATATAGTAGCTTATAGCTTCTTTGGAAGCCGTGACCCAGGATGAACCGTCAAATACGGTAAACTTGTCACTTGTCCAGCTATAAGCACCGGCTTCCAGGGATTTCCATTCTACGCTCTTTGTATTGGGGATAAGATTTACTCCTACCTCCGA
>JAFZQN010000020.1 GCA_017620375.1 Lachnospiraceae bacterium
AGTATTTCTTCAATGTATAATTCCGGGTTCCGGAACAGGTTGATATAATCGGAACCTACTCTGATCATAGGTCTCGTATCATCCTGCTTGTTCATGTAGACGATGGTGCCGATGGTACCGTCGTTTAATTTTACTCTGTATCCCATGTAGCACATCGTGATATGCTCAAGGAATGTCATAAGGAACGAAGTATCATACAGTGACAGACCGCTTGATTCAAACATTCTGACCGCTTCAAAAGGACATCTTGCCTTACGGTACTTTCTGGGAGCTGTCATGGCTTCGTAGACATCCGCTATGGCGATAACCTTTGTCAGATCGTCCATGCGGTCACCGGTTACTCCGAACGGGTAGCCGGATCCGTCGCTTCGCTCGTGATGCATAAGTGCTGCAAGCTTTACACGTCTGTCGAGATTCATCTTGTTAAGGATGGCATATCCTTTGGTGGTATGAGTCTTGATCACGTTAAATTCATCGGGAGTAAGAGGACCGGGCTTATCGATGATCTCTTTCGGTATGACGAGCTTTCCGATATCGTGATATATGCCGCATACGATCAGAGTATCGATGTCTTCGGCACTAAAATGCAACCATCCGCCGAGCACTGCACTGATGATGGCAACGTTAAGTGAATGTGCAAACACGACCTCGTCATAGGTCCTTGAACAGTGAAGCAGGTCAAATACCTGTATGCCCGAACGACATGAACCGAGTATCTTTTTTACTCCGTTTGAAAGAGAAGTACTGTCCGTATCTCCGCCTTCACGCAGGACCCTGCGCATTTCTTCCTCGAAGGTGGCGGCAACATCCGTGAACTTCTCATTAAACTCGATGAATTCTTCGGTCTCTCTTAGTTTTTCAAAGAATGACTGCTCATCTACTCCGTCGTCTATAACTACTGACGAATCTTCAATATATATCCTTATAAACGGTACGGCATGAAAGCGCATACGGGCTATAGCTTTTTCTGTCAGCCTGGCACCGGCAGGAAAAAGCAGCTGTCCCGCTTCGTTTATTACGTCATAGGCGACCAGCATACCGCTTTTCACTTCGTTTATCCCAATACGCTTGACATCCATAAAAACCTCCGTGTTTCTACATTAATAGCATGGTTATCATTCACTGCCCCAATTTTAATTATAATTGATAAATAGCGTTTGTCAAAGGCTTTTTTTAATTATTTACAAAATTTTTTAAAAAAATAGTTTACAAAAATGTTACAAAAGGTTATAATAGGGAGAAATAGAACTAGAAGTATATAGTAAAATGAAAGGAAATGCCTTTGCAAAAGGGCATTATACCAGTACATAAATGAGCAAATATATTATTAGGGGCGGGAAATCCCTTGCCGGAGATGTCGTAATAAACGGCGCTAAAAATGCAGCCCTCGGTATTGTAGCTGCTGCCATTATGTCGGATGAAATGGTTACCATCGAGAATCTTCCCGATGTCTGGGATATAAATGTCCTTCTTGATGCCATCCGTGACATGGGCGCTATAGTTGACAGAGTTGACAGACACACAGTTAAGATCGTGGGTTCTATGTGCAGCTTTGTTGTCGACAACGAGAACATGCGTAAGATGAGAGGTTCCTACTATCTGCTTGGAGCACTTCTCGGAAAGTATAAGCGCGCACAGGTTCCACTTCCCGGAGGATGTAACATCGGAAGCCGTCCCGTAGAACAGCATATAAAAGGTTTTAGACAGTTAGGTGCTAAAGTAGAAGTTACCTACGGCGGCGTACTTTCTGCAGAAGCCACCACACTTAAGGGAAGCCATATCTTCTTTGATATCGTTTCTGTAGGTGCCACCATTAATGTTATGCTTGCAGCTGCACTTACACCCGGTCAGACCATCTTAGAGAATGTAGCAAAAGAACCACACATTGTTGACGTAGCTAACTTCCTTAACAGTATGGGTGCAAATATAAAGGGCGCAGGTACCGATGTTATAAAGATCAGGGGCGTTGAGAAGCTTCACGGAAGCACTTATGCGGTTATCCCCGATCAGATAGAAGCCGGTACATTCATGCTGGCAGCAGCAGCTACCAGAGGCGACGTACTTATTAAGAACGTCATCCCTAAGCATATGGAAGCTATATCAGCTAAGCTTTCTGAGATCGGTGCGGAAGTTATCGAGAACGATGACTCCATCCGTGTTGTATCAAATGACAGACTTTCAAGTGCACAGATCAAGACTTTCGCATATCCCGGTTTCCCGACCGATATGCAGCCTCAGATGACCACTTTACTTGCATTAAGCCGCGGAACAAGTACCGTTACAGAGAATATCTTTGATAACAGATTTAAGTATGTGGATGAGCTTACCAGAATGGGAGCCAACATCAGAGTAGAAGGCAACATTGCGATCATTAACGGTGTTGAGAAGCTTACCGGTGCCACCATTTGTTCACCTGACTTAAGAGCAGGTGCAGCACTTGTTATCGCAGGCCTTGTAGCCAACGGATTCAGCGTAGTTGAGCAGGTTGAGTATATCGAGCGTGGATATGAAGAGTTCGAGGTTAAGCTTAAGAGCTTGGGCGCTGAGATAGATAAAGTAGATGATGATGTGGACGAAGACCTTTACTGCAGAAAGATGGCATTAAGAGGAGTTTCGTAAGATAAAGATATAATAAGATGATATTAGGATTCCCCCGACGGTAATGTCGGGGGATTTTGCTGACGCAGCTAATGTTTACTCATGCACTTAGAACAGCCTCTCTCGGATAGTAACTTTATACAGCAAATTCTATACTGATCTCGTCCTTCAATCTTTGACCGCCACGGGATTCTACCATCTTGCCTACGTGAAGGAAATAAGACTCTCCCTGGGCATAAGCTTCCCTCGGGGCTATCTCGATGGCGTGAAGCTCCGAATTGTAAGTGATATATGTGCTGAGTGCTTTTCCTGCCGCATTGGTCACGGTAAGGTTCTGATTATTCACTGTGGAAGGATTGAGTGGGATGTTAAAGAAGATTTTCCAAACAAAGTTTCCTGTCTTAAACTTCAGATCCTGCCTTACTTTTCCGACATAACCATCGGATACGTTTTTTATTTCAAGGTAATTGGCCATTTTCATTCTCCTATGTATAATACCTGTTAAACCGGTACGATCCGGTTTGATCCACACTACTCCGTAAAGATATATCGGCATATGATCACGATTCCTTAACAGGAATCTTTTTTTTTGAAAAAGAAAAAAGCAAGAAATATATAGCATTATCGGTTATGAAAGTGTATACTGTAAAATGAGGTAAGTTGTGAAAGAGAGAAAAATATCTTTTATGACTTTAACAGACGTTTTTTAGCGGGTACGATATGGATCTATAAACCTGCGGAAAGGTTGTATAATGAATGATATATTAAAAAAGATATCGGAAATAAAGATAGTTCCGGTAGTAGCCATTGATAAGGCAGAGGATGCTGTAAAACTTGGACAGGCATTGATAAACGGCGGGATACCTTGTGCGGAGGTTACATTCAGGACTGATGCGGCTGAAGAAGCTATAAAGATCATGTCAAAAGAATTCCCTGATATGCTGGTTGGTGCAGGTACAGTGCTTAAGACAGAACAAGTGGATAGAGCGGTAGCTGCAGGTGCAAAGTTTATAGTCAGTCCCGGACTCAACCCCAAGGTAGTCGGTTACTGCGTAGATAAGGGAATACCCATGGTACCCGGCTGTGCAAATCCGAGTGATATCGAGGCAGCTTTGGAGTTTGACCTTGAAGTGGTTAAATTCTTCCCGGCAGAAGCACTTGGAGGACTTAAACTTATAAAGGCTATGGCAGCTCCTTACGGTAATGTCAAGTTCATGCCTACCGGTGGTATAAATGTCGAAAACATCTGCAATTATCTTTCGTTTAATAAGGTTATAGCCTGCGGCGGCAGCTGGATGGTGGACAAAAAGCTCATAGCTGAAGGCAGATTTGATGAGATAGAGAGACTTTGTAAAGAAGCAGTAGATCTGGTAAAAAACATAAATAAGTGATGAGCCTGACCAAAGCATTAGATTGGGCAATGACCAGGAAAGAAAAGATTACGAAAGGAGACGACGGCTTATAATAAGAGCGGTCGGTATTGATGAGATGAAGAGAGTTATTACATTCGGTGAGATAATGTTAAGACTTGCACCTGAAGGATATTACAGATTTGTACAGGCAGAAAAGTATGGAGCTACCTTCGGCGGCGGAGAGGCAAATGTAGCAGTTTCCCTGGCCAACTTCGGTGTTGATGCTGTATTTGTAAGTAAGGTTCCCAAGCATGAGATAGGTCAGGCGTGTGTTAACTCCTTAAGACGTTTCGGCGTAGATACAGATGAGATATTACGCGGCGGAGACAGACTCGGCATTTACTACCTGGAGAAGGGTGCGAGCCAGCGTCCTTCAAAGGTTATATATGACAGAGCAGGTTCTTCCATCTCCCAGGCTACAAAGGATGAGTTTGACTGGGATGACATACTTGAAGGTGCTGATTGGTTCCATTTTACAGGTATTACACCTGCACTCGGAGACAATGTAGCTGAGATCTGCTTAGAGGCAGTTAAGGCTGCTAAGAAGAAAGGTATTACAGTCAGCTGTGATCTTAATTACCGTAACAAGCTCTGGTCAAAAGAGAAGGCCGGTGAGGTAATGGGCGAGCTTTGCAAGTATGTTGATGTATGTATAGCAAATGAGCAGGATGCCGACGATGTATTTGGCATCAAGGCAAGAAATACCGATGTTACATCAGGTAAGGTTGACCATGAAGGTTATAAGGATGTAGCTCTTCAGCTTGCTTCAAGATTTGGATTTAAGAAGGTGGCTATCACACTTCGTGGTTCCATTTCAGCCAATGACAATGACTGGGCAGGTATGCTTTATGACGGAAGCGACTTTTTCTTCAGCCGTACATATCCCGTACATATCGTTGACCGTGTAGGTGGCGGAGATTCCTTTGGCGGCGGACTTATCTATGCATGCCTTAATGATTACAGCGGACAGGACACCATTAATTTTGCGGTTGCAGCCAGCTGCTTAAAGCACAGCATCGAAGGCGACTACAATATGGTAACTGTTGATGAAGTAAAGAAACTTGCCGGCGGCGATGCATCGGGCAGAGTTCAGAGATAACCCCGGTTTATTCGGTGCCGAAACAGGCACGTCACCGATGAGTAACTATGTTTGCGGTAAATGTCGTCGTTGCGAAGCAATGATGACAGTCGGTTCGCGCGACGCTTGGCGCGATTGGATCAAAAGAAAACCCGGAGGGTTTTCTTCCTTAGGAGAGTAAATAATGGAAAACAATTTCATGAATGAGGATTTTATCCTTAAAAATGAATATGCAAAAGTGCTCTATCATAAATATGCTGAAAAGCTCCCGATCATAGATTATCACTGCCATATTAACCCTCAGGAGATATATGAAGACAGGAAGTTTGAGAATATCACACAGATCTGGCTTGGCGGTGACCACTATAAATGGCGTTTGCTGCGAGCCAACGGTGTAGAGGAAGAGTATGTTACCGGCAGTGGATCGGATCATGATAAATTTATAAAATTTGCTGAGACTCTTGAGAGATGTATCGGTAATCCTGTGCATCAGTGGAGCCATCTTGAATTAAAGAGGTATTTCGGATATAACGGTCCTCTTAATTCAAAGACAGCTGAGGAAGTCTGGGAGCTTTGCAACAAAAAGATAAAAGAAGAGCCCGATAAGATGAGCGCACGCGGTCTTATAAAGGCTTCAAATGTTGAAGTGATATGTACTACTGATGATCCTGTGGACTCACTTTACTGGCATGAGAAAATAGCTGAAGATAAGAGTTTTACCGTAAAGGTGCTTCCTGCATGGCGTCCCGATAAAGCGGTAAATATCGAAAAGCCTGAATATAAGAGTTACATAGAGCTTTTAGGAAAAACAGCTCGGACCGAGATCAAAGATTATACCTCGTTAAAAGAAGCATTAAAGGTAAGGATCGCATATTTTGCAGATCACGGATGCTGTATAGCTGACCACGGTCTTACCGACATCCCGTATAAATGCTCATATACCGACGCAGAGATAAACGAGATAATAAAGGCTGCACTTTCCGGACAGACCGTAAGTGCAGAAAACTGCAATAAATATAAGCTTGCCATCCAGGTATTCTTAGCAGGAGAGTATACCAAAAACGGCTGGGTAATGCAGCTTCATTACGGATGTAAGAGAAATAACAATACCAGAATGTTTAATAGGCTTGGTGCCGATACGGGATACGATGCGATACTCGGCTCAGATAACGGTGCCAACCTGGCGGATTTCCTTGATGCCTGTGACTTAAACGGTGAATTTGCATCAGGACTTCCCAAGACCATTCTTTACAGCCTCAATCCCAATGACAACGCTGTGATAGAAACTATAATGGGCTGCTTCCAGGAAGTATCGGCTATCAGCAAGATCCAGCATGGTTCCGCATGGTGGTTCAATGACAATAAGTCAGGCATGGAAGCCCATTTAAAATCCCTTGCTAACGAAGGCGTACTCGGAAACTTTGTCGGAATGCTCACCGACTCCAGAAGCTTCCTTTCCTATACACGCCACGAATACTTCAGACGTATCATGTGTAACGTACTCGCCGAATATGTAGAAAACGGCGAATATGCCTGGGATGAAGAGATACTTGGCGGTATAGCGGCAGATCTGTCATACTATAACGCGAAGAAATATTTTGGTTTTTAATAAATACTTACTTGAGGGGCAGATCCCTTAATATAAAGGCGTTACTGAGAGGTGACGCCTTTTTTTACGTATCAGCTTCCGGGTTAGATATGAAACAGAGCAGTTGCAAAGTGATATGTGGCGGCTTGGGCGTGACGAAATCTTAATATCGCTTATTGACATAAATATAGGGCTCGTGATGGGTATGCTCCCGAAGCGAATTGCCTTTGGTGGCAATCTCGCTCGGGATGCTGCCCAGACAGAGCCCTTTAATGTTTTATTGCGATATTAAGATTGAGATATGACCGAGCCGCCCTTTTATGCGACAGCTCTGTTTTAGATATTAATACCGGAAGCTGCAAGCTCGTCTTTATATAAAGCGATCTGCGCCTCAAGCTCCTCGTCACTTATGAGCGTAATACGTCCTGCAGCATATTCTGCGTCAACCCATTCCTTGATCTTAGCGATAACAGGATGCTTCTTGTCGATGGATTTCTCACCGTTAAGCTTGTAGTGACGGTTGATCCAGCAGGCTATACCTGCAAGTCCTGAGGTATTGGTTACAGAAACGGAAGCGGGACGGTTGAGGATCTTGTCGGTATCGAAGATATTGTAGATCTCTTCATCCTTAAGCAAGCCGTCTGCATGTATACCGGCACGGGTTAAGTTGAAGTGGCTTCCTACGAAAGGAGTCATGGGAGGAAGCTCGTAACCTGTCTCGTTAACTATATAATCAGCTATCTCGGTGATAACTGTAGGATCCATTCCGTTGAAGTGGCCCTTAAGAGAAGCATATTCCATAACCATGGCTTCTACAGGTACGTTACCGGTACGCTCACCGATACCGAGTAATGAACAGTTAACAGCACCGCAACCATACATCCAAGCGGTAGAAGCATTGACAACACCCTTGTAAAAGTCGTTATGTCCATGCCATTCAAGCATATCGCTGGTAAATCCTGCGTAGTGCTGGAGACCGTAGATGATACCGGATACGCTTCGGGGAAGTGCTACTCCGGGATAAGGAATGCCGTAACCCATCGTATCGCATGCACGGATCTTGATGGGGATACCGCTTTCCTCCGAAAGTTTCTTTAACTCGCTTGCGAAAGGAATAACGAATCCGTAAAAGTCAGCTCTTGTTATATCCTCAAAGTGACAACGGGGACGGAGTCCGTGGCTTAAGCACTCTTTAACGATACCAAGATATTTGTCAAGGGCCTGTGCACGGGTAAGTCCCATTTTCTTGAAAATGTGATAATCGGAACAGCTTACCAAAACACCGGTCTCTTTTATGCCGAGATCTTTTGCAAGTTCGAAATCCTGCTTTGAAGCGCGGATCCAGGTAGTGATCTCGGGGAACTCATAATCAAGCTCCATACATTCCTGTAACGCGTCACGGTCTTTCTTCGAATATACAAAGAATTCGGTCTGACGGATCATACCTTTTTTACCGCCCAAACGGTGGAGCATCTTGTAGATGTCTACCATCTGCTTGGTGGTGTAGGGAGTACGTGACTGCTGTCCGTCACGGAATGAAGTATCTGTAATGAAGATATCCTCAGGCATGTTCATAGGAACACGGCGGTAGTTAAAAGGTATCTTAGGAACTTCTGTATAAGGATAGATCAGGCGGAAAAGCTCGGGTTCCTTTACATCCTGAAGCTGGTAGGAATAAGGATCCTGCTCGAGCAGATTTGTATTGGGATTGATCGATAATTCGGTCGCCTTTGATCTTTGGTTCATCATAATATTATGTACTCCTTTCGTAAAGGATATATGTCTGATCGGTGTATATTAAAGACGGGCAACGCCTGTCTCCTTAGCTGCCTTTGCTACTGCTTCAGCTACAGCCTTTGCTACATTTCTGTCGAGTGCCGAAGGAATGATGTATTCGGGAGTAAGCTGATCCTCGGGGATATATCCTGCTATAGCCTTTGCAGCTGCTATCTTCATCTCGTCGTTGATATCGGAAGCTCTGACATCCAAAGCACCACGGAAGATTCCGGGGAATGCCAGAACGTTATTTATCTGATTAGCAAAATCGCTTCTGCCGGTACCTACTACTGCGGCACCTGCTTCCTTAGCGAGGTCGGGCATGATCTCGGGAGTGGGGTTAGCCATAGGGAAGAGGATGGGATCCTTAGCCATGGACTTAACCATCTCAGGAGTAACGCAACCGGGAGCTGAAACTCCGATAAATACATCTGCACCCTTAAGCACATCTGCAAGAGTTCCTTTTCTTAACTGCTGATTGGTAATGGCTGCCATTTCTTCCTTCTCAGGATTAAGACCTTCACGGCCTTTATAGATGGCGCCCTTTCTGTCACATAATACTACATCCTTTAAGCCCATCTTAATAAGAAGCTTGATGATGGCGATACCTGCTGCACCTGCACCGCTTGTAACTACGCGGATATCGGAAATGTTCTTGCCGGTAAGCTTTAATGCGTTCATCATGGCTGCAAGTACAACTACTGCGGTACCATGCTGGTCATCGTGGAAGATCGGGATATCACATACTTCCTTTAACCTTCTTTCTATCTCAAAACATCTGGGAGCCGATATATCTTCAAGGTTAATTCCGCCGAATGAACCTGAGATAAGGCTTACGGTCTTTACTATCTCATCTACGTCCTTAGACTTAACACAGAGCGGGATGGCATCAACATCGCCGAAGGACTTGAAGAGTGCACATTTACCTTCCATAACGGGCATACCTGCTTCAGGTCCGATATCACCGAGACCTAATACCGCGGTTCCGTCAGTGATGACCGCTACTAAGTTGGAACGGCGTGTAAGTTCGTAACTCTTATCAACATCCTTCTGTATCTCAAGACAGGGCTGGGCAACTCCGGGGGTGTAAGCCAGGGAAAGATCATCCCTTGTAACTAAAGGAGCGCGGCAGATAACTTCTATCTTACCTTTCCATTCGTAGTGTTTCTTTAATGATTCCTCAGCGTAATTCATAGCTTTTCACCGACCGGAATACCGGTTTTTCCTTTCATTTATGTATTTTTATACACTAGTATACATTTGCATTTAGAGTTGATTATATACCATAGATTTCAAATATGCAACTTAAATTAAAAAAAATTATATTTTTATTGACAATGCAGTGTTTAAGGAGTATGATATACGTGTCGTAAACAGATGGCAATATCGTTTTATTCTATAGTTTTTTTAGTTTTTTATCTTTAACATTTTTTATTTCAGATTTATTTTTTTGTACTGTTTGATTTTTTGAAGGTTTTTGTTTCTTTATTCCGTCCACAGGAGCCTCCCACATTTTTAAATCATATCAGGGTTTTATTTTTGCGCCCTTTTTCGGATTTTTTGATCACGTACGGGGTGCTGTGCCCGGAAAGGATGCTTTTTAGCATAGGTTTGAGCATGAAAAGAATAATGGCTATTCGTACAGAAGACAGGGAATATGCTGAGGAATTGGCAAAGAACCTGAACAGGAGGGAAGATGTGATCTTCCAGATCCTGATATTCACAGATAAAAATGCCTATGACGACTATAAAAAGGAAAACAGGATAGATGTCCTGTTATGTGATGAGACGCTTCTTGCGGAGTGTGAAAATGAATCTAACGCAACGGTTGTATGCGGACTATCGGAGATCAATACTGCAAATGATACGGCAGTGCAGACCAATATCATATTTAAGTACCAGTCATCGGATGATATCATGAAGGAGATAATGAAGAGATTTAACGCATCTCAAAAGACTGATATCAAGACAGCGGGTACTGCTGTAAAGTCAAATAAGATTTATTGTATCTGCAGTCCGGTGGGAGGCAGCTTCAGTTCAACCTTTGCCCTTGCTCTTGCCTTGTTCCTGGCAGAAAAAGAACGTACGCTTTTTGTCAGCTTTGATCCGTTTTTTACACTTCCCGGAAAGGAGAAGAATCCGGCTCAGAAAGATCTTACAGACATTATTTTTTATCTTAACGGGATGCAGCCGTGCCTTATGGATTTCATAAAAGGAATGACAATCAAAAAGGGTAATCTGGAGTGTATCAACGGAGTATCACACTGGTTTGATCTGTATGATTTGTCTCCGGAAAATATGCATGATCTGGTTGAAAATCTGTGCAAAGATCCCGCTTACGACAGTGTCGTATTTGACGTCGGGATAATAGGTGCGGCAAGTATGGAAGTATTGCTCAGCGCACAGAAGATATTCACTCCGTATAAGGAAAGCATCGGAAGCAGGAAAAAACTAAAGGAGTGGAAAAGACAGCTTACTTACTGCGGTAAGGGGGATCTTCTGGATAAAACTATGGAGATATGTGTACCCGAGGATGACCTTCTTAAAGGAGATTACAGCTTTGATATGCTGCTTTCGGGCAGGCTTGGAAAATATATTGAAGAAAGAGGGAATAAGATATACTAGATAAAGATGAAAGGAAAAGACTGTGCAATGAAGTCGTAAGGCGTGCACAGAACAAAGGGATAGTGGACGATGATGAGATCAACTCGGATATAGCCGATACGGTACTGAAGTATTCGGGGGAACACTATCTTTCACTTAAAGAAAAACTGCGGCTAAAGGCTTATATTTATGCATCGATCAGAGGACTTGACGTATTGCAGGAGCTTTTGGACGACAGTTCCATTACAGAGATAATGGTAAATGGGACCGAAGATATTTTTATAGAAAAAAACGGGGCATTAAACCGGCGCGATATATGTTTTGATACAAGGGAAAAACTGGATGATGTTGTACAGAAGATCGCTGCCGGCTCCAACAGGATAATCAACGAAGCCAGTCCTATAGTCGATGCCCGCTTAAAAGACGGTTCCAGAGTTAATATGATCTTACCGCCCATTGCCATAAACGGGCCGGTCATAACCATCAGAAAATTTCCGCAGGAAGTTATGACTATTCCTAAACTCATAGAATACGGTTCACTTACCGAAGAGGCTGCGGAGTTCTTAAAGAAGCTTGTTGTTGCAGGCTATAACATTTTTGTTTCCGGAGGTACAGGCTCCGGAAAAACAACTTTCTTAAACGCATTATCAAATTATATCCCACAAGATCAAAGAGTTATCACGATAGAGGATTCGGCAGAGCTTCAGATAAGGAGCGTTCCGAACCTTGTAAGCCTGGAAGTACGTAACGCAAATGTTGAAGGGAAAAATGAGATTACTATCAGAGACTTGATCAAATG
>JAFZQN010000021.1 GCA_017620375.1 Lachnospiraceae bacterium
ATCTTCTTAACCATAGCGTAAACATCAAGACCTGCATTCTTGCAGATAGTCTCGCATTCCTCTACAGAGGAGATGCCATACTGTGAAATGACCTTGTTGATCTGGTCAATTCTTCTCTCATATGATTCAAATAATGCCATTATAATCTCCTCCTGTTATCATTCTTTTCTGGGATCGATGATCTTAACTGCGTCATCAACACGTCCGTACTGACCCTTAGCCTTTTCCCAAGCTGTTGTAGGATCGTCGCCCTTCTTGATGAAGTCTGTCATCTTTCCTAAAGAAACGAACTGGTATCCAATGATCTCATCGTTCTCATCAAGAGCGATGCCTGTTACATAACCCTCTGCCATCTCTAAGTAGCGGGGCCCCTTCTCTAATGTACCGTACATGGTACCAACCTGGCTTCTTAAGCCCTTTCCGAGATCCTCAAGTCCTGCACCGATTGCAAGTCCGTCATCTGAGAATGCAGACTGTGTACGGCCGTAGATGATCTGAAGAGCAAGCTCTCTCATAGCGGTGTTGATAGCGTCGCATACGAGGTCAGAGTTCATAGCCTCTAAAACGGTCTTGCCGGGAAGGATCTCAGCTGCCATAGCTGCTGAATGAGTCATACCGGAACATCCGATAGTCTCAACGAGTGCTTCCTGGATAACGCCGTTCTTTACATTAAGAGTAAGCTTACATGCGCCCTGCTGAGGTGCACACCAGCCAATACCATGTGTAAAGCCGTTGATTTCTTCAACCTTTTTAACTTTGGTCCACTGTCCTTCCTGAGGTATAGGAGCCGGATCATGCTTTGCGCCCTTAGCTACGGGACACATAGTTTGTACTTCATGAGTGTAAGTCATGTTAATACTCCTTTCAGATTGTAAAATAAAAATTGAGTATTTTAAAACCCATCACTCCTATTTTCGCACAAAATCGGCGATTTGTAAAGTAGAATTAAGAGCAAAGCTTCATAAAATTTTTGTGAAACTTAAAAGACCCTCTGCATAAAGCAGAAGGTCTTTTCGTTACTTAGCATAATCAATTGTTCGTGATTCTCTGATGACATTAACTTTGATCTGGCCGGGATACTCAAGTTCATTTTCAATCTTCTTGGAAATATCACGGGCGAGAAGAACCATATCATCATCACTGATCTGTTCGGGTACTACCATTACCCTCACTTCTCTACCGGCTTGGATAGCGAAAGATTTTTCGACTCCCTTAAAGCTTGCGGTAATATCCTCTAACTGTTTAAGTCTTGTGGTGTATGTTTCTACTGTCTCACGTCTTGCACCGGGACGTGCTGCGGATATAGCATCGGCTGCCTGAACTATGCAGGCGATAAGTGACTGGAATTCCACATCACCGTGATGAGCCTCAACCGCATTAATGACGATGGCTGACTCTTTGTATTTTCTACAAAGATCAACACCAATCTGTACATGCGTACCTTCCATCTCCTGATCGACTGACTTACCGATATCGTGGAGCAGACCTGCACGACGTGCGAGTCTTACGTCACAACCGAGTTCACCGGCGAGCTGTCCGGAAAGGATGGCTACTTCGATGGAATGTCTCAAAGCATTCTGTCCGTAACTTGTTCTGAACTTCATCTTACCAAGTAATCTTACGAGCTCGGGATGAAGGTTATGGACACCGGCTTCAAGCATAGCTGCTTCACCTTCGTCGCGGATCATCTGTTCAACTTCTTTCTGAGCCTTCTCTACCATCTCCTCGATACGGGCGGGATGGATACGGCCGTCAAAAATAAGTCTTTCAAGAGCGATCCTTGCAACTTCACGTCTTACAGGGTCAAAACATGATAAAACAACTGCTTCCGGAGTATCATCAATGATAAGATCAACACCGGTCATGGTCTCAAGAGTCCTGATGTTACGTCCCTCACGGCCAATGATTCGTCCTTTCATCTCATCACTTGGCAGCTGCACGACAGAGATCGTAGCTTCTGCCACGTGATCTGCCGCAGTCTTCTGAATCGCTGTAATGATCAGCTCTTTGGCTTTCTTGTCAGCTTCCTCTCTGGCCTTGGTCTCAAGATCCTTAATAAGTACGGCAGTTTCATGTTTCACTTCATCTTCAACAGTTTTAAGCAGATATTCCTTAGCTTGTTCGGAGGTCAAACCAGATATCTTCTCAAGTTCCTGGATCTCTTTTGCATGAGCTTCATCGAGTTCAGCCTTTAACTTGTCGAGTTCAAGTTCCTTGAGGGTAATCTTTGCTTCCTTGCGTTCTAACGCTTCGGTCTTTCTGTCGAGGTTCTCTTCTTTCTTCAGTACTCTGTTCTCATAGTGCTGAAGCTCGTTCTTGCGGTCCCTGGTTTCTTTTTCCAGTTCCTTCTTAGAACGGAGAGACTCCTCTTTGACTTCTACCAAAGCTTCCCGTTTCGCGGATTCGGCATCTACCTTAGCTTTGTCCAGTATTTCTTTTGCCTTGTTCTTTGCATTGTTGAGATCTTCTGCCTCAGCCTTATCACGTTTGGCATTAACGATCTTCTTTGTTACAAAGTAAGCAATTAAAGCTCCGACAACTAAACCGATCACCGCTCCTATAACGTATTCCACAGGAGCACCTCCAATATTTAGTTTTTTGTATTAATATATGCATAAAAGATCAAAATCTTTAATACACAATCACACAAATATTTATTTTAGCGGTTTTGTACAATATTGTCAAGGAGTTTTTGTATATTTTTAACAAAAATTTGGACAGAGAAACATTCTCTGCCCTATCATATAAATTATAGATTTAAAATATCATAAAGATCCTTTACAATATATGTCTCAGATCCGTTAGGCTCACAGTAACTGCCTTTTATTAGGTACAGCACTCCGTTTACCCCTGCATTCTTGGCACAGTCCATATCTATAGTCCTGTCACCCACATAATACACCTGCTTAAGGTCAAGTCCGTATTTATCAACAAAGTAATTGATCCCGTCAGGTTCCGGCTTACGTGCAAATCCGCTCTGGCTGGTAACTATCTCATCGAAACAGTCATATATACCAAGCTGCTTAAGCACTGATTCGGTGGACTTACCTCTGTGGGTAAACACATAGAGCTTATCTCCTCTTAAAGCTAAAGCTTCCAACGTCTCCTTCGCATTGGGGATAAGCCTGATATTCTTTTTCTTCTCTTCTCCTATCTCCGAATACCTGGCTTTCATTACATCAAATGATACGCCGGTTATATCAGCCATCTTATTTATATAAGAAGATACCGAATATGTAATAACATGCTTATGTATTTCTTCTTTATCTAATTCTATTCCATACTCCTTATATGTATCATACAGACCGTCAACTATAGTCTTGTATGAATCTAGTAATGTTCCGTCTAAATCCCAGATAAATGTTTTTGACATATTTCTCCTTAAAGTAAGACATGCTAATTAATTGTAAAAAAATAGAACCCCGGAAACTTCCGAGGTCCTATGACGAATAAGGGAATCGAACCCTTGTTTCCGCCGTGAGAGGGCGGCGTCTTAGCCGCTTGACCAATTCGCCAATATCGCCGTTGCTTTTCGCAACGTTGATATATTATCACAGAAATCATAAAAATGCAAGTGTTTTTTTAAATAATTGCAAAAAATATCAAACCTGTACATAATCAAACGCCTTAAACGGGCTTTTTTGTCCTTATCCCGGTTGTAGTTCGGGCTTCCCAAAGAAATCTTCAAACGACATTTGATCGGACTTCGGCAGCATACTTAAAATTCCGAGCTCAGCCATGGCTTCGACCGTCGTCTCACCCAGTTTACTCTTCTGCTTAAAGTCCTGACGCGATACAAACTTATACTTGGATGCTGCATCCTCTATCTGTTCTGCAGCCTTGTCACCCAGACCGTTGATGGTCGAGAGCGACGGCATAAGTTTTCCGTCTATGATCTGGAAATGTCTTGCCTTTGCTTTATATATATCTATAGGCATAAAATCAAAACCGCGTTCATAGAACTCGAGTACCAGACGCATGTCATCATACATACCGGACTCTTTCGCGGATAGTTTTTCTGTCTTGGATTTGGTATTTAATGCCTTCATCTCATCCTTGAGGTGTGCTTTTCCCTTACACATCTTTTCATAATCAAAGTCGGAAGCTCTGATACTGAAGAATGCACAGTAATATGCCAACGGGTAATATACCTTAAAATATGCTATACGGAAAGCCATGATCATGTACGCACAAGCATGAGCCTTGGGGAACATGTACTTGATACGCTTACAGGATTCAATGTACCATGCAGGTACGTTGTTTGCCAGCATTTCTTCCTCGTATTCAGGAGTCAGTCCCTTACCTTTACGGACACTTTCCATTATCTTAAATGCGTGTCCGGGCTCGAGACCCATATTGATCAGATATATCATGATATCGTCACGTGTACAGATGGCGGTCGACAGTGTACAATCTCCGTTCTTGATGAAGTACTGTGCATTGTTCAGCCATACGTCGGTACCGTGGGAAAGTCCTGATATCTTAACCATGTCTGAGAAATTCTGAGGCTTGGTATCCTTAAGCATCTGTATAACAAAGTTGGTGCCAAGTTCGGGGAGGCCTAAGCTTCCGAGTTCTACTCCGTCTATCTGCTCGGGAGTAACACCGAGTACGTCACACGAGTCAAAAAGTGATATTACCTTCGGGTCATCCATCGGTATCTTCTTTGCGTCTATACCGGTCAGGTCCTCTAACATACGTATCATGGTAGGATCATCGTGACCGAGTATATCGAGCTTTAAGAGGTTGTGGTCGATGGAATGGTATTCAAAATGCGTTGTAACGGTAGGCGTCTCCATATCGTTGGCCGGATGCTGTACCGGAGTAAACGAATAGATGTTTTCACCCAAGGGAAGTACTACGATACCGCCGGGGTGCTGACCGGTAGTACGTCTTACACCCTCACAGCCCTTGGCGATACGCTCTTTTTCAGCATCACGGAGCACCATATTGTGTTCTTCTGCATACTTTGATACTAAGCCGTAAGCTGTCTTTTCAGCCAGAGCACCCATGGTACCGGCTCTATAGGTCTGGCCTGCACCGAATATAACTTCTGTATAGTCATGAGCCTTACTCTGATACTCACCGGAAAAGTTAAGGTCAATATCGGGCTCTTTATCACCGTTAAATCCAAGGAATGTCTCAAAGGGAATATTCTGTCCTTCACGTACCAGTCTGTGACCGCATACGGGACAATCTTTATCGGGTAAGTCATAGCCTGATTTTGAAACGTATTCCTTGCATATATCCGAGTCAAACTCATTATAATGGCACTCGGGACAGTAATAATGAGGAGGCAGCGGATTTACTTCCGTGATACCAGACATGGTGGCTACAAATGATGAACCGACAGAACCTCGTGAACCTACCAGATATCCATCCTCATTGGACTTCCATACCAGTTTCTGAGCTATGATATACATTACGGCGAATCCGTTCTTGATGATCGAATCAAGCTCATGCTCAAGACGGGCGCTTACCTGTACAGGCAGATCCGGACCGTATATCTGATGAGCTTTAGTCTCACATATCTCACGTAATGTTTTATCACTGTCAGGGATGACGGGCGGCGCCTTATCGGGACGCACGGGAGTGATCCTCTCGCACATATCAAATATGCGGTTGGGATTGGTAACTACTACTTCGTAGGCTTTATCTTTACCTAAGTAGCTGCATTCTTCGAGCATCTCGTCCGTTGTATGCAGATACAGAGGAGCCTGCTTATCGGCATCGGCAAAACCCTTTGAAGCCATGATGATCCTACGGTATACTTCATCTTCAGGGTCTAAGAAATGCACGTCACATGTAGCTACGCACATCTTACCGTCTGCATCGGCAAGATCAACAATACGCTTATTTACACGTCTTAGGTCATTTTCATTCTGTATCTCGGGGAATTTCTCATCCTCTATTTGATAATTGTTATTACCTATCTGCTGTATCTCATAGTAATCATAAAAATCAGCTACACGTCTAACCTCTTCCATGGGCTTTTCATGTACTATAGCCCTGTAGAGCTCTCCTGCCTCACAGGCGGATCCGATGATCAGACCTTCCCTGTTTTCCTTTAACACGCTCTTAGGTATCCTGGGCCAGCGTCCGAAGTACTTAAGATGAGCTTCGGATACAAGCTTATATAGGTTAATACGTCCGGTATCGTTCTTACACAGTATGATAATATGATACGAAGGCATCTTACGCAGATCATCTATGCTGTATTTTCCGTCGGGACCTTTTTTAAACACATGTCCTCTGTCATTGGTGATGACATCGGGCTCGTCATCTACGACATAACCCTCACAGCCGTATATGATCTTAAACTTCTTGGCTCTCTCAAGTGCCTCGGGATCTTTTATCTTCTTAAAGTCGATCGCATGGTTGGCTATGGGGAATGACTGTACCACACCGTGGTCGGTGATGGCGATACCCCTGTGGCCCCATTCGAGTGCACGCTTAACCAGGACATCGGCGGGGATTACACCGTCCATGTCGCTCATCTGGGTATGTGCATGGAGTTCTATACGCTTAACTTCAGCAGTATCCTTACGTTTTACCCTGAAGTCCTTTATGGGTTTGATACCTCTTACCTTTTGGATGGTGGTCTCATGGTTGGGCTCAAACGCATCTGTTTCGGCACTGCCCTTTATAATGAAAAACTTACCTTCTTTGATGTTCTCTACCACGGTATTTTTATCATCTTCATCACGGATAAAGAACTTACATAAGATACTGTCCGTAAAGTCAGTCATGCTGAACTTAAAGATGAATTTACCGGTCTTGGTAGTAACTAAGTCAAACACTTTAAGGACCATGCCCTTTATAACGACATCGCCCATATTGTCGATTATCTCGGATATATCTATAACGTCACCCTCTACGGTTGTACCGTATATTACATCGGGATCCTTAACAGTAAGCTTCTTCTTAGTGAACTTGGACTTATCAAAATAATTACCTTTGGATTTCTCTCCGCCTTCGCTTTTTTGTGACTTGGAGTCATTTGAAGCCTTTGAGTCCTTTGAATCTTTTGAAGAACCGGAATCTTTTCCTGTTCCGTCACCACCGCTGGTCTTACTCTCTTCATCGGCAGTAGCATTATGCTGGTTCTCTATCTCGGATATATAGCTCTCCATATGCTCGAGATATTCCTGCTGTTCCTCTTCAAAGTTTTCTTCCTTAGGCTCTTTATATGAAAAACTTAAAGAAGCCTTGAGACCGAAATAGTCGTTTAAAAACGTGGTAATGGTTTCGGATATCTTTTTTTCGGTCTGGCGGTTGATAAAATTATCGTCCAGCTCGATATTGATCTTGTCCTTGCCTACAGTTATATTGGCATTCTTATATATGCTTTCCAACAGACCTGATTCACAGGAAAACTCATCATCCACATATACACCGTACCTGCTCCAGATATCGGGCATATCGGCGTTTTCCTTTATGCAGCGGATGTGCAGATACACATTCTTGTTCTCAGACATGAAAAACTGCTCTAACAGCAGCTTTTCCATCTCTTTCCTGTCTTCAGTTTTTATAAAAATGTCGGAATCTATATATACATCCATACGGTTGTGTTTATTACTACTCGTAATATCCGTAACGGATGATTTTTCAAATACTCTTTTTAGTCTTGCTTCGGATTTTAATCCGTCAAACACTTCCAAAAACTGCATAAAAAACTCCTTATCGCAGTGTATAAAAAAACAATAACAATATCAAGATAGTAATATATCAAGCTCTTTCTTGAATTCAGAAAGAAGATTCTCTTCGGGTACTTTCTTAATGATCTCGCCCTTCTTGAATATCAGCCCTTCTCCTTTACCGCCGGCCACACCAAGATCGGCTTCCCTTGCTTCTCCGGGACCGTTTACCACACAGCCCATTACGGCTACTTTTATATCCTTATCGGTAGCAGGATACGTTTTGATCAGCTCCTGTACCTTTCCGGCAAGTCCGATCAGGTCGATATTGGTCCTGCCGCATGTGGGACATGAAACAAGATTTATACCGCCCTTACGAAGTCCTAAGTTCTTAAGGATGACTTTAGCTGTCTCCACCTCATGGATGGGATCGTCGGTCAGAGATACTCTGATGGTATCACCTATACCTTCGTACAATATGACACCTATACCTACAGCCGACTTGATGCTTCCCTCTGACAAAAGTCCTGTCTCAGTGATACCTACATGCAGGGGATAATCCACTTTCTTAGAGATTAGTTCGTGAGCCTTAATAGAGAGCATAACATCGGATGATTTGATACTTATAACTATATTCTCAAAGTTATACTTCTCCAGAGCATCCACCTGCTTTAAAGCACTTTCAACCAGTGCTTCTGCTGTAACATGTCCGTATTTCTCTAAAAGATCCTTCTCCAAGGAGCCACCGTTTACACCGACTCTTAAAGGTATGCCATAAGCCTTTGCAGCAGCTACAACTTCT
Organism: Lachnospiraceae bacterium; assembly: GCA_017620375.1. Classification (GTDB taxonomy): domain Bacteria; phylum Bacillota; class Clostridia; order Lachnospirales; family Lachnospiraceae; genus RUG11977. The sequence continues at coordinate 8,440 of JAFZQN010000021.1, forward strand.
TTAACCTTTTCTTCCGAACCGATATTACCGGGATTGATTCTAACCTTGTCAGCACCGTTCTCTATGGCAGCTATCGCAAGCTTATGATCAAAATGGATATCAGCTACCAACGGGATATGTATCCCTTTCTTGATCTTAGAAAAAGCTTTAGCAGCCTCCATATGCGGAACCGCACATCTTATAATATCGCACCCTGCAGCTTCAAGTCTAAGTATCTGCTTTATAGTGGCTTCGGCATCCTCAGTCTTAGTATTACACATAGACTGTATTGCTATCGGGTTATTATTACCTATCTTAACATTACCTATTTTAATCTCACGAGTTTGTTTTCTTTCCATATTTTATTCCTTTTTGTGTCAATAGCGACGGTTCTTTTTTGACACATTTGATTGCTGTAACTGTTTAAGGTCGGGCTCAGATGTGTTTCGTTACTCGCTATCCGCGAAGCGCAGACTTTTTGCGGTTAGCGAGCCGATTTTGCTCGCTGCAAAAACGTCTGATAAGGATTTTGCATATACATGATTATAGAATAGGATGAATGATAATATGCAAAATCCGATAAAACGAGCGATGTAACGAAATATATCTGAGTCGGACCTTCATGGTATTCTATGTGTCAAAAAGAACCGTCTTATTGACACTGAATAATAGTATTAGAAGAACACATACCGGATATCGTTAAACAGTACCAGCACCATTAGCACCAGGAAGAACACAAGTCCGATAGCATGTACGATACCCTCCTTCTCCTTGGGGATGGGCTTCCTGAAGATAAGCTCAATAATGATGAATATCAGTCGGCCGCCGTCAAGTGCGGGTAAAGGAAGCAGGTTCATAACACCTAAATTGGCACTGAGCAGGATCGCAAAATTGAGGAGGTTAAGGATGACATAGAGTATACCGTCCTCTTTTGACTCCTGGATAGTGTTATCAAGCTCGGAAACGATACGTACCGGACCGCCTACATTGTTCTTGAGACTGATCTGGCCGGTGACAAGCTTACCTAAAGCCTTTATGGTAGTTGATATCTGGAACTTAACTTCGTATAACGAATACTTAAGTATCTGCAGAGGATTACCCTTTACTCTTGATGAGTTGTGATCAAAAAAGAATCCCATGCTGTTATCGTAATATCTGGGTGAAACACAGCTTTCACTGTATACAGGCTGTACCTGGTAGGTATATGCATTACCCTTGTGGGTGATCACCATCTCGATAACACTGCCGTCCAAAGGATGTTCCTTAAGGTACTCGTTCATGGCTTTACCCGAAGGAATATCTGTGCCGTCCACCTTAACTATCACATCGCCGGCACGTACGCCTAACTTATCAAGTACGCCACCGTCTGTTACTTCACCTATCTTACATTCGTTCTCATCTGCATTGTATGAAAAACCGATCGTATACTTCTTAAAAACGGTAGGCTGTACAGTACCGCGGTATACCTTACCATCTCTCTCAAATTCGATCTCTATCGGATCGAGTCCCATCTGGTTAAGTACAAAATAATAAAGCAGTTCTCTTGATAAGGTGACACTCATACCGTCATATTTGGTGACGATATCACCGACCTGTACTCCCGTTACCTGATCGTTAGGATCATCGACATTGGTATATACGGTTGTGGTAACCGGTGAATCAGCCTTGATATCGGTTACCGCGGGCTCGTCAAAACCAAGTATAGCGATTATGATGGCTGAGAATATAAATGCCAGTATAAAGTTGAAAAACGGACCTGCAAATATGGTAGCAAATCTGGCCCAGGGTCCTTTTGAATTAAAGGAGCCTTCCTCTTTACTGTCAGTATCCTCACCAAGCATCTGGCAGGCACCGCCTATAAGGAAAAGCCTTAAGGAATAAACTGTCTCGCCTTTTTTGAAACTAAAAAGTTTGGGACCCATACCGAGCATAAACTCGGGTACTTTGATACCGTTTTTCTTGGCTACGATAAGGTGGCCAAGCTCATGGAATATGATGATGGTACTGAATAATAATATTCCGATTATAATACTAACTACTGTGTTCATGTGTACTCCTTGTGATATATACATATCACATTTATTTTATAAAAGACTTTGCAGCATCAACTGCTTCTGCCTCTGCTTTAAGCACTTCGTCGAGTGTTGGTTCTAAGATATTCTTGTGGGCACTCATACAATGCTCTATGATATCATAGATATCCGTAAAACCTATCTCGTTCTTTAAAAATCTGCCTACAGCGTATTCATTTGATGCATTGAATACGGTACAGATACTGCCGCCGGCTTTTGCTGCTTCGATACCGAGCTTAAGCCCCTTAAATGTATCAAGGTCGGGCTTATAGAACTCGATCTTTGCTAAGTCAAACAGATCTACTCTTCCGCACTCTAAGGGAAGTCTCTCCGGGTAATAAAGTGCGTACTGTATGGGAAGTCTCATATCCGGTACTCCCATCTGTGCGACTATGGAGCCGTCCACAAACTGTACTGCAGAATGGATGATGCTCTTAGGCTGTATAACAACCTGTATCTTATCCACATCCGTTGCAAAAAGCCATTTTGCTTCCATGACTTCAAGTGCTTTATTGACCAGAGTCGCGGAATCTATGGTGATCTTGGGTCCCATAGCCCAGTTGGGATGCTTTAGAGCATCTGCTGCGGTTTTACTCCTTAATTCATCATAGCTTGAGCCTCTGAACGGTCCGCCTGAGCATGTAAGAAGGATCTTTTCTACTCCCTCATATCCGTCCCACGAAGTATAATCACCGTTAGGACCGTACTTACCCTGCAGGCATTGGAATATGGCGGAATGCTCACTGTCTATAGGAAGCAGTTTTACCTTATGTTCCTTTACAGCTTTCATGATGATATGCCCTGCGGTGACCAAAGTCTCCTTGTTGGCCAGAGCAACATCACAGCCTGCCTCAATTGCAGCAAGTGTGGGCCTTATACCTATCATGCCTACTATAGCTGTAACGGTAAGGTCGTTAGTACTGTCTCCCGCTATTTCAAGAAGTCCTTCCATTCCTGAAAGGACCTCCGTTGAGCTTGTCTTTAACCGGTTTGCTAAGATACCGGCTTTTTCTTTGTCATATACGCAGACTTTTTTTGGATTAAGCTCATCTATCTGCTGTTCTAAGCAATCGATATTAGCGTTAGCAGCCAGGGAAGTGATCTTAAATCCGCCGTGTCTTTGTATGATATCTATGGTCTGACGGCCTATGGATCCCGTAGATCCGAGCAGACATAAGTTTTTCATATTAAACCTCTTTAGATAATCTTAATGCTATAAAACGATCAGAATCTGTGGCCTCCGCCTCCGCCGCCACGGAATCCGCCACCACCGCCGCTTCGACCTCCACGGCCGCTGCCCGAGCTTCTCGGACAATATGTCTTGGTGGTTCCGGTTACAACATCGGAAGGATTGTTGGCTGCAAAGCTGATAGCCGCATACTTGAGCATCTCTTCATCACTGGGCTTGCCAACCTTAGATTTACTGAGCGCTACAAGATACATAACCACGAAACCGATCACAAAGGCGATAAAAAGGTTGCTGGCTACTTTCATGGGCTGAGCGATATGCTGTCCCGCAAGTACCTTACCCATCTGATCGAGTGCTATGGATGCACAGGTATAATAATCTTTGTCGGAAGCATATTCGTATACATTATCTGTTATGGAATCGCACTTTCCTGAAGTAAGTGTGCTTTCTACCTCATCGCCGTATCTGTATACATAGAGATATCTTGTATGCATATCGATGATGAACATGATACAGTTATCCTGATTACTGTATTTAAGATATAAATCATCACCGAAATCTTTTGTAGCACGTTCGGTTGTTCCGTGAGAATTCTGTCCCTTTTGTACCGTTACAACAAATACATCGGAATAATCGGTAAGATCATATGCTTTATTAAGCAGAGCTTTAACTTCAGAATCCTTAAACAGTTCGGCATAATCTAATACACATGCTGCATACCCGGTTTGACTGTTCTCTTTAAGATCACTTATGTTTTCAGCCTTTAAACTGTAAGGAACGATGACAGTTACAGCCAGCAACAATACGGCAATAAATGATAATATCTTTTTACACTTTTGCACTGTCATCACCGCCCTTTCTGTTAAACTGAGGAAGCTTACGTGTGGTAAGTCTGTTATATCTGCTAACGATCCTTATTACACACCATACAGTGTAAGCCATAACTGCCATCGCACCGCCGTAGAACCACATATCACTTACAAGTCCTACAGTAAATTCAGCTCCTAAGATCAGACCGCTTATGATAAGAGGGATCCAGAAATAGCTCTTTTCCTTCATGCTCTTCTTAAGCTGCTGTTCCTGCTTTTTCTTTAATGCGATGTTGTTTGAAGGCTCTTCCTTTTCACGCTTTATCTGCTGTAAGCCCTTGTCGTCATCACCGAGCTCACGGTCCACTATCTTTGACTCGTGGCTTGAGAATATGCCTGCCATGATAAAAGCTACTATGGTCGATACAAACAATGCGGTACTCGGTACTACGGTAAAGTTAAGTATAAAGTTAAGTACTATAAACAATATCACCGAAAGTATCGTGGAAGCTAAAATGTACTTGTTAACTGCGATAGGTATATCGCCGGCTATCTTACCGGTCTGTCCGTTTACTACCGTATAGGATACTCTGTCCTCTCCCTTTTTGTCCTTGGACCTTATGCACATGAACCATACAGGGAGCATGGTAAGGAATCTGTTATGTACATCGGGCATCAGTTTGTTGACGTTGCTATCACCCGAAAGACCGTACTTGCCGAATCCGGGGATGTTCTTATATTTCTTGAATGCGTCCCTTGCGATAAGCTTTCTTGCATCTTCCTGATAGATGTTATCAGCCACATCATTGGTATCGGCATAAAAACCGCTTAAGAATGAAGGTGTGAAATCCTGCTGTTGTGAATGATCGAAGGGTGAAATACCCTGGCTCAGGTTATCTGCAAAATTACTTGATGCATCGAAGGATACATTATCGTATTCCATATCTACATCAGCGGATAAAGAATGGTTTTCGGTATATTTGTAGTCACCTCTGTAATAGGTCCTGGTACCGTTCATGCTGACATTACCGCGTTTTGATGTCTGGTATGTCCAGAAAGGCATATAAATTCCACGGAAGGAATCTACGCATTTTTCACTCTTCATTTCTGTAGGAGCAAAGAAGGCACTCTTCATAAACTTATTGTAAGAATCCATACAGTCCTTCTTGGTCTTCTTAAACGGAATGATATACTTGGGCCTTCTGGCTTTACTTATCCTTCTGTCAAGTATGGTCGATGCACCGCAGAAACTGCAGAATGCAGCAGACTCGTTGTCCTCGGTGATGATCTCGCCGCCACACTGGGGGCATATGAAGAATGTTACATCGTAGTAGTCCTCTGCAGTGCTTCCGGCATCCTTTACAGCCTGTTCTACGGGCTTTGCAAGACTTGTTCCGCAATATGAGCATACAGTCTCATCGCCTTCTCTTTTGGCACCGCAGCCCGGACACTCATCATAAAAGATCGCACTGACAGCGGCAGCACCGTCTTTTACCTTAAGGTCACCCTCTTCCGCATCTCTTTCCTTTACTGCATCATAAGGATTGACTATGGCATTACAAAAATCGCAGTAAAGCGCCTGTTTCTCAATGTTGAATTTCAAATTACCCGAACAATTGGGACATGCGTACATTTTTCATCTTCCTTTCATTTATGTATCATTACCTGGAAAAAATATTCATTAATAAATAAACGATAGGTGCTATAAATATAACACTGTCAAATCTGTCAAGTATCCCACCGTGACCGGGGATCAGTGTACCGTAATCCTTGATACCCTTATTCCTCTTTATGGCCGATGCAGCCATATCACCTATCTGGGATACAACCGATCCAATAGCTCCTGTAAGTGCAAATACAAGTATCGGATTTGAGAAATACTCATCAAGTTTACTCTTAAAGATCAAAGCATAAATGATACCTATAAGTGCTGCACCTACTATACCTCCGATAAGACCTTCGAGAGATTTCTTAGGACTTAACTTAGGAGCGATCTTTGTTTTACCGAGCTTTCTTCCGACTACATAAGCCATGGTGTCGGAACCCCATGAGCCGATAAATATCAGCCATACCGTATATGCTCCGCCTTCCATCTGTCTGGTTAAGAATATATACATAAGCGGCATTACCACATAGAAGAATCCGAAGAACACCATAGTGATCTGTTCGGAATTGTACTTAGGGAATGTAAGTACATATACTGCCAGAAGTATAATGAGCAGTAAAGCGATAATGATCAAAAATGACATACTGTATATCTTAAACAGTACCGAATGGTTCAAAGTGAAATCTATGATATTAATGTCCGTTATTATAAATTCTTTAATAAACACATAGATAAAATACAGTACAGCGATGGAATACCCGACAAAACCGGCAGACATCTTGTTGACGCCTACCACTCTGTACAGCTCCATAAGACCTATCAAAGTGATAAGCGCTATCACTCCGAACAATGTATAGCTGCCGAGTACCATAGCTGTTATAGCCACAGCCATAAGTATCACGGAGCTTCTGAAACGTATCATAAACGAATTATCATTATTAATATCTTTACCCATTATTGACTTTCGTTTTTCCTTCCTCCGAAACGCCTGTCGCGATCCGCATAATATATTAAAGCTTTCTCCAGCTCATTTTTGTCAAAATCAGGCCAGTAAACATCAGTAAAATACATTTCGGTATAAGCCATCTGCCAGAGCATGAAATTGGAAATCCTAAGCTCTCCGCTGGTCCTTATAAGTAAATCAGGATCGGGTATGTCAGCGGTATCAAGACTCTTTGAGATCAGCTCTTCATTAATGTCTTCACAATTAAGTTCACCGGCATTTACCTTATCGGATATCTTTTTTACGGCTCTTACTATATCATCTCTTCCGCCGTAATTAAGAGCCACCTGGAACTGCAATCCGTCAAATTGCTTCGAATACTCTTCCAGACTGACAATTGTATCCTGAAGATCCTGCGGTAATCGGCTTATATCACCTATTATCCTGACACGCATATTGTTTTTGAGACATTTCTCTTTACAACCCTCAAGATACTGTTTAAGAAGTTTCATTAAGGTGTTTACTTCATCATCACTTCTGGTCCAGTTCTCTGTCGAAAATGCGTATACAGTCAGATACTTGACTCCCAAATCCCATGCAGCCTCACAGATAGGTTCGACATTCTTGGCACCGGCCGAATGCCCCATGGCACGAGGCAGCAGTCTCTTCTTCGCCCATCTTCCGTTACCGTCCATGATGATAGCAACATGAGTCGGGATTTTCTTACTTTCCTTTTTCACTTTATTACCTCTTTAAGCGTTTTACCCCTTACAATACAAGACACAGAAGAGCCGGACTCCTCTGTGTCCTATAATAAACGGTATTACTTTACCTTACTAAATGGGGCCGACCCCTCATTATACAGTCATGATCTCTTTTGTCTTATCATCTGACAGTTTATCGCACTTATCACAGTACTTCTCAGTCATCTTGTTGATTTCTTCTTCAATCTGCTTCTGAACGTCCTCTGAAATCTCGCTTGACTTACCAAGCTTTTTGATAGCTTCGTTAGCATCACGACGTACATTTCTTATGGCAACCTTTGCGTTCTCGCCCTTCTTCTTGATGTCCTTAGCAAGTTCCTTACGTCTGTCCTCAGTAAGCTCAGGGAATACAAGACGGATAACACGGCCGTCATCTGTAGGAGTGATACCTAAGTCAGATGCAAGTATAGCCTTACTGATCTCCTTAACCATCTTTGCTTCCCAAGGCTGTATCTGGATAATACGTGCCTCAGGTACTGAAATATTAGCTACGGCATTAAGACCTGAAGGAGTTCCGTAGTAATCCACCTTGATCTTGTCAAGCAGATGGGGATTTGCACGTCCTGCTCTTATGGAAGCGTAATCCTCCTCTAAAAACTCGATGGTCTTCTGCATTTTTTCATCGTAAACCTTAATTCTTTCATCCATTGTAATACCTACCTCCTATAAATTTATGATATAATAATACCAAAGTTTGTCTCTTAATTCAAGATTTTGCTGTTTTTATTTATTCATCTTTACTCTTTCTTTAGTTATGCTGTAACAATCGTACCTGTGCAATTACCGGTTGCATTATCATAGATACCGTTGGGTCTGTTAAGCTTGAATATAAGCAGCGGCATCTTGTTTTCCATACATACTACTGTAGCGCTGGTATCGATGACTTTAAGCTTTTTGGCAAATACTTCTTCAAGAGAGATGGTATCATATTTTACTGCGTTAGGATCCTTAGCGGGATCTGCAGAATAAACACCCTCGATGCCTTCACCTGTGAAGTTCTTAGCCATAAGTATGATATCACAGTTGAGCTCTACTGCTCGGAGTGCTGTAGCTGTATCTGTTGAGAAGTAAGGATGTCCTGTACCGCCTGCAAGGAATATAACTTTGCCTGCCTCTAAGTCAGCAACTGCTCTGTCCTTAGTAAACAACTCGGATATATCTCCGAAAGTATAAGGTGTATAGATTGAAGTCTTCATGCCTACGAATCTGAATATCTCTGATACGTATACGCAGTTCATGACAGTAGCAAGCATACCGATCTGATCGGCCTTGAATCTGTCGATTGTCTCGCTGTCTCTGCCTCTCCAGAAGTTACCGCCGCCGATAACTACGGCTACCTGAACGCCTTCATCTACTATCTTTTTTACCTGCTCGGCAACTGCTATACATGTAGCTTCATCAAAGCCCTGTTTCTTATCTCCCGCAAGTGCCTCACCACTGAATTTAAGTAATATTCTCTTATACTTTCCCATTTCCGGAATCCTTTCTATGTATCTGTTTATTAATATTATAAACCTTAAGGCTTAAATATCTCATCCATATTTGAATTCGAATACTCTTCGAGTGAACAGAAGCCTTCAAGTACAGCACCGTTGATAAGCTGTACGGACTTAGCCTTGATGTTGCCCTTTATCACTGCGGATGAATCAAGGATCACAGGACCCTTAACATCGAGGTTGCCCTTAACAGCACCGGCTATAACAGCAGCACCTGCATTGATATCACCTATCACTACGGAGCCCTGTCCTATTTTAACGGAGCCTGTACAGGTGATATTGCCTTCCGTACGCTGATCGTTGATAAATACGTCTGTAGCTGATGAATTACCTGTAACGGTACCTGATATGGTAAGCTTACCTTCACATGATATATCACCGTTTACTGTACCGAGTACGAGGAGTGATCTGTCCGTAGCGATGGAGCCTGTGATCATGGTACCTTCAGTGACGATCATCATATCTTCAGGGTCATCGGTATCCTCATAATCTTCATCTTCATCCTCTGCGTAATTGTCATCTTCTGCGTAATCGTCGTCACCTTCTGAAGATTCTGATTCGTCCGCACCTGTATCCACAGCCGGAGTATCATCGGATTTTCTGGCATTAGCCACAAAATTCTTGGCAAAGTCAAATGAATCTTCTTCTTTTCCGGGAACGTCAGATGCACTTTCTTCTTCGGAACTGCCCGACATATCTACGTCTAGCATTATCTCGTCATCTATAGGGGTGCCTGCATCGAGCTCGATATCATCATCAGGCAGTTCGCCTTCAGGGATATCTTCTTCGGGCAGTCCGTCTATAAAATCAAGACTCTCCATAAAGCTGTCATCCTGTACAAAATCGGTATTTGATTCGGATGCACCGTTATCCTCGGGCATTTTTATATCAAACAGGTCATCTTGAGGACACATATCTAACCTCCGTCAGTATCACTTTAATTCCGGAAATCCCGGTTCTTTTAACAGTCCTTGTTTGGCTAACTTATCTGCCATGTCATTATACTTATCGTTTGAATGGGCTTCAACCTTTTGAAAGCTGATCTCTATATCCTGCTCGTGTGCTCTCATCCAGTCACGATAGCTTCTGGTAAGGTCGTTTTTGGCCTTCCATGCACCTGTGACCCAGCACTCTATGCCGGAGTAGTCGTAGCATATCAGAAGCTTCTTATAACCGCGGATAAGTGCAAGCTTAACGGCCAGCATCGATGCTATCATCTCTCCTGCCACGTTCCTTTGCTGGAGGGCATCGGGCCTGTCACCTGAACCGCAGTATTCTTCAGTGGAGCCGTCATCGTGTATCATGATGCACCCGTATGCGTATTTACCCGCTTCCGGGTTGAAGCTTCCGTCCACGTAACATACAGCCTTACGCATTACCGCTGAGCCTGCTGTTGTTGCTGGGGCTTCGGTTTTGCTGTTTTTTCTACTCTCGTACATATATACAGATCCTGTTCGTTAGATAAGTTAAAGCTGCCTTGTTTTATATAGATATTAGCCTGTGTAGCCTGATGTACTGATTTAAGCTCTGCTCTTAAGCCGGAAGTAAGTACAAATGCGATGATCAGACCTACCACTATGGCTATGATAATCGGATATGCAAATTCCATACTGCAAACTCCTTTCGTTAATACTTATTGATTCTTAAATAAGAAAAATGCGATGATAAATACGATAATTGCAGATATAACAAAGTAAAGCAGGAAATACTTCCAGAACTTACCCTTATCCATAGGAAGGTCACCGACGAACTTTCCTGTCTGTCCGTTCATACCGAATACGAACTTCTGACCGTTCCATGAAGTATTAAGTATCCACATAGGAAGGAGCACATATTTATATGAGCCGTCACGGAGTCTAATGTTTGAGTTTTCTGTCTCTACCGTATCATAATCCTTAACAGTTGATCTAAACTGCTGGATCGTGCTGTTCTTGATACGTACGTTTGCACGCTCTACGCTCTCGTCAGCCGATACATCATATTTATCTGCAAGATATCCTGAAAGATATGCAGTCATGAATTCTTTCTTCTCGTCAAACTTAAACGGCTCAAGTGAATCCATAAGGTCATCGGCCATTTTCTTTGAAGCGTCGACGGGGATATTCTCAAACGCAAGTGAGCCTGAACGGAGTACCGTATAATACTTGGTCTCCTTGTAGTTATAATCATTGTCGCTCCAGCGTCTTACTTTGGTACATTTATATCTTATATCTGCATCCGCACCTGAATTAAAGAGCCAGAAAGGTACATAAACGCCTGTAACCTCATCAATATGGTTCTGAGAAGAGAATGCGGAAGGAAGAAGCTTCTTTCCCTGGAAATGCTTGGTAAGAGCTTCTTTTGCAGCATTTTTGTCAAGTTTAAAGGGTATGATAAAATCAGGTTTAAGATTGCCTGCGAAGTTATTCATCATAACGATCGGGTTGCCACAGAAAGGACATGCCGAAGCACCCGTTGTCTCTGCCGTAACTATCTCGGCACCACAGGACTTACAATGATAAGCAGCCATGCCGGTCATATCTTCTCCGCTCCAGCTCTGGCCTTCATAAGAATTCCAGGTCATGGATTCGGGCTCTTCTTTGTCAAGTGCCTGATCCAGATCCTTTAAAGATTCCATTTCAAATTCGGTGTCACAGAATGGACACTTCATTTTACCGATGTTACTGTTAAATTCGATCGAACCGCCGCAACACGGACATCTGTATTCTTGTAACCCCATTATGTTCTCCTTGATATTTTTTTACTATTCGCAGCTGACAAAACAACACTCATAGGCCTTTCGCTTTGAACAGTATAATTACCAACAAATAGCCCCAAGACCACAATCCTGAGGCTATTTGAGATAAATCACATTAATTCATATTATTCGGGCTTCTTCTCACCGCATGTCTGGCAGAAGTTACCTGTATTTACTGCACCACACTTAGCGCAAGTCCAGGTAGCTGGAGCCTCGGGCTTCTTCTCGCCACAGTTCTGGCAGAAGTTACCGGTATTCTCGTTACCGCACTTAGGACACTTCCAAGCTGCGGGAGCCTCGGGCTTCTTCTCACCACATGTCTGGCAGAAGTTACCTGTATTATCAGCACCACACTTAGGGCACTTCCATGTATTAGCTGCGGGAGCTGCTGCTACGGGAGCTGCTGCAGCTGCGGCTGCCTGCTCCTGTCCGGCCTGTGCATAAAGAGCATTGATGGTATTACCGATACCGCCGTTCATACCGCCGCCGATCATGCCAACACCGAACATTGCATTAGCTGCGCCGTTAGGATTCTTAGCTGCATCCTTAAGTGCCTGAGCCTGAGCTGCTGTAAGAGCTGCGGCACCAAGGCCTGCATGCTGATATCTTGCCTCAGCCTGAGCGTCACGGATAAGCTTCTCGTTCTCTTCTGTAGTATTTGCTGAGTTAACATCGAAGCTGACAAGCTCGATACCTTTCTCAACAACCCACTTCTGATGGAGCTGTTCCTTCAGCGCTTCGCTCATCTCTTCTGTATGAGCGGGAAGCTCGTTATATCTGATCTCCATAGCGGAAATCTTAGCAAGAGCTGTATTCAGCTTGCCGCTGATCTCGCTCTTTAACTGCTGCTCTAAGTCAGCTGCTCTAAATGTATCGTTTACGTTGCCTGCGATCTTTGTATAGAAAAGAAGCGGATCAACCAGACGATATGAGTAGATAGCGTTAAGTCTGATAGTGATATCAAGATCAAGGAAAATCTTAGAGTCTACAAGTCTGAAGGGAACGGGTGCGGGTGTGCCGTACTTGTTGCCCATGATAACCTTAGTATTGAAGTAGTAAACTCTCTGATCGTTTGCAGCCTGTCCGCCGTAAGCAAACTGCTGACCGAACATCTTGAATGAATCAAGAAGGCTCTGTCCGAATTTACCTGCGAAGATACTGGGTGCAAGAGATGTGTCATATGTAAACCTACCGGGTTCAGCACAAACCTCAACAACCTTTCCGTTTTCTACGATGATCATGCACTGTCCGTCATTAACAACGATACCGCTGCCGTTTGAGATGATGTTGTCATCGCCCTTGGTATTTGATGATTTGCCGGTAATCTGCTTCTTGCCTTTTACCATAAGTGTATCATCCGGAATAGAATCACAATAAATGAATTCCTTCCACTGATTAGCAAGAACACCGCTTGCTGCGCCAAGTCCCGCATTGATTGCTCCGCCTGCTATATTACCGATTGCACCGAGAGCCTGTGAAATAAGTCCCATATACTTTTATCTCCTTTCGAAATTAAAACATTCCCGGATTCACATCCGAAAAACATTATATCATAATGGATACCCATTAACAAGATAAAAATTTGAAAATATCGCATTATATTTACTGTCTTACAGCGTATTATAACAATATTTTCGCATTTGTAACGGATTTAGCAGTTTTATCTGCTTTTTGTTACAAAAATATCATCTATATAGTAGTCTGCATTTCCATCTGTCTCTATGAAGAATTCAGCGGAATTCATGTTTGCATCGAGTACCGCACGGGCTTCGACCTTAGTCCAGCCGTCCTTATTGGACTCAACTTCGGTGAGCACGAAAGGCTCTGATCCGTCTATACCCATTCTGATAAGGCTGTCTTTGGTCTTAACATATGCTGTGATATTGATCTTCTCACCTACATAAGATGAAATATTGAACTTGACGGTAGCATCCTTCTCATGTCTGGTAACCATAAGTGAGTGTCCGTTTCCGTCCACTGACTCTTTGTCGGTAACGGTGATCACGGGAAGATGTCCCATACCTCTGATGGATGCGATATTATTGGCATCCTCAAAGCCTTCCTCAAGGCCTACAAGCTTGATCTCGATATCATCTACATATATAGCACTGAACTTACCTTCTGTCTTCTCTGTGGTACCGAAGAACAGGAACAGTGAATGTGATTCAGAGTCGGAAGGGAGTTTATATCTGCCTCTCATCTGTACCCATTCGTCACTGCCGGTCATTACTTCAGCTACAGTAGGAAGTACCTTATCTATATCAGCCTTTAAGTATACGGTCTCGGCATGGCTCTTTACCCATGCACTGACATCTATGGTCTGTCCCAAGAAGTCTGATACGTCAAAGCTTATACCGCTCCAGTCGTCAAATCTGATCTCGTGGGCCAGTGCATAAGAACCGGTATGAGCTGTTTTGTTCTGTACAGCGATATGAGCAAAGCCTCTGGTCTTAAATCCGATGTCCTTAAGTTCGACAGGCTTGCCGTCCACAGGTTCGAAATCGTACTTTCTGTCGGAAAGGTCGATCATTATCTTCTCGGGCTCGCCCAAGGACTCTCCTGTGATGGCAAACTTTAATGCGAAGTAAGACTTCTTCGGAGAAAGATCTCCGTGGAAAAGTAACGGATTGGCGCCTCTTATCCAGGAGTTGTCATCGGTAAGTCCCCATAAGGTAACATTTTTAAGATGAGCTCCCTTTTCATTGGCCTTTATAAGAGCCTCAAAGAACTTCTTATAAAATACTGCCTGGTAATACTCGGAATTGATATTAAGACATGTTGACTTAACATCGAGCTCTGTGATATGTACATTATCAACCAGTGATGAATAATCCATCAGTGCTTCAATGTACTCATCGATATCGTTGTTATCGCTGATATGTCCCTGCATACCGATACCGCCGATAAGTCTTTCGCCAAGTATGCTGCCGTGAGTGTCGCTCTCACGGTTAAGCATATCTATGATGGCTTTCTTCTTATCAGGCTGGAACTCATTATAATCATTATAGAAAAGTATAGGACGGATAGCCTTTAATCCGTCTTCATCACTCGGATTAATGCCGTATCTGTCAGCATAGAATACTGAATAACGGTCAACAGCTGTACGGGCATACTTAAATGCCCAGTAGATGAAGTCGTCTCCTATTATCTGGTACCAATAACTGTTACGAAGTCCTGTCGGCTGCTTGTCCATAAGCTCTATGGCTTCGTTAACTACATCCCATGCATAGATGGTGGTGGCAAATCCGTTATCGTACATGTAATTCATAAGTGAATTGATGTAGCTCTCAAGACGTTTAAGAAGTGTATCACGGTCTACATAGCATACCGGATCGAGCTTCTCAAAGTTCTTCATGAAAGGTCTGGTCTTAAGTACTTCCGGATCTGTAGGGAATGTCACAGGTTGATATCCTTTACAGAATATCTCCTTGGGACACTGGCTGTGCCATACGAGCACGTGGCCTCTCACCTTCATATTGTTGCTTCTGGCAAAATTAAGCATAGCCAGAGCATTGGGATTGATAACAAAGGGAAGATAGTCCTCTGTCGCATCAGGACTGTCCCATCCCATATTGTATGCAGGCTTAAGCTCATTGGCAAAAGTCATGCTGTTAAACTCCTTGAGCAGGAGTTCTTCTTTATCTTTATTTCCTATCTCATTATTGGTAAACATGTCGTGGATTATCTCACATGCTGCACCAATAGTAAAATAGTCCTTATAAAGATCTTTTAAGTTACTCATTTTCACTACCCCGCGCATTTATATATCAATGTCAAACAATATTACGTATATCATTTAAATAATACTAAAAATTCGGGCTTAAATCAAGGAGTTTTTGAAAAAATTTCTTGACAGAAGGTATAACAAATGATTAAATTAAATCATGTGAAAGTAAATCATTTTACAATACGGCGAATGCTGCGTAGCAGCGTTTGCCAGTCGGTCCGCGCGACGCATGGCGCGGTCAGATCATAAGAAACCCGTAGCATTGCGAAGGGTTTCTGTCATTAGAAAAGGAGAGAAAAATGAATAGGAAATTCCAGTACGGACTTGCAACTATCATCATTGCCATAATAGTACTCTTCATTATGGGTAAGGATGCGGTTAGCCTTCTTAAAGCTCCGATAGAGCTTGATGACATCATGGATGTTGATAAGGTCAAGAACTTAAAAGCAGGCGACCATGTTATACTCAAGGTTAAGCTTACATTCGGCGCCGAGATCGGTGTATATACCACTAAAAACGGCGTAAAGCAGGGTGAAAGCAGCAGATACTACATCATTCCTTTCTACGGCGAGACTGAGGCAGATGATTACTGCATGCTTGTTGATGTTGCTAAAAAGGACTTCGATAAGATGGAACAGGCTTATGATGCTACAGAAAAGTTCTACAACGGAGAAATTGAATGGCCTACACAGACCTTCGTTACATTTGAAGGTGTAATGGAAAAGTTCAGTAAAGATGAAGAAAAATACATGGGTGACTATGTTGATGAAGGATATTGCGACAGCATAGTGTTACACTCCAAGGTTAAGGGCTTCTCGATCGGTGTTTCGGTTGCAGCTATCGTAGCGATCATAATTGGTGTACTTCTTACTGTATCCGGTATCAAGCAGGGTAAGGCTACTTCAGCTAACAATAAAGCATTAGCAGCTTCCAACTATTACACTGCTCCTACCAATGTTTCGTTTAATAACGATCCTAACGCTGCAGCTCAACCCCAGGCTCCGCCTCAGGCGTTTGATCCTTACAGTGTACAGAACGATCCCAGATTTGCTAATGCAGCCATGTCGGAAACCAAAGATGTTTCAGTAGGAGGTCCTCATCCCGGACGTGAAATGGGTCCTGAAGCATCTGTTACATCTTTTAATGAAGTTAAAACCGATGTACAGGAAGCAGCTACCACTTCATTTAATGAAGTACCGATCGCTCCCATCGCTGATGTTCCTCCGATCAATCCCAAGGATCCTTTGGATAAATAATGATCATCATATAAAGAAAAGAAGTCAGGTATCGTTTGGTGCCTGACTTCTTTTTTGAAAATTCTATTTATTTCTTCTTTTTTACTTCTTCTTTTTTAGGTTCTTCTTCGTCTTCTTCGTAATAAAACTTCGGTCTCCCTACATAGAATATGGAGTACAGAGCAAGTAAAGAAGCACTGATAAATATTCCGCCTACTATATCTGTCATCCAGTGAACTCCGCATAAGAGTCTTCCGGCTACCATAGCTACGATAAGACAAACCAATAATGCTTGAATAATAGCAGATATATTAGGATGCTTTTTGTTGAGATAATGACTTGAAAGTATTATCAGACTTCCAAATACCACAATGATAAGCATTGTATGTGACGAAGGAAATGAAGCTTCGGGAGCGGTCTCTCCTGCCATGATCACAGGTCTGTAATTGATTATCTTCTTCTCAAATAATACATACAGCCCGATGGTTGCAGCATATAAGATGCCTGTAAAGATTATCTCACGGTCAACCTTGAGTAAGCTTTTTCTCTTTATAAGCTGGAACAGTCCGACACATGCCATAAATACACAGCAGGCTAAAGCAAAATACCCGAGATACTCGGTAGCTTTATATACAGTCTCAAAATACTCGTTCGGACTGTTGAACAACAGATCGCGGAACCATTTATTGGCTGTGGCAAGACCGACTGAAGTATTGTTCGGTCCGATGCTTGCTACATCTACGTATAACACCGCATAGATCCATCCCCCTGTTAACAACAGGAAAAATATAAATAATTTAATTTTTGTACTTTTATTCAAAACTGTTCACCTTAATCCTTAAAAATTCTGGGGAAGAATGAATGTATACATCTTCTCCATACACTCCAGTCATGATGTCCGGGGAACAGCTCTCTTATGATATTGAGGCCCTTGCCTTCAAGCATCTGATCGTCATGCTCGAAGCTCTTAAAGTAATTATCCTCTGTACCCATGGCTCTGTAGAATACCTTAAAGCTACTGTTAAACTTCTCTTTATCTTCTATTAAGTCAAGATGGGGTTCCTTAGCACCGTCGGGTCTCGGGAAACTCATAAAACCTGAGAATACGCCAACGTAGCCGAACAGATCCGGATTGGACATGGTAACCATACTTGTCTGGTAGCTGCCCATGGAAAGACCTGCCATTGCTCTGTGCCACTTATCTGTAAGTACGTTATACTTGCCCTCGATATAAGGGATGAGGTCCTTAAGGATAACATCAGTAAATGCATGGAATACCATCTTGGGCTCTTTGAACTGGGTCATACCGCAAGCCATAACGATGAGGCACTCTGTCATCTTGCCTTCATATATAAGCTTGTCAGCGATACGTGCTGCATGTCCCTGATATACCCAGCCGGTTTCATTCTCGCCGTATCCGTGCAGTAAGTAAAGTACGGGATACTTCTTGTTAGGATCATAATTAGCAGGTGTATATACTAGGCAGATCTCAAGCTTTTCAGTAACTGTTGAATAGAAATACTGACGTGTAACTCCGCCGTGAGGTATGCCTTCCAGTGTATCCCAGTCCTCTTCTCCCGGTACGGGGATATCGAGGAAGTTCATTGGACGGCAGCATCCGTATCCGATAGGCAGATAAGGATTAAGAACTTCGTTACCGTCTATCTTGATAAAGAAATACTTGAATCCTTTGCCAAGATCGACAGTAGCTTCCCATATCTCATCATTGATCTTAGTGAAGTTAAAGATGGTACCAAACTGATCGATAACTACTTCTTTTGCTCCCGGTGCCTTGATATGTATAAGCACCTTTCCGTCAGGTAATATCTCATATCCCTGATCTCCGTCACGATTCGGTTCACCGAAATAAGGATCGTAGGATAACGCGGTATCTAACGGCCATTGTTTCTTCATGTGTAAACCCTCCCAAAATTAATTATGATACTCTATTTTCCTTGAATAAAATAGACTGTACCTGATCGGTACAGTCCCTATTATAACATATTTGTAAAACGATTTAAATACAATTCTTGCTACAACATATTAAATCTTGCTAAATAAATCAAACTATGATACCGCCGCCGATCACACATCCATCATCGTCATAGAATACTGCGGATTGCCCGGGAGTGGCCGATTTTACGGGATTTATAAAGGTGAGTTTTAATCTGTCGTCACACTTTTCTATCATGGCTTCTTCGCCGGGATGGTGATATCTGATCTTTACGGTAGCCTTTACACTTTCACCGGGGCCGATATCGGGTATGCTTAAGAAGTTGTAGTCTCTCACATATACTGTAGATGAATACAGGTCCTCTTCATCTCCTATCATGACCTTGTTTTCGTCTACAGACAGTCCTGTCACGTATACCGGATGTCCCATGGCGAGGTTAAGCCCTTTACGCTGCCCGATTGTATAGTGGATTATACCTTTATGTTTCCCAAGGATATTACCGTCCTTATCTACGAAATCGCCCTCTTTTTCAAATGCGGGTACCTGGGACTCATCATCACCGGTACTCTTATGCCTTCTGATATATCCGGCATAATCATCATCGGGTATAAAGCATATTTCCTGGGAATCCTTTTTGTCGGCTACAGGGATACCGGCTTCTTTGGCTATCTCACGTACTTTTTCCTTATCGAGCTCTCCTAAAGGGAATATGATACGCTTTAATTGCGCCTGACTTAACTTATAGAGCATGTAGGTCTGGTCTTTTTTTAGTGCACCGGATTTTTGTATGGTATATCTTCCGTTAGGAAGCTGTATGAGTCTCGCATAATGCCCTGTAGCTATATGATCTGCCTTTAATACGTCAGCTAAATACAATAGCTTTTCAAACTTAACGTATCTGTTGCATTCTATACACGGATTGGGTGTTCTTCCAAGTGTATACTCATTTACAAACGGCTCGATCACCTTATATGCAAATTCTTTAACACAGTTAAACGGATAAAACTCTATACCGAGCTTAAATGCGACATCTCTTGCGTCGTCTATCTCACAGCACTTATTCTGTTCAACATATGTACCGTCATCGGTCTGCTCGTCCTCGAGGCTGCTCCA
>JAFZQN010000022.1 GCA_017620375.1 Lachnospiraceae bacterium
CAGGAGTTAACTCCTGCCTGATTTTTTATATGCAAAGTGACGTTACACTTGACGTACACTGCTATAAGTGTTAAAATCCTTTAGTAGATTTTTATAAGATGGAAGGATATGCCCATGAACGAAGAATTTAAGGAAATAGCTGAAAGAATAGCAGGACTTAGAGATGCATGCGGTTACACACAGGAAGAGTTTGCCAAAGAGCTTGGACTTGATCTTGAAGTATACAAGGGTTATGAGCAGACCGGAGCCGATGTGCCCATCAGTACAATATATCAGATATCAAAATTATGTAAGGTTGACTTTTCCGAGATACTTACCGGAGAGTCTGCCAAGCTTGACACATATCAGGTGGTAAGAAAAGGCAAGGGCCAGGTTATCGACAGAATACCCGGTTACTATTTTAAGGATCTTGCTTACAGATTTACAAAGAAGATCATGCAGCCTCTGCTTGTAACCATCGACCCGTCGGATAAGCCTGTTGATCTTGTTACCCATAAGGGTGAGGAGTTCAACCTGTGCTTAAAGGGCAGACTGATCGTGGTTATCGGCACCAAGGACATAGTACTTGAAGAAGGCGACAGCATATACTTTAATCCCAATATACCTCACGGACAGCGTTGCGGAGGCGACGAGCCTGCGACTTTCCTTACGATGATCACAGAAGTGTGAGTGCCCTGAGAGCATTTTGGTCTTAGGGCGGAATACGGTGAATGCCGCATCAGTGACATTTACCAGCAATCACAGGGACGGTTCTGTGATTGATACACTATGTGAAAATAAGGAAAAAGCAGGAGGATTATCATGTTAGAGAAATATCTTCCCCGTATTGAGTTTGACTCATACGAGGATTTCAAGACAAATTACAAAGTAAATGTACCCGAGGATTTTAACTTCGGATTTGATATCGTAGACGGATGGGCTAAGGAAAAGCCCGACAACCGCGCACTTGTATGGTGCGATGACAACGGCGAGGAAAAGACCTTTACCTTTGCCGAGATGAGCAGACTTTCCAATAAGGCAGCCAACTATTTTAAAAGCCTGGGACTTCATAAGGGCTCTGTAGTAATGATGATACTTCGCAGACGTTACGAGTACTGGATCTGTGCCACAGCACTTATCAAGCTCGGCGTTATCATCATACCCGGTACACTTCAGCTTACCACACATGACCTTGTATACAGGGCAAAAGCAGCCAATATCGAGATGTTCATCGGTATCAACGATGATTTCGTAGTAGAGCAGATAGAGAATACCGTAAAGGAAGTACCTGAGGTAAAGAACATCATGCTCGTAGACGGACACCGTGACGGCTGGCTCAATCTCCATGACGGCATGGAGGGGCAGAGCGAAGAGCTGGAGCGTCCTACAGGCGATGAGAGAACTCATAACCACGACATAATGCAGATATATTTCACATCAGGTACCACAGGTATGCCCAAGATGGTATGTCATAACTATATGCATCCCTTAGGACATATCGTTACAGCCAAGTACTGGCAGTGCGTACGTGAAAATATGCTCCACATGAGCGTATCCGATTCCGGCTGGGCTAAGTTCGGCTGGGGCAAGATCTACGGACAGTGGATATGCGGAGCGACCATATTCTGTTATGATATGCTTAAATTCCATCCCGATAAATTACTCGGGGTACTTCAGAAGTACAAGGTTACTACCTTCTGTGCTCCTCCTACCATGTACAGATTCATGCTGCAGGAGGATGTAGCGGCTTACGACCTTTCAAGTGTACAGAGATGGTGTACCGCAGGCGAGCCTCTTAATCCCGAGGTAGTAAAGAGGTGGAAGGAATTTACCGGATATACCATAGCCGAAGGTTTCGGTCAGACAGAGAGTACCGTACTTTTAGCTAACTTCCCCTGGTACGAGCCGAAGCCCGGTTCGATGGGTAAGCCCTCACCCATATACAACATCAAACTTCTTAATAATGAAGGAAATGAAGCAGAAGACGGTGAGGAAGGCGAGATCACGGTAGCTGTACCTAAGGATAATTATCCTATAGGACTTTTCGTAGGCTATTATAAGAACGAAGAGCTTACAAACGAAGCTATCGGCAGCGGCGTATATAACCTTAAGGATGTAGCATGGCGTGATTCCGACGGATATTACTGGTTCGTTGGACGTCATGATGACGTTATAAAGTGCTCCGGATACAGGATCGGACCGTTCGAGGTAGAAAGTGCACTGATCACTCACCCTGCAGTAGTAGAGTGTGCGATCACGGCAGCACCCGACCCGATAAGAGGACAGGTAGTTAAGGCAACAGTCGTACTTGCCAAAGGCTATACTCCTTCTGAGGAGCTTACCAAGGAGCTTCAGAACCATGTAAAGCATAATACGGCTCCTTACAAATACCCCAGAATCGTTGAATATGTAGCAGAGCTTCCGAAGACCTTGGGAGGCAAGATCAAACGTGCACAGATCCGCAGGGAGGATGCAGAGAATGCGTCAAAACAGTAGAGGCAGATTGTGTGTTTTCTGTCTGGGAGTGCTCTTCGCATTGATGTTAACAGGATGTGCAACTGAACAGGTGTACCTTAACGATGCGGCAGATGCATATGCGGCAGGAAAATACGATGAAGCGGAAACTTACTTTTTAAAAGCTATTAGGAACGGGGAGAAATCCGTGACCGTTTTTTCGGGATATGCTTTTAATCAGCTTAAAGCCGGGGACGTGACCGGCGCCAAAGCTCTTTTTGAGCTTATGATGAATCAGCAGGATACTTACGGTAACTATTTTGATAAGGAACCGGAGACCGGCGAAGCTGTAAGGAAAAGCTTACTTGATATATATATCGCAGAGAATGAGTACGAAAAGGCCATCAATCTCTTAAAGCAGTTGGGAGATACCGTGACCGATCCCACCAGGAGCGCACAGTATAAGGCATCGGCTGCGGCACTTGCATGGAGAGTGAGCAATTACGGTGAGGACGGTGCGGATCCTTTATACAATCCGGATGAGCTGATAGCTCTTATCACCGAGTCCATAGATGCGGGCAATGCGGATGTAAAGAACTACCGCATGAGAGCTGATATGTACTGGATCAAGGAAGAGTGGGACCTTTGGGAGAAGGATGAGAGGATGATCGTCTCCTTGAAGGATTTCGCCATGGACGAATACAGGGCTATATTTGGTATGACCTTAGAGAAAAAGAGCGTCGAGGATGTGCTTAAACTCGTGGACGAAGCTGTCGTATACTTTGACGGACACTCAGCTTATGCGGACAACTTTACCGATATAATCCCGATAGTGCTTAAGGGCGCAGAGTATGCCAGAAGGACCGACTGGGAGCATGATGAAGCTTATTACTTCGACCTGGCTGAGAAATACTTGAGCGCAGCACAGGATAAGAACCTTTCCGATAATGAGCTGTTAAAGTATCAGATAATAGTGGCCGAGAAGAAGGGCAAGATGGAACTGGCATATAAGCTTCTGGGCGTTTATTTGAGCCCGGACCACTGTCCGGACGACCGTATGGCATATAAGGAACAAAAATATCTTGAAAACAGGATAGGAGTTTCTACGGATTGAGACAAAAAGGTAAAGATCTTTACCCAAAATTCCGGTAAAAATACGCCGTGCACGGACACATAAAAAGACTTAAAATTCAGACAATTTTAAAACAGCCTAAAATAGGGGCAGACACAATATATAGTGTCTGCCCCTAAAAAAATACTCTTTATTTTGTATTTTTGCTATTGACTTCTAATATACGTTCTGATACACTTATTTATGTCGGCGGGATCGCCAAGCCCCATGCCGATTTAAACATTTGTGAGGATTTTTACCGGAGGAGAAGGCAATGAACAATTTCAGTGTTACAAAAAGAGACGGCGAAGTGGCAGAGTTCAATCTGACCAAGATCTCAAACGCCATCAAGAAAGCTTTTAATGCAACAGAGCAGCTTTATAATGATGATATCATCAACCTGCTCGCCCTTAGGGTTACATCTGCATTCCAGTCCAAGATCAAGGACGGATGCGTAAACGTTGAGGATATCCAGGACTGCGTAGAAGACGTACTCAACCAGACCGGATACAATGAAGTAGCAAAAGCTTACATATTATATAGAAAGAATCGTGAGAAGATCAGAAACATGAAGTCGACCATCCTTGATTACAAGGATCTGGTTAACAGCTATGTTAAGGAAGAGGACTGGCGTGTTAAGGAGAATTCCACAGTTACATATTCAGTCGGTGGACTTATCCTTCACAATTCAGGCTCTATCACAGCTAACTACTGGCTGTCCGAGATCTACGATCAGGAGATCGCAAACGCACATCGTAATGCGGACATCCATATCCATGATCTTTCCATGCTTACCGGTTACTGCGCCGGCTGGTCATTAAAGCAGCTCATCAAAGAGGGTCTCGGCGGTATTCCCGGCAAGATCACCTCATCACCTGCAAAGCACCTTTCCACACTCTGCAACCAGATGGTTAACTTCTTAGGCATCATGCAGAATGAATGGGCAGGAGCACAGGCCTTCTCATCCTTCGATACATATCTTGCTCCTTTTGTAAAGCAGGATAATATGTCATACCATGACGTTAAGCAGTGCATCCAGTGCTTTGTATACGGCGTTAACACACCCAGCCGTTGGGGCACACAGGCACCTTTCTCGAATATCACACTTGACTGGACAGTACCCAATGACCTTGCAGAGCTTCCTTGTATCATCGGCGGAAAAGAGATGGACTTCTGCTACAAGGATTGTAAGAAGGAAATGGATATGGTCAATAAGGCATTCCTTGAGATCATGATCGAGGGCGATGCAAACGGCCGTGGCTTCCAGTATCCTATCCCTACATATTCGATCACAAGAGATTTTGACTGGTCAGATACAGAGAACAACAGACTTCTCTTCGAAATGACAGCTAAGTACGGTACACCTTACTTCTCGAACTACATCAACTCCGATATGGAGCCTTCAGATGTACGTTCAATGTGCTGCAGACTTCGTCTTGATCTTCGTGAGCTTCGTAAGAAGTCAGGCGGATTCTTCGGTTCAGGTGAGTCCACAGGTTCTGTAGGCGTTGTTACCATCAATATGCCCAGAATAGCATACCTTTCAGCTACTCCCGATGAGTTCTACAAGAGACTTGACAGAATGATGGATCTTGCAGCCCGTTCACTTAAGGTTAAGAGACAGATCATCACCAAGCTTCTTGATGAAGGCCTCTATCCTTACACCAAGAGATACCTCGGCACATTTGCAAACCATTTCTCTACCATCGGTCTCGTAGGTATGAACGAAGTTGGTCTTAATGCTAAGTGGCTCGGCAAGGATCTTACAGATAAGAAGACTCAGGACTTTACAGTAGAAGTTCTCAATCACATGAGAGAGAGACTTTCCGATTATCAGGAAGAGTACGGCGATCTGTACAACTTAGAGGCTACTCCCGCAGAGAGCACAAGCTACCGTCTTGCTAAGCATGACAGAAAGCGTTGGCCCGACATCAGGACTGCAGGTGCAAAGGGTGATACACCTTATTACACCAACAGCTCACATCTTCCTGTTGAGTTTACAGAGGATATCTTTGCAGCTCTTGATATTCAGGACAGACTTCAGACACTTTACACCTCAGGTACTGTATTCCATGCGTTTATCGGTGAGAAGCTTCCTTCATGGGAGTCAGCAGCTAAGCTTGTTCGCACCATCGCTGAGAATTACAAGCTTCCTTACTATACAATGTCACCTACATATTCGATCTGCAAGAACCACGGTTACCTTACCGGTGAGCAGTTCAAGTGCCCTATCTGCGGTGAGAACGCAGAGGTATACTCCAGAATTACAGGTTACTACAGACCTGTACAGAACTGGAATGCAGGTAAGACTCAGGAGTACAAGAACAGAACAGAGTACACTCTTGAAAAGTCAACCAGATTTTCACTTGGTGCAGGCTGCTGCAGCTACAATACAGATGATATCGCAGTTGATCTTGACAAGAATACAGAGCCCATCGACATGGCTAAGGTAGAAGAGAGCATGGCTGCTAAGGCAGCAGAGCTTACCGGTGACGGCCTCTACCTCTTCACCACCAAGACCTGTCCTAACTGCAGGCTTGCTAAGGAGTACCTTGACGGCAAAGAGTATACCGTTATCGATGCTGAAGAGAATCCCGAGCTCGCTAAGGAGTGGGGCATCATGGCAGCTCCTACACTCGTAGTTCAGGCTGACGGACATCGTACAAAGTACGCTAATGCATCCAATATAAAGAAGTTCACGGAGATTTAAGATAAAGTTTTAGCCCGGTGCGAGGGCGACAGATATATTTCGCCGCACGCACTGGCTCCGGATTTGCGAGGATAAGGATGATTTAGGGTTAATGGACTTGGTTGTAGCGTATGGCATTACGCAAATCCTACGTTGACATTTTTGCAACACGCAGAAACGGCGTGTTAACCGCAAAAACGTCAATTGGAGAGCGTGCGGCGGAACAATCTGTCACCCTTGCACCTCAGCAAAAGGTTATAATAAACGACAAATCAAACACCTCTATATAAGAGATAACAGCACAAGAAAAGGGCTGCTGCAGAACGCGGCAGCCCTTTTCTGTAAGGATAAGGCGAAAATGAATAAAGGCTTCCCCTCTAAGGGGAAGCTGTCACCGAAGGTGACTGATGAGGTGTAACCCAATAAAGAATAAAAAAAGGAGAAAGGGAAATATGAGCGTAGCAGATGATTTATTTATTAAGATGTGTACAGATATTTTAGAGAACGGTACCAGCACGGAAGATGAAAAGGTACGTCCTCACTGGGAGGATGGGACTCCCGCATATACCATCAAGAAGTTTGGTGTAGTTAACAGGTACGACCTTTCAAAGGAGTTCCCGGCTATGACTTTAAGAAAGGTGCCGATCAAGACAGCTACCGATGAGATCCTCTGGATATGGCAGAAGAAGTCGAACAAGGTTAGCGAGCTCGGAAGCCACATCTGGGACCAGTGGGTGGATGAGAACGGTACCATAGGTAAGGCTTACGGATATCAGCTGGGTGTTAAGCACAAATATAAGGAAGGCATGTTCGACCAGGTGGACAGAGTGATCTACGACCTTAAGAACAATCCTTTCAGCCGCCGTATCATCACCAATATCTACGTACATCAGGATCTGTCGGAGATGATGCTGTACCCTTGTGCATACAGTATGACCTTTAATGTTACCAAGCCCAAGGACGGCGGAAAGCTGATACTTAATGCTATCCTCAACCAGCGTTCACAGGATATCCTGGCAGCTAATGCATTTAATGTATGTCAGTATTCGGTACTGGTACATATGCTGGCTCGTGAGTGCGATATGCAGGTGGGCGAGTTCGTACACGTTATAGCTGATGCCCATATCTATGACAGACATGTGGATATAATCAAGGAGCTTATCAAGCGTCCCACATATCCCGCACCTACATTCTGGCTCAATCCGGATAAAAAGGATTTCTATTCCTTTACCAAGGATGATGTACGCCTCGATAATTATACATTCGGAGAGCAGGTAACCAATATACCGATTGCTATATAAAAAACGCTTGGGAAACGCGGAGCGTTTCTGGAAGTGACACGATCATAAGGAGACTAAGAACATGCAATTAATCGCAGCAGTAGACAAAAATTGGGCTATAGGCTACAAGGGAAAGCTTCTGGTAAGCATCCGTGCAGACCAGATGAACTTTAAGAAGCATACTCTCGGAAAAGTGGTAGTGCTCGGCAGAAAGACCATGGATACATTCCCCGGAGGAAGACCTCTTCCTCAGAGAAGAAATATCATCCTGTCACGTAACCCTTCATATACCGTAAAGGATGCCGAGGTAGTACACAGCAAGGAAGAACTTTTGGAGCTCATCGTAAAGGAAAAGATCAATTCCGATGATGTATATATCATAGGCGGAGAGAGTCTGTATCACGAGTTCCTGCCCCTGTGTGATACCGCTATCATCACCAAGATCAATTACAGTTATGAGGCAGATGCATATTTCCCCAACTTGGATAAAGACGACGAGTGGGAATGTGTAGAAGAGGGCGAAGAGCAGACCTGCTTTGATATGGAGTTCATTTTCACCAGATATGAACGTAAAAAGCCCGTAAAACCTGAGGATGAAGAGGCTTAATACCTCCAAAGTGTCATAAATCAACAATTTTGGACCGCAAGTTTCAAAAAAAAATTTACAAGTAGATAAAATTGGAGTATAATAAATAAATCTATTTTAAAACGGCGGGAAAATTACAGAAGAGTATATAACAATAACATATAAGGAGGACTTATCAATGGGAGTAACCGTAGAAAGCTTCGGCATTACAAATAAAGGTGATAAGGTAAGCGTATACAAGCTTACAAATGCAAAAGGACTTATAGCAGAGGTTATAGATTACGGTGCTATCTTAAAGTCACTTTTCGTACCCGACAGGGACGGAAAGCTTGATGACGTTGTACTGGGCTTTGATAACATCGCAGCATATCAGGAGAATCCCTCATTCTTCGGAAGCACCATCGGAAGAAATGCCAACAGAATAGGCGAGGCTAAGTTCTACTTAGGCGGACAGCTCTATACTCTGGCTAAGAACGATAATGACCATAACAATCTTCACAGCGATTTCTTCACATGTTTTAATAAGAAGATGTTTTCAGCAGAAGTGATCGAAGAGGAGAATGCGGTTAAGCTTACCATAGACAGTCCCGATATGGATCAGGGATTCCCCGGAAACCTTAAGGCTACCGTTACTTACAGACTTACCGATAACAACGGCCTTGAGATAGAATACTGGGCAGTATCCGATAAGGATACCATATACAATCCTACCAACCACAGCTATTTCAATCTTGCAGGACATGATTCGGGCAGTGCTATGGACCACAAGCTTTGGCTCAATGCCAAGAACTTTACTCCCGCAGATCATGAGAGTATCCCTACAGGTGAGATAGTATCCGTAGCAGGTACACCTTTTGATTTCACCACACCCATGGTGATCGGTGAGAGGATCAACAACGACGATATCAACTTACGTTTCGGCGGCGGATACGATCACAACTTTGCTCTTGATATTAAGAAGGGCAAGCTTGAGCAGGCAGCAATCCTTTCTGACGACAAAACAGGCAGAAGGATGTCGGTATACACCGATCTTCCCGGCGTACAGTTCTATGCAGGTAACTTTATAAAGAACCAGACAGGAAAGGGCGGCGTTAAGTACACCAGAAGATGCGGTGTCTGCCTTGAGACACAGTTCTTCCCCGACGCTATCAACAAGCCCAATTTTGATTCACCCGTTCTAAAAGCGGGCGAAGAGTTCCACAGTGTTACAAAGTACGTATTCTCTACATTCTAAACTCTTTCGAGGTACATTATGGATTTTAACAAACCGGCAATGGAGATCCCAGAGGACTTTACCGAACCCGAGGTCATATATGATAAGCTAAAAAAGAGAATATTGGAATATCATCCTTCTTCAGACCTTACCATGGTCGAGAAGGCTTATAAGCTTGCGTACGAGGCACATAAGGACCAGAAGAGAAAATCCGGCGAACCGTATATCATCCACCCTGTATGCGTAGCACTTATATTAGCTGATTTCGAGCTTGACATTGAAAGTATAGTGGCAGGCATACTTCATGACGTAGTGGAAGATACCATAGTAACACAGGAAGAGCTTGAAAAAGAGTTCGGTACAGAAGTGGCACTGCTTGTAGACGGTGTTACAAAGCTGACCAAACTCAATTATTCAGCGGATAAGGTAGAGCTTCAGGCTGAGAACCTTCGTAAGATGTTCCTTGCGATGGCTAAGGATATAAGAGTTATACTTATTAAGCTTGCCGACCGTCTTCACAACATGCGTACACTTAAGTACCAACCTCCTCATAAGCAGTATGAGAAAGCAAGAGAGACCATGGATATCTATGCTCCCATCGCACAGAGGCTCGGTATTTCGCGTATCAAGATAGAGCTGGATGATTTATCACTCCAGTACATAGAGCCCGTGGTATATAAGGAGCTCTCGGAAAACGTAGCTAAAAAGCTTGCCGAGCAGGAAGACTTTATCCACGAGATCACGGAAGAAGTAAGCAATCATATCAAGGATGCCAATATCCCGGCCAAGGTAAACGGCAGAGTTAAGCATCTGTTCAGCATCTATAAAAAGATGGTTACCCAGAACAAGACTCTTGATCAGGTATACGATCTTTTTGCGGTGCGTATTATAGTAAACGATATCAAGGACTGTTATGCAGCATTGGGTGTGATCCATGAGATGTACAAGCCCATCCCGGGCCGTTTCAAGGATTATATCGCTATGCCCAAGCCCAATATGTATCAGTCGCTGCATACCACACTGATATCACACAGCGGACAGCCGTTTGAGATCCAGATCAGAACCTTTGACATGCACAGGACTGCTGAATATGGTATCGCTGCACACTGGAAATACAAGGTTGACCCTGACGGCAAGATGAGCCCCGACTCCGAGGAGGAGAAGCTTACATGGCTCCGTCAGATACTTGAATGGCAGCAGGATCTTTCCGATAACAAGGAATTCATGATGCTGTTAAAGGACGACCTTAACCTGTTCTCCGACAGTGTATTCTGTTTTACTCCCACCGGTGAAGTAAAGAACCTTACCGTAGGTTCCACACCCATCGATTTTGCTTACAGCATCCACAGTGCGGTAGGTAACAAGATGGTCGGTGCCAGAGTAAACAACAAGATGGTGCCCAATGATTATATTATCCAGAACGGTGACCAGATTGAGATCATCACTTCGGCAAACTCTAAAGGTCCTTCACGTGACTGGCTTAAGATCGTTAAGACTACACAGGCCAAGAACAAGATCAATCAGTGGTTTAAGTCTGAGAGTAAGGAAGACAATATCTTAAGAGGTAAGGAAGTATTTTATGCTCTTTGTAAGCAGAAGGGCGTAGCACCTTCCGACCTGTTAAAGACGGAATATATGGATGCCGTGATCAAGAAATACGGCTATAAGGACTGGGACAATATATATGCTTCGATAGGCCACGGTGCCATAAAGGAAGGACAGGTATTTGCCAGACTCCAGGATGAATATGACAAGCATCATCCGAAGGAGATCACTGACGAAGAGTACTTAGAGAGCCTTAAGGACCCGAAGCGTGTAAGAAATATCCCGGTTATGACCAAGGGCAGCATCATAGTACACGGTGCGGATGACCTTGCGGTCCATTTCTCAAAGTGCTGTTCACCCGTACCCGGTGATGAGATAGTGGGCTTTGTAACCAGAGGAAGAGGTATATCCATACATAGGACCGACTGCAGCAACATCCTGACACTGCCTGAGATCGACAGAAAACGTCTCCAACCCGCAGAATGGAATACAGCTGTGGCACCTAAGGAAGAAAAGCTCTTCTTAGCAGAAGTAAGGATATTTGCAAGGAACCAGGCAGGTGTGCTCTTAGGCATATCCAAGGTCCTCACAGAAAACAACATAACCATCATCTCCATGAATGCGAGAGCCGGCAAGCAGGACACTGCTACCATTACGGTAAGCTTCAATATTAAGGATACCGAGACACTTAACTCCATCATCTCAAAGCTCAGAAACGTAGAGAACATCATCAACGTTGAAAGAGCTATGGGAGGCTGAGTAAGGAAAACGGAGCACGAAGTGGCTCGGGTCAAAAGCTAAAGCATTGGAGAACAAAATGACAATAAAGAAAATCTCAGTAGGAGCATTGCAGGTAAACTGCTACATACTTCTTGATGAAGAATCAAAAACGGCAATAGTTATAGATCCAGGTGACGACGCAGACCGCATTTATAAAAAGCTTACGGATGAGCTGAATGTGGAATGCGTTGCCATACTGTTAACCCATGGTCATTTTGATCACATAATGGGCGTAAAGGAACTTAAGGGGCTGACAGGTGCACCTGTATGGGCGGGAGCAGATGAATACAGATTACTCGGTGATGCCGATCTTAATGTTTCAAAAAGGATAAGGAGAGCGGAAGAGATCATACCTGACAGGCTCTTAAAAGACGGAGAGCGTGTAAATGTAGCAGGACTTGAGTTTAAAGTGATATTTACTCCCGGCCACACCGAGGGAAGTGCATGTTATTATTTTGATAAAGAGGGAGTACTCATCACAGGGGATACTCTGTTCCGTTTCGGATATGGCAGGACTGATCTGCCCACAGGTAATGAGGCGGCACTTTTTGCATCGATAACACAGAGACTTTTCAACTTACCGCCGGATACAAAATGTTATCCCGGACATGGGGAGGCTACCGACATTGCAACTGAACGTAATAATTTCGGGCTTTGATATGACGCAGGAGGTCGGACCTCTGATAAAGTCTTTTTATCCCGGCTGTGAAATAGAGATCGGTTTTTCGAAAGAAGTATCAAGTTTTTTACCTGATATGCCGATACAACATATAGATGGTATAATATCAGAAACCACTCATGACAGTGAAAAAGGTACGAAAGGATGTGTCAGGGACGATCTCGGGGGAGACCGGGCAGAACGCCTGGAAATCAGTCTGTCAGACACATCCTTCACCATCAGTTTTAACGGAAAAACAGAGAATACAACACAGTTTAACTACGTAGACGTACCCGACGAGCACATGGTATATGAGAAGCGCAGAAAAAGAGCATATAAGAACCTGCTCTTAAAGGAGCTTTACAAGGTGCTCTCAGCTAAGACCGAACGTACGCTCCCGTGGGGGATACTCACCGGAGTAAGACCTACGAAGCTTTTATTTGAGCGGCTTAAAAACGGTACAGTCGGTAACATCACATATATGACACAGGAGTATCTCTGCTCGCCGAGGAAAGCGGGACTTGCCCAGAAAACGGCGGCCAGGGAGCTTGAGATATTAAACAGATTCGATTATAAAAACGGATACAGCCTATATGTAGGTTTCCCTTTCTGTCCGAGCATATGCAATTACTGTTCGTTCGGCTCGCATCCGATAGATAAGTATGGGGACCTCGTAGAGGCTTATATAGCCGCGCTTTTAAAGGAAATTGATAAAACCTGCCGTATACTTGAGGGTAAAAAGCTGCAGACCGTGTATTTCGGCGGAGGTACACCCACCGCTGTATCGGCACAGCAGTTAAAAAGCGTTATCGAGCGTGTAAAACAGCGCTTTGATATGAGTAATGTCCTGGAATTCACCGTGGAAGCAGGACGTCCCGACAGCATCGACGAAGAAAAACTGCAGATGCTTAAGGATGAGGGTATCACCAGGATATCCATCAACCCCCAGTCCATGTGCGAAAGAACTCTGGAGCTTATAGGTAGGAGACATACCGCACAGCAGACTGTGGATGCATTTAAGCTTGCCAGATCCATGGGCTTTGATAATATCAACATGGACCTGATAGCTGGACTTACAGGCGAGAGCTTTTCTGATATGCAGTATACTCTGAATGAGGTAGGTAAGCTCGCACCCGATTGCATTACCGTACATACACTTGCTTTAAAGAGGGCTGCAAGGCTCACTACACAGAAGGAACTGTATGTAGGACAGGAAGCTTCGGATGTAGAGAAAATGGTGGATTATGCGGCCGACTTCTGTATGGAAAGAGGATACGAGCCGTATTACCTTTACCGTCAGAAAAACATGACGGAAAACCTGGAAAATGTAGGATATGCATTACCCGGAAAAGAGGGACTGTACAACATCCTCATCATGGAAGAAGTACAGCAGATACTTGCTCTGGGTGCAGGAGCATCATCCAAATTCATAGACAGGAATGTAACAAACGGCAGACGTTTCGGCCGTATTGAAAATGTAAAGAACGTTTCGGAATACATCAACCGTATTGACGAAATGACAGAGAGAAAGCTGGAATGCTTTAAATAAAGGGGAAACTAATGTTTAGGGGACGCAGAGAATTACTGGGGCTTTTCAGTATCGATGAACGATCCTTCGGAGATATAGGGGATATCGGTCCTGAAGCAATAGAAGAAATCGAAAAAGCCGCCATGGAAGACAGCGAGGAAGCTATCGACCACGGTATCCTTGTGGCTAACCTGGCACTTCGTCTGGCTCAGGAGCTGAAATTCGATGAGGATTTCTGTAAGCGGGTGGCCGAGGCCGGTATAGTACATGACATAGGAAAGCTTCAGATAAGTAACTTCCTGTACGGACGTAAGGAAGGAGTACTTCGAATAGAAGAAATTAAGTACGTCCGCCGTCATCCCACTCTCGGTTATGAATACTTAAGCGAGAAAAACATAGGGGATGAGGATTTCCGTGACATGATCCTGCACCATCATGAAAACTTCGACGGTTCAGGATATCCGGATAACATCAAAGGTGATCTGATCCCGATCGGATCAAGGATACTGCGTATCTGCGACGTGTATGCCGCGCTGGTATCCGAACGTCCGTACAGAGCCGCCTTTGATAAGGAAAATGCCATGGAGCTCATGATCGACGAAGTAAAGAACTTTGATATGAATTACTTCTTAGCCTTCATGAGAGTAGTACACGGCGACGGGATCAAGGATATAGACGATTATATCAAGAGATGTAACTCCAAGGTACACGTAAAATCAAAACGCAGATAAAAGAATAAAAATACATTGAAACGAAAGGAAAATAACATGGAAATCAAAACAATAGTAGGCGGTATCGCATCTGAATATGATGATCAGATACTCTGGATCGAGAAACCCGAGGTTGGAGCAGATGCTGCACAGATCGTTGATGAAACACAGTTCACCCCTTGCACGGTAACCAATATCGTTGTACGCAGCGATTATGATGATGACGACGAGTATAATGAGGCATGTGATACCTTACTTAACGAAAGCTCGGCTCTGTGTACCGGCGAGTTCGTAACATTCGATGACGTATATTTCGTTGAACTTGATAACACCGGTGATACTGAGGAATATGACAGTGTTGAATTTGATGATGTTGATTTTTGTTAATGTAATAATTCTTATGAAACTATGATAATGAAAGCTTTCTCTATATGGGAAAGCTTTTTCTTATGTAAAGGTAGTTAATTGAGACGGGCGGAGCGCCACTCTTGGGATAAAACTATAAGTGAGCGCTGATATGCTCCGGTCATAGACATAATGGAACGAGGCAAAATGATAGAAACCCTCCACGTTGTTTCGGGTTTCCTTTGATTGACCGCGCCAGGCGTCGCGCGGACCGACTGTCAAACGCTGCTAAAGCAGCATTCGACATATGAAGCACAAGTGCCCCCGGTATCGACCGGGGGCACGCTTGCGAATGTCCGAAGTGTAATTATAGGATATGACCGTAAAGCATATCCAGCGATACGGTGACGAGTTTTAGACCAAGAGTGGCGCTCCGCCCGTCATCGGAGACTTATTATCAGATACACTCAAGAGCCTGTTTGATATCATTGATGATGTCGTCCACATCCTCGATACCTACAGAGAATCTGATAAGATCGGGATCAACACCTGCCTCGCGTAACTGATCGTCACTTAACTGACGATGTGTATGGCTTGCAGGGTGAAGGAGACAGGTCTTAGCATCAGCAACGTGTGTAACGATGGAAGCAAACTTAAGGTTGTCCATAAACTTGATAGCTGCGTCTCTGCCGCCCTTAACAGCAAATGCGATAACACCGCAGGATCCCTTGGGAAGGTACTTCAGCTGAAGATCATGGCACTTGTCACCGGGAAGATCGGGATAATGAACCCATGCGATCTTGTCATTGGTGCTAAGGAACTCAGCTACTGCCTTTGCGTTGCTGCAATGCTTAGCCATACGTACATGTAAGGTCTCAAGACCTAAGTTGATGTAGAAAGCATTCTGAGGAGACTGGATAGAACCGAAGTCACGCATAAGCTGTGCTGTA
>JAFZQN010000023.1 GCA_017620375.1 Lachnospiraceae bacterium
AAAAGGCTTCTTTATCACTCACGGACACGAGGACCACATCGGTGCTCTGCCTTATGTGTTAAAGGAGATATGCGTACCCGTATACGGTACCTGCCTTACCATGGCTCTGATAGAAAATAAGTTAAGAGAACATGAGATGCCCAAGAAGCTTAAGCTCCGTACCGTTAAATACGGCCAGAGTGTAACCGCAGGCGATTTTAGGATCGAATTTATCAGGACCAATCACAGTATCGCTGATGCGGCAGCACTTGCGATATTCTCACCTGCAGGCATCATAGTTCATACAGGTGACTTTAAGGTCGATTTTACTCCCGTATTCGGTGAGACCATCGACTTGGCCAGACTTTCAGAGCTCGGTAAAAAAGGTGTGCTTGCACTTTTATGCGACAGTACCAACATACTGCGTCCCGGATATACCATGTCCGAGAGGACTGTGGGTAAGACCTTTGATACCATATTTATGGAAAACAACTCAAGCCGTATAATCGTAGCTACCTTCTCGACCAACGTCGACCGTGTACAGCAGATCATTAATTCCGCTGAAAAGTACGGCAGAAAAGTAGTCATCGAAGGCAGGAGTATGATAAATGTCATAACTCTGGCCAGCGAGCTTGGATATATAAAGGTTAAGGACGGCACGATCATCCCGATAGAGACCATGAAGTCATATAAGGATGAGCAGATAATCATCATCACCACCGGCAGCCAGGGTGAGGCTATGGCAGCACTTTCCAGAATGGCAGCCAATATACATAAGAAAGTCACCATCAAGCCCGGCGACCTTGTAATATTCAGTTCATCGGCCATCCCCGGC
Organism: Lachnospiraceae bacterium; assembly: GCA_017620375.1. Taxonomy (GTDB): domain Bacteria; phylum Bacillota; class Clostridia; order Lachnospirales; family Lachnospiraceae; genus RUG11977. The sequence continues at coordinate 815 of JAFZQN010000023.1, forward strand.
AATGAGAAGAACATATTCAAGGTTATAAACGAGCTTTCCATGATAGGCGCCAAGGTTATATTCCAGGATGCACATGTATCGGGACACGCCTGCAAGGAAGAGATTAAGCTTATATATTCACTGGTTAAGCCCAAGTATGCCATCCCCGTACACGGCGAGTACAGGTTCTTAGTAGCTCATAAGGAGCTTGCTGTAAGCATGGGTATGGATAAGGATAACGTATTTATCCTGTCATCAGGCGATGTAGCTGAGCTATCCGCAGATGAAGGTCAGATAGTTGATCATGTAAAAGTCGGTGCTGTCATGGTAGACGGCCTGGGTGTCGGCGATGTAGGTAATATAGTACTTCGTGACAGACAGCAGCTTTCCGAGAGTGGACTGCTCGTAGTATCGGTAACACTGGATTCCGCTACAGGTGAGGTCGTAGCAGGTCCTGAGATAAATTCAAGAGGTTTTGTATATGTAAAGGATGCCGAGGAGCTCTTTACAGACCTCGAGAACCACGTTATCATGAACCTTGATTCAATAAGAGGCAGAGGTATAACGGACCAAAACAAGATGAAATCGCTGATCAGAGACGATCTGACCGATTTCTTATGGAAGAAGATGAAGAGAAGACCCATCATTATTCCTGTATTTATGGAGGTATAAATGAGTGCAGTAAAAGGTGCGAATGCGAAAGGCACGGGCCGTTCATCCGGCAGACGTGTCTTGCTCAGGATGACCGGCGGCTTTTTATCGATATGTCTCAATATCATTATATATGCCGTCATCATTTTCTTCCTGATCAAAGCCATTCACAAAACCTATGATTTTGCATACAGGATCTTCGGAGATGTATCAGTCGAAGAAGAACCCGGAAGAACTGTTAAGATCCAGATATTAAAGGGTGAATCCACTATGAACGTGGCTACCAAGCTTGAAACTCAAAAGCTTATACCCGACAGGTATTCATTCTTTATAAAAGTTCAGCTCGGTAACTTGGGTTCCGGCAAGGATAAGTACGAGATAAAAGGCGGTACCTACGAGCTAAACACTTCCATGAACTATGATGAGATACTAAATATTATCACGGATGCAGGTAAATCGCTGGAAGGCGAAGTGACCGTAGAGGATTCGGAAGCGATACCATGATAGTAAACGAACATATTGAAGATTATATCAATTCTTTGGCAGGGGATATACCTGAAGAACTTGACAGACTTGAGAAATGGGCACTTGATAACAAAGTGCCCATTATAAGAAAGCCGATGCAAAGTCTTCTCGCATTTCTTCTCAAAGAAAGAAATCCCCGTAATATCTTAGAGATTGGGACTGCGATAGGTTTTTCCACACTTTTGATAGAGCATTATGCACCATGTGATGCAAAGATCACCACTATCGAAAAGGTTGAAATGAGGTTAAAACATGCACGTAAAAACCTTAAAGACCACCCGAATATCACTCTTATAGAAGGGGACGCCCTTGAAAAACTCGAAATGCTCAGTACGAATCATACCGAAGGATATGATTTTATTTTTTTAGATGCGGCAAAAGGGCAGTACATGAGCTTCTTAAACAGTATAAGGAAGCTTATATCGGACAAAGGAATACTTGTGACCGACAATGTGCTGCTTGAAGGCAGTATCGCAGAATCCAAGTTTTCCATAGAACGCAGAGACAGGACCATACACAAGAGGATGCGTGACTATCTGTACGAACTGACACATTCAGAAGATTTTATGACGGTGGTGCTCCCGGTAGGTGACGGTGTGGCATTGTCATATTTTAACAAAAACGGAGGAGACGCTTGAATAAACCAGAACTTCTAATGCCGGCGGGCAGCTTTGATGTTTTAAAAACAGCTTTCAGGTTTGGTGCGGATGCCGTATATGTAGGCGGCGATATGTTCAGCCTCCGTGCAAAAGCTCATAATTTTTCCAATGAAGAGCTTAAAGAAGCGGTGGATTACACACATTCCATAGGCAAGAAGATATATGTTACCGTAAATATCACCGCTCATAACGAGGATATGGACGGCGTAAAAGAATATCTGAAGGTTTTAAGAGAGATCAACCCAGACGGACTTATCATCAGCGATCCGGGTGTTTTTATGATGGCCAAAGCATTTGCTCCGAGACTGGAACTCCATGTAAGTACACAGGCCAATAATGTGAATTACCTTACCTTCAGGTTCTGGTATGAACAGGGTGCCAAACGTGTGGTCACCGCCAGAGAGCTTTCGTTAAAGGAAGTGGCCGAAATAAGAGAGAATATCCCTTCCGATATGGAGATAGAAAGCTTTATCCATGGAGCTATGTGCATATCTTATTCCGGCAGATGCCTTCTTTCCAATTATCTGACCGGACGCGATGCAAACTTAGGTGAATGTACACATCCGTGCAGATGGAAGTATTATATTACCGAAGAAAACCGTCCCGGTGAATATATGCCCATACTTGAAAACGACAGAGGTACATTTATATTTAATTCCAAGGACCTCTGCATGATAGACCATATACCTGAGATGATAGAAGCAGGTATCGATTCGTTTAAGATCGAGGGCAGGATGAAGACCGCCCTATATGTGGCAACCGTAGCCAGGGCTTACAGAAATGCCATCGATACTTACTATGAGGATCCTGAAAAGTATAAAGAAAACATCTCCACATATTTTGAAGAGATAGGTAAGTGCACCAACAGAATGTTTACCACAGGTTTTTATTTCGGTAAGCCTTCGGCAGAATCCATGGTATACGGCGAGAGCACCTATGTTAAGGATTATATATATTTAGGTACTATGCTCGATGTACAGGAAGTATCCGGCGAGGAAGCGGGATGTTCCGCATCTAAAGTTTATAAATGCGAGCTGATACAGAAAAACAAGTTCTGTACAGGGGACGAGATAGAGATACTTGCCCCCGGTTCACTCGATATAAAGAAAACCATAGTGCTTAAGATAACGGATGAACAGGGTAACGAAATGCCCAGCTGTCCTCATGCATCTCAGAAGATATATGTATATCTGGATAGCAAAATAGAAACGGGAGACCTGCTTAGATGCGGTCCCAACTGATCTTAAGAGCTTTTAAGTAGTTTTATGGAGGAAAAATGCAGGAGTTATCAAGACTTATCATAAAGAATCTTTCTGCAGATGATATAACATATCACAGAGGAATATACCTGTACAGGAATTCACAGGTTAAAAATATCTCGGTAGTCAAAACTACCGGTCAGATGCGTATAACAGTCAATGATGTATTTGATTACAAGGTAACGATCAGTGACCAGCCCGACGGCAGCATAGAGTATACCTGTAACTGTGCATCATCGGCCAAGAATATGGAAAAGGGAGCCTGCAAACATGTGGTTGCGGGCTTATTTGCGTTACTTAAGGTTCAGGAAAAGGATAAGCTTATGCAGCTTCCCAATCCAGAAGACAGACGTGCATGCTCCGTGCTTGATTTCTTCCAGGCACAGGAGGATATGATATTCCCAAAATCCGTATTCCATATCGAGCCCATCATCACCGTGCCCGAGATCTTAGGTAATCAAGGTACCTGTGCATATCTATCCATAAAAGCAGGACATGATAAGCTTTACAAAGTTCAGACTATCAAGAAGTTTCTGACCGATTATATCAAGCAGAACGATATCACCCTAGGTAAGGATTTTGTATTTGTATACCGTGAGTGTGAGTTTGATAAGTCATCACAGAACCTGCTTGATTTTATGCTCGAGTCATATCAGGTATTCGGTATGGATGAGAGCCTGGACAGTAAGAAGGTATTCTATAAGTCCTCCATGAGCATCACACAGCCGCTTCTTATGCGTCTCTTAAAGCTTTTGGGTAAGAATACCTTTACACTCAATCTGTACGGAAAATCATATGAAAACGTACGTGTATTTAAGGAAAATCCCAATATCAAATATGATCTGGACATAGTGGACGATACCATTATGTTCGATTACCGTGACAAGGAATCGGTATTGCCGCTTTCTAAGAACGGAGATCTTATATATTACAACGGTGCCGTATTTATCCCCACATTGGCATTTAAGAGGAATTATGCACCTTTCTTTAATGCTCTCGGTCCCGATAAGCCCGCACTGTATTTCAGAAATGAAAACAAGCAGAGGTTCCTGGTAGAAGTGCTGCCCAAGATCGGTGACAGCATGGATATAGATATCCCCGAAGAGCTTCAGGACAGATATATCTCACCTGACCTTAAGACCTCCATCTACTTTGACAGATACAATAACGGTATCAAGGCAGAGGTACATTATACCTACGGTGATTTTGAGTTTGGAAGCTTTGATAACCCTGACTCGGATTATTATATCATAATCCGTAAAAAAGACCTGGAAGATAAGATATGCACCACGCTTGAGAACTACGGTTTTGAGGCAAGAAGCAGCTTTTATCTGTTAAAATCCGAGTCAGCTATATATGACTTTTTATCAAGCGAAAAGACCGACCTGTTAAGCCAGGCAGATCTGTATTACTCAGAGGACTTCAAGAAGCTTAAGATACGTAACGGCAGTAACTTCAGTATCGGTCTGCGTGTCAGCAGCAAGATGGACTTACTCGAGATGAACTTTGATTTCGAGAACATGACGAATGATGAGCTCAAATCACTGTTCAGAGCCCTGAAGGTCAAGAAAAAGTACTACAGAATGTACGACGGCAGCTTCATCAACCTTGAAAACGGCGATATGGAGAGGCTGTCAAATATCCTTGATAACCTGGGTGTTACATCAAAGAATATTGATGAGACCGGTATCAAGCTCAACAAGAGTAATTCCTTCTACCTCAATGAAGCACTGGAAAAGAGTGGATTTAAGGTTAACAAGAATAAAGAGTTTATCGAGCTTATAGACCGTATCACCAATTCGGAGACTATGGAATACGAGCTACCCACAGGTATCAATGCGGAGCTTCGTAATTACCAGGTTACCGGATTTAAGTGGATGATGAACCTGTCATCCAATAGTTTGGGCGGAATACTCGCCGACGATATGGGTCTCGGTAAGACTCTTCAGGCTATATGCTATATAGCTGGCAGAAAACAAGGCGACGGAGCAAACGGTGAACAGCAGAGATTCCTCATCGTATGCCCCAGCTCAATAATATACAACTGGCTGGATGAGATCAACAACTTCGCACCCGGTCTTAAATGCGTGGTAGTGGTAGGTACTCCTCAGGAACGTAGGAAACTGATCGAGTCAGGGGATGAATATGATATACTCATTACTTCATATCCTTTGATGAGAAGGGATGTGCAGTTCTACAGAAAGATATTCTTTAATACCATATTCCTGGATGAGGCTCAGTTCATCAAGAATGCAGCTTCATTAAATGCGCAGTCTGTTAAGCTCCTTAACGCTGCACACAGGTTTGCACTTACAGGTACGCCTATTGAGAACTCGTTGTCTGAGCTTTGGTCATTGTTTGACTATATCATGCCCAATTTCTTAATGACGCACCCCAGGTTTACCATGCGTTTCGAGAAACCCATCATCAACGGTGATGAAACGGCCGTGGCAGACCTTAATTCAAGGATCAGACCGTTTATCCTCAGAAGAATGAAGAAGGATGTGTTAAACGATCTGCCCGACAAGTTAGAAGATAAGATGCTCACGGATATGACCGAGGAACAGACCAAGGTATATCTTGCTTATATGAATGAGCTTAAGAGTGATATATTCGGTGAGATACAGGAGAACGGTATCGAAAAGAGCAGGATAAAAATACTTGCAGCTCTTACCAGACTTCGTCAGATATGCTGTCATCCGTCCACATTCTTAACCAATTACAAGGGCGGAAGCGGCAAGCTCGACCTGCTCATGCAGCAGCTTACCAACGCTATAGCCAACGGTCACAGGACCATAGTATTTTCACAGTTTACAGGTATGCTTGATATCATAAAGAAGGAATGTGTAACCAGAGAGATCGAATTTTTCTATCTGGACGGTTCAACTCCGCCCAAGGAAAGACTTGAGATGGCTAAGCAGTTTAACGACGGTAAGGGAGAAGTATTCCTTATATCACTGAAAGCAGGCGGCACAGGACTTAACCTGATCGGCGCCGATACTGTTATACATTACGATCCCTGGTGGAATCCCGCAGTGGAAGACCAGGCTACCGACCGTGCATACAGGATCGGTCAGACCAACGATGTATACGTGCTTAAGCTGCTCACCAGAGGTACCATCGAGGAGAAGATATACAGACTTCAGCAGAAGAAAAAAGAACTGCTTGATTCAGTTATCACATCGAACGGTGTGTTCATTGATTCACTGACCAAGCAGGAGTTGGAAGATATATTCACGTACAATTGATGTACTTATGATCATGTATTAGGTTTTGATTCGGATTCTGCAGCGTTCAGACGCTTAAATACCATGTCATAACCGTCATTTCCGTAGTTGAGTGAACGGTTTACACGGCTGATGGTCGCTGTGGAAGCTCCTGTTTTTTCGGCAATCTCAAGGTAGGTCTTGCCGGAACGCAGCATAGCAGCCACTTCAAAACGCTGAGAGAGTGATAATATTTCATTTATAGTGCAGACATCTTCAAAGAAGGTATAGCACTCATCACGATCTTTAAGGCTAAGTATTGCATCAAACAAATAATCAACTGCTTCGGTATGAAGTTTCATGTTCATGGTCTGATACGGGCAAGTTAAGCTTGCTTTCTCCTTATATGATATTTTGGAATTACAATAACACTTTCATTTATCAACGAATGGACTGCTTTCGTATTTTTACACTATAAAATTTTATCACACTAAAGTTTTAAAGTCAATATTTTTTTGAAGGGATTTATTTAGATGGAAAAGTTAAAAAAAGGACTCGATTATACCGGTAAAGTAATACGATCGGAATACCCCAATAAGGGTGTGGTCGAGTGCGAAGGTGAAAAGATAGCCGTAAAAGGTGTAATGGAGGGCCAGACAGTAAGATTCAGGCTTTCTAAAGTCAGAAACGGACGCTGTGAAGGAAAACTCGTGGAAGTGATCGAAAGATCGCCACTCGAGACTGAAGAGCCGTTCTGTCCGCATTTTGAGCTTTGCGGCGGATGCACCTACCAGAGGCTTACTTACGATAACCTTTTGCAGTTAAAGGCTGATCAGGTAAAGCATATATTAGACGGATGCCTTGACTACGAGTATGAGTTCATGGGTATAGCTTCAAGTCCCAACGAAAAAGCATACAGGAATAAGATGGAATTTTCATTCGGTGACTC
>JAFZQN010000024.1 GCA_017620375.1 Lachnospiraceae bacterium
AGATTTGAAGCTTAAGGATAAACTGTTTTCAACCAAAAACAAAATATTTCTTTCGTTCATATTATGCAGTTTTATCGTAGTCATCCTTGAAAAGAATCTCGAGGGGATATTTTATGAGTTTGTATATCCGAAGTATTTCGATCGCGAAGAAGATTATGCGACCGGCACACCGGGGATGATATACATGCTCTTAAGTATCCTGATCATAGTCATCGCTGCGGTAGTGCTGTACAGGGCAACTGCGGGGATACTTCGAAAAGAAAGTGAGAAGAGACTTAAGGAACAGAATCTCATGTATGCGGCGATCGCACACGACTTAAAAACTCCCATGACATCTGTGCAGGGCTTCGCGAAGGCGCTGTCGGAGGGAAAGGTGAGCGAGGCTGAGCAGAAAGAGATCTACGACATCATATATGCCAAATCCTGCACGATGAACTATATGATAAACACGATCTTCGAGTATTCAAAGCTTGGGACGGAGGAGTACAAGCCGATGCCGGAGAACTTCAATATCTGTTCGGTGGTGCGTGATATAGCAGCTGAAAACTACACGGATTTTGAGGAACACGGTATTGAACTTGACACCGATATCCCGGACGAAGAAATAACCGTAAATGCCGATAAAAAGGAGCTTTCACGTGCCATCACCAATCTGATGGTGAATGTTTATAAGCATAATCCGGATGGCATAAAGGCTAAGGTGGTCGTTGAAAAAGATGAGGGCAGATCCGATAAAAAGGCAGTGATCAGGATACTTGATACAGGAGCCGAGATCCCGCAGGATATGGATATATTCGAACCGTTCGTGACCGAAAATACATCGCGTATGTCAGGCGGGGGCACTGGTCTCGGACTTGCGATCACGAAGAGGATCATAGAGAGAAACGGTGGAAAGATCTATTTAAGCAATAAGGAAGAGGGATATACGAAGGCGTTCGTGATAGAGATATAAGACTCTTTCCTTAGTTAGGTAACAAGATAATACCACAAGAATGCCTTGATAATACAAACTCTGTTATGTTACCATGCCTTTTTAAACAGAATAACGTGATCAAAGGTCCGGTTTGCATACCGGACCTTTTTATATTATAATAACTGTGATAAGGTATCGTTTTTGTGTTTATATAGGCGGTTATAACATTATGAAAAAAAGAATGTGCTATTTAATTATTTCAATATTATTGCTCGGTATAGAGGTGTTGATAGGATTATATGCTGACGGATGGGTCAGGAGTTATCTGGGCGATGTGCTTGTGGTCATCCTGCTGTATACGCTGTGCAGGACGGTATCTCCGGAAAGACCGGAGATGTGGTGGATCTTACCTACAGCTATCCTGATATTTGCATTTATAGTGGAATTCCTGCAGCTGTGGGGCTTTTGCGACAGGTTCGGGATCACCAATAAGTTTTTAAGGATAGTGATCGGTACCGGATTCTCCGTGGTGGACCTTATATGTTACTGCATAGGGATGATCCCGTGTTATATAACAGAGTTATTCATATGGGCCCGGAACAATATCAAAGAATGATAATACAAAACACGTTATGTTACCGTGACGATGTGGAAAGGTGGATACGTGCCTGAAAATACAATAAAAAAATTGACAAATTTCCTTTTCAAAAGTATCATTTTAGTGAAGGTCAAGAACCACATTTTTTAAAAAATCGGATGATAACCCGAATGGAGTCAAGGTAATGTTAAACAGGGAAGATATGCTGGAGCTGACGAGGAGGATGAACCTTGCACGGAACTGTTTTTTCAGGATCGCCGGCAGCTACAGAGATAAAGAAGGATATGATGACGGCAGCTTCAATACTGCGTTTTTGAAGCTCGACCAGAAGGACAAGATAAAGTACATAGAGATAGCAAAGTCGGTAGTATTTGCAAAGACGAATGAAGAGCTGAAAGAGTATGATTTTACAGGCAAGGAAGCACTCGAGATGAAGAGTATGCTTACGGCTTTAAAGGACTGCGGGCTGAAAAACGATGCGCTGCTCGATGTGTTTTATGATATAGTGAGCGAGAAGTACGTGAAGAAGTACAAGCCTGAGACTGATTTTGGTATATTCGTGTACTACGGTTCATACGATATCAAGATCAAGGGTGCTGACAAGGAGTACATGGATGATTCGGAAGAGGTATACAGTTTCCTGATCTGTGCCATATGCCCGGTGTACGAGGACTACGATCCGGGGGTAGCCGATCACGGTTTCCTGTATCCGTCTTTCAAGGACAGGAGCGAGGATGCGGAGCATATCGCGGTGTTTTCAATCGGAAATGTGTAATGCGTGACAATGGGGATAGTTCTGTTGCTAAGCAATAGAGAGACTGTTATACGTGAGGTGTATATGAAGAAGAGTTTATTACCGTTATTATCAATAATATTAGTAACCATATTGCTTTTCGCCGGTTGCTCGAAGAGTGGTAACACTGATGAGAAGGATAAAATTGATAATCCTGTAGCGAGCGAGATACCGGTATTATCTGCAACTCCGATACCTACTGCGACACCGATGCCGAGCATCAGTCCGGAGCCGGAGGAAAAAGATAAATACATAATAACAGGGGCAGAGCTGGACGCGGAAGTAGTAGAGGCATTTAACGAATATATATGTGCTCATACAGTGTCTATGGGCAGATTTCTGATAGACAAGTACTATTACTATGACGTTACCGGAGATGGAAAGCCTGATCTGGTCGATTCTGTCACACACGGAAGCGGCATAGTATCCACCGGTATATTTGTCTATGATATAGAAAACAAGCAGGGCTATCAGTTACAGGAAAGAGGCGACTATGATTATTGGGTCGACTCTGTAAAGGATGGCGTACTATACATAAAAAAAGCCTATTTTGGAAGAATGAAATTGGATGCCGGAGCGGTAGGAAAGTTAGAGTTTGTCGATGGCGAGCTTAGGTATAACGGACCTGAGCCGGACAGGAGCGACCTGCCTACTCCCGTGATAACTAAAGAGCCGGTGAAACAGGATTTAGTTAAAGTAGAGACTGAACTCTATACGTTTGAGCTTATATCAAGATGGAGTACAATGAGTTCAAAACTGTCTATCGACGTGGACGATGCCGGCAATGTGGTGATCAGAAGCGTGGAGGAGCCTGAAAAAGTATATCTGCAGGTAACCACAGTCACAGATGTTGACAGCGCATGGGCATTGCTCGGAGATGAAAACCTGTATTCGTACTGTATTTTTTCAAAAGATCATATATTTGTATGGCAGACCCCGTCGGAACCTCTTGATACGAATCTGGGCTTAGGATATTATGAGTTTTGTGATCTGGCAAAATCGATGGTGATCTTAAAGGACGGAGAAACCAATGCAGCAATCGATTCAATACGTCCGGAACATCTCAAAAAATATATAGAGCTTGATGATAACGGTGAATTATTATGGCCGGAGAAATACAGTTACGGAATCGAGATACTCGGAGGGGCTGGTCTGTCAGATATGACTTTGTATACTCTCTGTGATACAAAATCGGCTCCGGTAAACAGGCTTATCATAAGGGATGGGGATGAGATCTATTTTGCAGAACACTTCGAAGATGGAAATGTAGAACGCCTTACATCCATGTATTCATTTGACTATGATAATAACGGTGTAAAGGAATACGGGATGATCCCGTATTTTACAGACCCTGTGGATGGTTATATCTGTAATGAATATGACCATTTATGGGTGGCCGAAAAAACACAAGATGCCTCAGAGTACAGTGTATTTGATTTTGATCCTATAGCCTTATCATACTATGTTAAGGCGGTGATCAAGTTAACTGTAGATCCGACGGATGATCATACTGCTTTGTTTTCTCTTAACGGTGAAGAAGCGATACGTGTAAAGTGCGGATATACACTTGATGAAAAGGATTATGAGCTTGAATATCTCTGTATTTTAGAAAGTGATGAATATGGCAGTTATTACACAAAGTATTATGATAAAAGCAGTTTTACCGCGGTATTCCGTGCTAATCTGCCGGTAAAAGATGGGGAAAAAGCATATGACAGCGATTACGCACCGCTGATATTTGTAGAGGTAGCATACAAAGGAAACGGGGATTTTGAAATATCCTATATCAATATCAAAAACTACGGTGATGGCTTGGAAGCATTAGATTTTTCTGATGAAGGCTACATAGATCCCACTGACGGCTGGGATATATATGAAAAAGCCATACAGGATATAGAGAAGAAGGCCGTTGAGCAGGGCGGAAGTCCCGAAGATGTAAAGGTACAGAATTTTAGGATCATATCTGTAGATGAAGATGGTACTGTGGTCTTAAGAGCTTATTATGATATCTTTGATATTGATACTGCAGGAGAACCGCCAAGCGAAGATCCGGAGGACTACGAGCTGGATGAAGAATTAGTACCTCTGGGTACGGATATCGTCATGAAAATATCGGATGACTGTAAATTTGTTTATTATCCGAAAAATTCCGGATGGAATCGACATATAATAACGTTTGATGACTTAAAATATCTTGCTGACAATTATTTCAGTAGGGATTATGTATTCCCGTTGCCCAGTTATGATTCCAAAGGGGTATGGTATGAATACCTTAATGATTTTACATGTATCTATTTAGATGGTGTGATCTACTATATGGGAGAGCAGTATCACGCGTAAAGGGGTCAGACCCCTGAAGGAGGAGAAAATGGCAAGGAATCATGAAGTGACAGAGATGCATCCGCTGCTGGATGCACAGGGCGAACTGGTGGAACCCGGCTGGTCGAGGAGACAGGTACAGATATATGAACGCAAGATGATCAAGGCACCCAAATGGAGGATAAAGGAGTGGGACTATTACCTCGTTATGGGGCAGGGATTTGCAGGTGCATTTACCATATCGGATGACGGCTACATAGGTCTGCAGTCGGTATCGTTACTTAAGCTCGACGACATGCCATGGGAGCATACCGAGACAGTGCTTAACACATTCCCAATGGGAAGACTGAGACTGCCTGAAAGCTCCGAAAGAGGTGCAACAAAATATCATGACAAGCGACTTAATATGAAGTTTAATGCGGTAAACGGCAAAAGGCGGATCACTTGCAGATTTGAGAACTTCTGTGAGGGTAAGCCCTTTACCTGCGACATAACGCTGGAGCAGCCGGACATGGAGTCCATGGTCATAGCTACGCCCTGGGACAAGAAGCATGCATTTTATTACAACCAGAAGATAAACACCATGCGTGCGTCAGGATACATGGAGTTTAACGGAAAGAAATACATCTTTAATCCTGAGACCGATTTCGGTACCCTTGACTGGGGCAGGGGCGTGTGGACATACGATAATACCTGGCTCTGGGGCTCGGGTAACGCTGATATAAACGGGAAGAGCTTCGGCTTTAATATCGGCTACGGCTTCGGAAATACTGAGGCTGCTACCGAGAATGCCATATTCTATGACGGTAAGGTACATAAGCTTGATGACGTGGAGTTCCATATCCCGGAAAATATTATGGATGCCTGGACATTCACCTCATCCGATGGCAGGTTTGAGATGGAATTCACACCCGTACTTGACAGAGCTGCCAATATAGATTTTAAGGTGTTGGTAAGTGATCAGCATCAGGTGTTTGGCAAGATGACTGGTAAGGCAGTACTCGACGACGGCACAGTGATAGAAGTAAAAGATATGATGTGCTTCGCAGAAAAGGTACATAATAAATATTAAGTCAACCGGAGAACAATCTTGGTGATTGACGGTTCCTCTGCGACGCAGTGGAGTGAAATCAAATAGTAAATAACTAAGGAAATAAACATGATAAACAACATAAGAGATTTGGGCGGGATCCGCACCAAAGACGGAAAAACAATAAAACAGGGGTGCCTCATACGGTCGGCTAACCTTTCACAGGCGGAAGAACAGGATGTGAAAGGGATATCCACGATCATCGACTTAAGGACACCCGGCGAAAGAGAAGAAAAGCCGGACTGTGCGTGCGGCAGGGAGTATCTGCCGATACCGATATTTGAACACATCACTGCCGGCATAAGCCATGAAAAGAAAGCGGAGAAAAAGGGTGTACCCGATATGAGCGGCCTGTACAGATGGCTGGTAAGAGAGTGCCGCGATAACTTTAAAAAAGTCGTAGAAGAGATAATGGCACATGACTACTCAAAAGGAGCGATCCTATGGCACTGCTCGGAAGGAAAAGACAGATGCGGCATCACCACCGCACTCATACTGGAGATACTGGGCGTGGATAAATATGTGATCATGGAGGACTACTTAAAGACCAACGTAGTCAATATCCCTAAAGCCGAAGGCATACGTGAGAAGCTGAAGGAAAGCCACGGAGAGGAGTTCGCCCAGAGCGTATATCGTGCATTTATAGCTGATGAGACATATCTGGAAGCAGCCTGGAGCGAGATGGGGGATGATTTCATCGAACAACTTGGGATAGGTGCTAAGGAGATAGAGGAGTTTAGGGGGAAGATGTTGGAGTAGTAGAACAACATGACAGTCGAAACGGAGAGAAGGAAAATTATGAAGAAATCAAAATTATTTATACTTACAATGCTTGTTTGCTTGGTGGTTTTAAGTGCAATCGGGTGTTCAAAAAATGGGGAAGATACACCTGTGGTGACGGATGCGCCTACACCTACGGATGAGGCGTCACCGACAGAGGCAGTACCTACGGATGAACCTACGGCAACGCCCATCCCCACGGAAGAGCCTGCGGTAACTGTAACGCCGGAGCCTACGGATGTGCCTGTGATCACTGAGGAGCCTACGCCTACCGAGCGTCCGGACCCGGAAACACTTTCGTTGGAAGAAGTATTTAAGTATTATCCGGAGAAATTTCCCATCATAGACAGCTCTACGGCCAGAAAACCGATCACGGCTTCGATATATGAATATTTCATGGGTGAAGACGGTGTAGTCAACCAGCCTCTGTGCTCAAAAACACATGGTGCTTGGCTGAACCTGGCTGACGAAGTTGCGGATATGGTATTCCTGGTGGCTCCGACAGATGAGGAAGAGACATACTTCAGGGAGAGACAGGTAGATATCGAGATGAAGCCTTACGGTTATGACGGGCTGGGATTTATAGTGAGCCCCGAGTGCGAGGTAAAGAGCTTAACTCAGGATCAGATACGTGGCATATATGAATGCAAAATAACTAACTGGAGTGAAGTGGGCGGTCCGGATGCGGATATACATCCTTATTTCAGGGATGACCAGTCAGGCAGCCAGCGACTTTTTGAAGCATTTCTTTGGCCTGACGGAGATGCTCCCGACTTTTCGGAGATGCTTGATCATTTCTATTTTGAGGGTGACATGAGCACAATCACGGAATCCGTAGCTGCGGACGAGTATGCGATAGGATACAACATTGTTTCGTATCTGGATCTGGAGTATGAAGATTTCATTACAACTGTAGCGATAGACGGGGCTAAGCCGACCACCGAGAATTTTAAGAATAAGTCATATCCGTATATTACTACCGCATACGTGGCTATAAGGGCGGATGAGCCTGAGGACAGCTATGCAAGGAAACTTTATGATTGGATAGGATCGGAAGAAAGTATAAGGATCATAGAAAATAACAGCTCCCTGAACGTAGATGTCGGAGAGTCGGAAATACTGCGATACAATACCACAGAGTTGATGTCAGAGGCTTATGAGGAGTATCTGGCCGGGAATGCAAATGTTATAGAAGAACATGAGGCAAAGTATTTAGAAGAGCTGCGTAAAGAATATAAGGATGTGCCGTTACACAGGCTGAAGCTTCTGACCAAGGTAGACCTGGATGAGCGTAGTACTGTGGAGATATATGAGTCGGCAGCATATGGTCATCCGGTGACGTACGAGGAGATAGTATCGGAAGAAAACGGAAATATCGAGTTTAAGGCCAACGGGATAGATAAGGATACTGAGTTATATCAGTACGACATAGTCGCAAGGCTGCTGGTGGACGGCAAATATGCAGCTGAGTGTTATATGACAGAGGAGCAATATATCCCGTATAAAGAAATCGGCATGTTTAGCTATGTAACATGGCAGTCGGCAGATGAAGCCGATGAGAAAGCCATATGTGAAATGATCGGACTTGAGTACAAAGAAAACGACCGTGCTTTATGCAGTGCGACCGTGATCCGCCCCGTAGACAGGGAAGAATATGATTTTTCTTTCGTACGCAGTGCCAGCTATTATGATAACGAAAAGAAGCCTGCATTTACCGAAGAATATCTGTCGTATGACGGAAATGACGGAGATATCATAGATGATTATTTCCACATGGCTAACGGCGACGTGTTTAACCTGTATGATGAGGATCCGGACGAGAAAAAGAATCTGGAGTATGTTAAGGACGGCGATGGCATAATAAACGGAGAGAATGTAGATTGGATACTGCTTGAAGCGTCCAAGGGCACTCAGGTAGTAAAGCTGTACAGGCATCCTACGGAGGACATGCCGGGTATACGCGAGTATTACCTGTACCTGAATAATAATCTGATAATGATCAGTTATGAGTATGATCTGTGAAAAGATAACCAAAGGCGCGGAATTCCCGCGCCTTTTTAGATGGCATAATCTTGCAAGATATCAGCTCATAGCATAGCTACACTGTTCAATTTTTTTTCTAATTGTTCAATCTTTTTTTTAAGATTGGATACTTCTTCTTTTTGGGTTTCAAGTTCTTTCTTTGTGGAAGCTATTTCTGCATCTTTTGATTGCAACTGTTCATCTCTAATTTTTATCTGTTTTCTGGCGTCTAGCAAATCAGTTATTACACTCATTTTATCTTCCTCCTTTAAGTTATAGTTGCGGCATCCTTTTCCTCCTTGTGATCGATTTCAGGAGATAAAAGGATAATAGCACACGGACTGCATAGTTATAATCCAAAATCTCCTGATAATTTAATTGTTAATTGGGATAACAAAAGCATCAGAGATTTCAGAAATATACATATTTAGTCAAATGTAATAATAAATAGAATAAAAATAATAAACCTGTTCAAATAAGTATCCGGTTACCCGAGAATAAAATCAAAAATATAAATCATCAAATTCTGTTGCTTCGCTGATATTATAGCAGTATATGAACTATTATACAAGAACTTTTTGTGAAACCAAGTCACACACAATATTCACAGTTTTTGTTTTAGGATTCTATGGCGATTATACTTGACAAATGCTTTTAGTCACAGTATCTTTTATTTATAAGTTAACTTTTTATAGATAATCATTTTTGTGAGAAAAGATCAAAATCAACCGGAGAACCGTCCCGGTGATCGAATAAAGGATGTGAAATAATGAAGCTGCTTGGAAATATCATATGGTTTATATTTGGCGGACTCGAGGGTGCAATACTGTGGACGCTGATTGGCCTGCTCTGGTGCGCATCCGTAGTCGGGATACCGGTCGGATTGCAGTGCTTTAAGGCGGCATGGCTGGTACTGTGGCCGTTTGGCAAAGAAGTGCATTATGGCGGCGGGACCGCAAAGTTTATAGTAAATGTGCTGTGGATATTCCTGGGTGGCATGGTGTTGGCACTGCTACATGTAGTGATAGGAGGGCTTTACTGTGTTACGGTAGTCGGCATACCGTTCGGATTGCAGCATTTTAAGATGGCAAAACTGGCATTGATGCCGATCGGAGCGAGGGTGACATAACAGGGACATTGATGAATGATAAGTATAAGGGGTGGAAGTATTTATCTTAAGATAGTGTAGAGAGATAAGAAATGATAATATTGAGCATCTACTAAGGTAGGTGCTCTTTTTTTGTTGCGATGTCAAAATCTGTCTATGTGATTTGTTAGAATAGAGATACTTATTTTAGAGAAATAATTCTTTGTGAACAAGATGAAGAAATCTACAATAAAACTAAACGTTATAAAATAGTTGATTAATCGAAAACTACAAAAAAATATTGAAATATAGAATAGCCTGCCACCTAACAAGTGACAGGCAATAATTTTATTGGATCTTAATATCATCTGTTGTGTCCGGTTCCGGTTTCTCATCTTCATCAGTTGTATTGTTTCCCAGATCGGCCTTACAATAAGGACAGTATTTATACCACATTACCGAATAGTTGAGATGGGCGGAACGATTTAATCGGCTACCGCAGTTAGGGCATCTGATAACAAAAAAGTTAATCAGTATGCCGGATATCAGGCACCCTAAACCAATAATTCCGGCAACTAACGATCCGCCTATGGCAGCAATGGCGAACATAAAAAGACCGATGGCAACCAAAATGATGGAAGCAGTATAATTATTCTTATTCATAATCCCGTCCTCCTGTTTCAGATTTGATTTCTATCAAGTGTAATTGTAGCATA
>JAFZQN010000025.1 GCA_017620375.1 Lachnospiraceae bacterium
ATCACACACGTACTCCAGCAGGCACTCCTTATCGCACCCAAGGTTAAGCTCGTTGAGCCCAAGACTCTTGAGAGAAGCGAAGGAAAAGCAAAGCGTGTTATCGATAAGCGTAAATTGTGATTAACAAAGCGAATGGATTGATAGCATAACTAAATTGTCATTCTGAGCGAAGCGAAGAATCCTTAATTATATATGTATTGGAGGTAATAGCATGATATTAAAACAATTATCCGTTTTTGTAGAAAATAAAGAAGGCCGTATGAAGGCCATCACCCAGATACTTAAGGACAGCGGCATCAATATTAAGACTCTGTCACTTGCAGATACCACAGAGTACGGTATGCTCCGTCTTATCGTATCAGACCCGGATCTGGCTAAGGCTAACTTACGTGCGGCAGGTTTCCCTGTGAGCATCACTGATGTACTGGCAGTTAAGGCAGATGACCGTATCGGCTTCCTGCATGACATGCTCTTAAAGCTTGATGCCAACATCACCAGCATCGAGTATATGTACACACTTCCTACCGAAGAAGGCCCTGTAGTTATTCTTAAGGTAGCTAATCCGGCCGAGGTTGAGAAGGTACTTGAAAATATCTGACATTGATAATAAAACATATCATTATGGCAGCCTCTTTGACGGGGGCTGCTATTTTTATACGGAACTGTTAAGTTTTTCGTATTTTCTGCCGAAAAGTATTATGCATGGATGCAATACAATTTCGTACGGGCTTTAAGAAACAAGGATGGATCAGGGTGCTCATACGGAACGGAGAATTACATGCGTATTAACGATCTTATAAATAATATACAGAATACAAACAGCACCGGTCTGAGGGTAAATGATGATTTATCCTCAGTTGACGGTGCGTTTTTTAATGATTTAAATAAAGCGGGCAGCGTTGGAGAAGGAAAAGGAGCAGCCGGATTTTTTAAGACCCTTGAGAGTAAAAAGGTGACCGGTAATACATACACCCTTAATGAAGCAAAGGGACTTAATGAAAAGGAAGGCTTCGGGGAGAAGATGCTTAGTTCCTTAAACGGTCCTAAAAATAATGACAAGGAGCTCGTAAAAAACCTTACGGGCGATGATTATGAGAGTCTGGACGAAGAGGGTATGTCCTTAGAGAAGTTCAGTAAAGAGAGACTGGAAAGAGCTATCGAGCGTATAAAGGAAAACCGTGAAGTACGTGAGGTCAGGCTTGCTGAAGGTGTGGAAAAGCAGCAGGAGTACAGGGAAACTGTAGACAGGATGGCAGTTATGGCTAAGGCTGAGACCGGTACGGAAAAGCTCATAGCAAAGATGCTGTATGACGCCGATCTTCCCGTGACTGAGGAGAATATCGCGGAGGTTTCCCAGGCTGCTGATACCGCATTAAATGCCGGAAAGCTTACGGATTCGTCGGAAAGCTATCTTATAAGAAATAATCTCATGCCCACCATTGAAAATATATACAGGGCAGTACACAGCGGCGAGATGAGGCAGATGCCCATAGATGATACATCCTGGGAAAGCCTTAAGGAAAAGGCATTGGAGATAGTAAAGGAAGCAGGGACCGACAGCGATAAAGGACTAGAGTCTGCAAAATGGCTTGTGGAGCATGAACTCCCGGTAACAGCTGAAAATATATTGTATAAATCAGAACTCGATGCATATAATAATGCGGGATCTGTATCAAAAGAGGATATATTCGGTGCAGCCATCCGTTCCATGCAGGAGGGCGGCAGTGCCAAGGAAGGCGTCGTTATCGAAAGGCTTGATGAAGCGACAGCCGTTATAGAGAAGGAAACAGAAAACCTGATAAATAAGATCCCTTTTATAAGGAATGAAGCGATACATCTGGCATTTACACAAGGAGCGACAGAAGAAAATGTCACTATCCCGCAACTGGTTAAGGCTGAGGAGAGCATAGAAACCGGTACAAATGCAGGGGCTTCCGTAAAGCTTATAGAGGAAGAGGTAACTGTACGTATACAGCTTGAAGAAGTGAGAGTGAGCCTTAATATAGAGGCCGGCAGACGCCTTATGGCAAACGGTATCGATATCCTTAAAGACAGTCTCATGCAGGTGAGCGAAGGATTAAGAGAGCTTAAGGCGGAATACTTTGAAGGCGTATATAAGGAGATAGAGGCAGATTACGGAAAGTCATCCGTAACCGCATCGGAGGCAGCAAAGCTTGCAGTTGAAACTGAGGAAAGCTTAGGAAAGATATACAATGCACCGCTTGAGTTGTATAAGGCTACCTTTAGTGTAAGACGCAGTGTGACCTTGGCTGAAATTTCAGATACCGGTGAGACTCTGATAAAAGAATCTGTCAGTGCTTCATCTGCATCGATCAGTATCAGTTCTGCATCGATGACAGCAGCTTTAAGCTCATATGAGAGCTCATCGACGGAGATTAGACGTGACCTTGGTGATTCCATAAAGAAAGCTTTCGCAGGAAGTGTAGACAGCCTGCTTACAGCAAACGGACTGGATGTTACTGAAGGCAACCGCAGGGCGGTAAGGATACTCGGCTACAACAGTATGGAGATCACAGCGGAAAGCATCGAAGAGATAAAGTACTTTGATGCAAAGGTGACCGGACTTATAGATAAGATGACACCTCCCGTAGTCATGACCATGATAAGGAACGGCATCAATCCTCTTGAGTGCACCATAGACGAACTTGATGAGAAGGTTTCTTCTATATTAAAAGAGCAGGGTAATACAGCTGAACAGAAATACAGCGAGTTCCTGGTAAGGATGGAAGAGACAAATTCCATCACACAGAACGAGAGAAATGCATATATAGGTATATACAGATTATTATATAATGTAGAGAAAAACGACGGTGCCGCTATAGGCAGTCTGCTTCAGTCGGGTAGAGACCTGACATTCGGAAATCTCTTAACCGAGGAGCGTACAATGAACCTCGGAGTTGACTTAAGTGCAGATGACGATACGGCGGTTAAAACTTCCTATTATAGGAACTCTGTATCGGCTCAGATAAATGAAGCATTTATCTTCCAGAGAAGACTTGCCGGTGAAGCACTTGATGTGACAGATCCATCGAGATGGGATGCAGCGTTAAAGGGTAAGGATTATCAGAACGTTACCATAGAAGGCCTGCATGACGGATTATATGCCGGACAGGGTAGCGAGACAGCAGGTATCAACAGCATACCGGCAGTAAATGAGAGTGACGCAGGTCTTTCTGTAACCAAGGCTGAAAACATTGTAAAAACCATGACGGCTAACAGCCCTGTTTCAGCATTCCTTTCAAGCTTTGGTATAAAGGATAGTTTCAGTAACAGAAAGGCAGCGGAAGACATATTCTTTGGTAGCGGTAAGGAAGATTCAGCAGTATCCGTTACTGCAGATGAGCTTAGTACTGCTTTGGAGAGCGAGTCAAGATTTGACGAGCTGCTGGGTATACAGACAAGACGCGCCAACGTACTTGCCGGACAGGCATTCAGGACTGCGGTTACCGCTCAGGCAGCAGCAGAACTCAACGGCAGAGTTGAACGTATAGAGATGCTTAAAGCTTTGGCAGGTGGCGGACATTACAGGATGAACGTCGATGACGGTGATGAGTCCAAAGAGGTAAATCTCACCTTTATAAGGAACACGGGAGATGCAGGTACCGTATCGATAGAGGTGCAGAAAGAAGGATATCATCTTCAGGCAGACCTTAACATGGTAGTGATGGAACAGACCTACGGTACTCAAAGTACACAGGCCTCAGTCACCAGAGGAAATATCTATTTCGAAGGAAATGTACCTGAAGAAGCTTCAGAAAAAGCAGACAGCTTTAAGGCGGCACTAAAGGAAGTAGGCATAAATGCCGATAATATAAATATATCGGCCGGAGCAAGGTCGGATGTATCATACATTTCGTATCTGGCTAACCAAAAGGCTCAGGCAGAAGAAAGAAGAGAAAAGACCGAAGATAAAACCGGAAAGATCGATGCACTGTATATGGCAGCAAAGTCATTCCTGTCATTCTTCTAAATAATGAAGTTAGAGAAATAATAATATGTCATCCTGAGCGAAGAGAAGGATCTTAAGAATAGGGAGGTTTCACATGAGAATAAACCACAACATTTCAGCATTACAGACCAATGCACATATGAGAAGAACGGATAACGCGCTCGATAAAGCCATGGAGAGGCTTTCATCCGGTTTTAAGATCAACAAGGCATCCGATGATGCGGCAGGTATGGCTATATCCAGAAAGATGAAGACTCAGATAGCCGGCCTTGAGCGTTCATCCATGAACTGCTCGGACGGTATATCCGTGATCCAGACTGCAGAAGGTGCATTGAACGAAGTATCATCCATCCTTCAGAGATGCCGTGAGCTTGCAGTACAGTCAGCCAACGATACATATTCCGATGATGACAGAGCCGCAGTACAGCTCGAGATAGATCAGCTCATGGAAGAGATCCAGCGTATATCCGATACTACAGAGTTTAATACCAAAACACTTCTGGACGGCAATCTTGAAGGCGAGGGCATCCTGGTACTTCAGGTAGGTGCAAATGAAGACCAGACCATGGAAGTGGAGATCCCGAGGATCGATCCCGAGACACTGGGACTTTTGGAAGACCCTAACGATCCCAAGTCATATATAAAGGTTTCCGACCATGATAAAGCAGATCAGGCAATTTCGCTTTTTGACAATGCCATCAGGATGGTATCCGAGACCAGAGCCCAGCTCGGTGCATATCAGAACAGATTAGAGCATACCGTTGAAAATCTTGACACAGCAAGTTATAATATGACTGAGGCTGTATCCCGTATAGAGGATGCCGATATGGCAGAACAGATGACAGTATTTACACAGCAGAACGTACTCCAGCAGGCAGGTACCTCAATGCTTGCACAGGCTAACGAGAGACCTCAGACAATCTTAAGTCTGCTCAATAGCTAAAGAAGAGAAGTGACTGATGAGGTGTAAAACAATAAGGGGATCATATGACAAAAGAAAAACAAAAAGAATTCGCCATGCGTGTAACCCAGGCCAACAAAACAGAGCTTGTGGCTATAACATATGATATAATACTGGAAAACATAAGCTGCGCGAAAGAGGAGCTTAAGAAAAGCGATATTGAAGGCTTTAGGACAGAGTTAAAGTCAGCCGGACGTTTCCTGGCAGAACTTATGCATTCGCTCGATTATAATTATCCGATATCCGTTAACCTGCTTAAACTGTATGAATACATCCAGAAGATCTTTATCGCAAGCAGTTTTGCAGGTAAGGACAAGGGTCTGGACAGTGCCGAGAGCGTACTTGGAAAGCTGGCATCCGCATTTCATGAGATAGCCGGTCAGGATGATTCAGGCTCGGTCATGGAAAACACGCAGCAGATAGTGGCAGGTCTCACATACGGAAAAGGCACACTTAACGAGGCAGATATGAGTGCCGGCAATCGTGGGTTTTTAGCTTGATACGTCGCAGTACGTCGCAGGGAGGGACCCGTTCCGCAAAGCGGAATGGGAGGAACCCCTACGACACGGCTCCGTTCCACGAAGTGGAATGGAGTATATTATAGAAAGTACCGGAAAGGCAAGAAAAGTGGACATACATGTAGGCGATAAACTGAAAATGAAAAAAGCCCACCCCTGCGGCGCCTTCGAATGGGAGGTCCTAAGGGTCGGCATTGATTTCAGGTTGAAGTGCACCGGCTGCGGGCATATGATCATGATACCGCGTAAGCAGGCGGAGAAAAACGTGAAGCAGATAATTCAGGCAGATGCCGGTGCAGAAAAAGAATAAATCTGAGCGTATACAAAATTTACATTATATAAAAAAAGAACTTGACAAAGCTTTTTATCCATGATAGATTATAAAGGCTGGCGACACAGTTCTTTTTTTGTTGCCTGCATTTAGCCGCGGGCAAATACCACATTGTCCGTGAGATCATTTATGGAGGTGGAAGTTGTGCGAGTAAAAATTACATTGGCATGTACTGAATGCAAACAGCGTAATTACAACATGACGAAAGAAAAGAAAAATCATCCTGACAGGATGGAAACAAAGAAGTATTGCAGATTCTGTAAGAAGCATACGATGCACAAGGAAACCAAATAACAGAAAGGAAGGTGTGCACTATGAGTGATGCAGCAGAAGCTACCAAGAAAAAGGAGAGCTTTTTCGCGGGAGTAAAGAAAGAATTTAAGAAGATCGTATGGCCCGACAAAGTTACGGTTGCCAAAGAGTCAGCTGCTGTAGTAGTCATTTCTGTGATTTTGGGTGCAATTATTGCATTGGTTGATTGGGCTATCAAGTTAGGCCTTGTAGGTATTTTAGGTAAGTAACTGATTAGATCACAGACAGGAACGGAGTTTGACTATGGCAGAAGCTAACTGGTATGTGGTTCATACCTATTCAGGGTATGAGAACAAGGTAAAAGCTAACATTGAGAAGACGATCGAGAACAGAGGACTTCAGGATCAGATCCTTGAAGTTTCCGTACCGCTTCAGAACGTAGTTGAGATTAAGAACGGCGTCAGAAAGAGCGTACAGAAGAAATTATTCCCCGGCTATGTACTTCTTAACATGGTCATGAACGATGACACATGGTATGTAGTCAGAAACACCAGAGGCGTTACAGGCTTCGTAGGTCCCGGATCAAAGCCGGTACCTTTGACCGAAGAAGAGATGAAGGCCATGGGTGTTGCGGATGAAGAGATCATGCTTGATTTCGAAGTTGGAGATACCGTGACTGTAATGTCAGGTGCTTGGGAGAATTACCAGGGCATCGTAAGATCCATCAATGAAAGTAAGCAGACTGTTACGATCAGTATCGATGTATTCGGCAGAGAGACACCCGTTGAGATCGGTTTTACGGATGTCAGATCAGAAATGTAAATCAATATTTTAGAGCGTATGTTACGCAGAATCGAGGATTAAAATGGCAAAGAAAGTTACAGGTTATATCAAATTACAGATACCGGCCGGAAAGGCAACACCGGCACCCCCCGTTGGTCCTGCACTTGGACAGCACGGTGTAAATATCGTTCAGTTCACAAAGGAGTTTAATGCCAGAACAGCAGATCAGGGCGATCTTATCATCCCTGTAGTTATCACTGTATATGCAGACAGAAGCTTCAGCTTCATTACAAAGACTCCTCCCGCAGCAGTGCTTTTAAAGAAAGCATGCAACTTGAAGACAGCTTCAGGTCAGCCTAACAAGAATAAGGTTGCTACCATCAAGCGTTCAGAAGTTCAGAAGATAGCAGAGAAGAAGATGCCCGACCTTAACGCAGCAAGCATCGAAGCAGCTACCAGCATGATCGCCGGAACAGCTAGAAGCATGGGAATCGTAGTTGAAGACTAAAAAATACACTAATGCAGAAAGTGGAAGGACATAAGTCCGATATTACCACATGGAGGTTAATAATGAAAAGAGGAAAGAAATATAACGAAGCTGCAAAGCTTATAGATAAGACAACACAGTATGAAGTTGCAGATGCCTGCGCTCTGGTAAAGAAGACAGCAGTTGCAAAGTTTGATGAGACTATTGAAGCACATTTCCGTATGGGTCTTGACGGACGTCATGCAGATCAGCAGATCCGTGGCGCCGTAGTACTTCCTCACGGAACAGGCAAGAAGGTTAGAGTACTTGTATTCGCTAAGGGACCCAAGGTTCAGGAGGCTGAGGCAGCAGGTGCTGATTACGTAGGCGGAGATGAGCTTATTCCCAAGATTCAGAATGACGGCTGGTTTGAGTTCGACGTAGTAGTTGCTACACCCGACATGATGGGCGTTGTTGGACGTCTCGGTCGTGTACTCGGACCTAAGGGCTTAATGCCCAACCCTAAGGCAGGAACAGTTACCATGGACGTAACCAATGCCGTTAAGGATATTAAAGCAGGTAAGATCGAGTATCGTCTTGACAAGACAAACATCGTTCACTGCCCTATCGGAAAGAAGAGCTTCACAGAGGAGCAGCTTACCGATAACCTCAATACTCTCATTGGCGCACTTATCAAGGCAAAGCCCGCAGCAGCAAAAGGACAGTACATCAAGAGTGCTACCATTGCTTCATCGATGGGCCCCGGCATTAAGTTAAATGCAGCAAAGATCAATGCTATGTAATAAAATTAAAACCTCCGCTCGCGGAGGTTTTTTTGTCGGTATGTTTGCATACCGACATAGATGCGAAGTATCATTTTATTACCGAGGGAATCGCGAAGCGATTCTCGAGGTAAAGTGTTATTTGACAAGAGAACCATCCCTTTGTCACACAAAGGAGCAGGATTTCCTACTTGCCATATAGATATATTTGGAATATAATAAATGACGCGTAAGTTATATGTTTGACAAAAATATAGTGATATAATGGGAGAATTACTATGGAATCCACACTTAGAAGAACCTGGGCTGAGATAAATATAGATGCACTTATATATAATTACAAGAAAATACGTGAAAAGATCGGTGAGAATGTCAAATTCCTTGGCGTTGTAAAAGCTGATGCATACGGGCACGGAGCCATCCAAACTGCAAAAGCTTTAGAGGAAGCAAAAGCGGATTACCTTGCTGTCAGCAGTATAGATGAGGCCATGGAGCTGAGATTAAACGGGATAAAGATGCCTATACTCATACTTGGCCACACTCCGAAGGAGCAGGTGGAGAGACTGATAGATTTTAATATCACGCAGGCTGTAACCTGCAGAGCTAAGGCTGTGGAGTACTCAGAGGAGGCAGCACGCCTCGGAAAAACTCTTAAGATACATATAAAAGTAGATACCGGTATGTCCAGACTGGGTTATCTTTGTGAGGGGGACTTCTTTGAGAACGGAGTAAACGGTATAGTTGAAGCTATAAATATGCCCGGACTTGATGCCGAGGGCATATTTACGCATTTTGCGGTAGCGGATGAAGCAGGAGAAGAGTGTAAGGAGTATACACTTCATCAGTTTAAGCTGTTTACCGATGTGATAACTCATGTTGAATATATGTCGGGACGCAAGTTTAAGCTCAGACACTGTTCGAATACCGGTGCTGTCTCGGAATATCCCGAGACATATCTCGATATGGTACGTCCCGGACTGCTTCTGTACGGGTACGGGGAGTTTGCAAAGAAGATGGGATTAAAGCCTGTCATGACTTTAAAGACCAATATCAGTACGATCAAGACATATCCTGCAGGGACAGCTATAAGCTACGGCGGTATATATAAGACCGATAAGACCACCAGAGTGGGTGTGCTTCCTTATGGGTATGCCGATGGTTTCTTCAGAAGTTTTTCAAATAAGTGCACGCTTATGACATCGGCAGGTCCTGCACGTCAGATCGGCAGGATATGCATGGATATGTGCATGATAGATGTTACAGATATGCAGGGTGTAGGTGTCGGCTCCGAGATAGAGATATTCGGAGAGAAGAACCCCATAGAAAAAATGGCTGAATGTGCAGGCACTATTCCCTACGAACTTACCTGTGCTGTCAGCAAAAGAGTACCGAGAACATACATAAAAAATGGAGAAGTAGTTGAAAAAGAACTACTCCTCCGTATGTGATCATTCGTTTAAACTTTTTTCCCAGAGCTTTAAAGTCTTTAAAACTTTAGTCTTCTTGGCCTCGTCAAGCTTATGGATGCGCTCGTATATCTCGTTATCAAGAGCGGTGTCCTGATACTTCTTGTCGATGCATCCTACAAGCGAATCCAATGTCACTCCGGTCAGCTTAGCAAAATAGATAAGTATCCTGAGTGACATGGCGGTTCTGCCATTCTCTACGTTACAGATATATCCGGGAGTTACATTTAAAGCTTCCGCTACCTGGTTCTGGGTCATTCCGAGATCGATCCTTAACTTCTTGATCTGCTGTCCATAATTCTCGTCTGTCATATATTTCCTCCTTGCTGTATTATAAAAATATATAATACTAAATCGATAGTGTTATTATACCACAAAATATATACAAATGGCAAATGATTTTTTATTTAATCCGTATATTTTTGAATAAGATTTTATAGCAGGCATATTTTGTAACAAATCTGTAATGAAGTTGTCAGAAAAATTGCCTTGAATTCCGGGTTGTAACAAAATTTGGTTGAAAAAGGCCGAAAAGTGTGATAAAATAAAATTTGGAGAAATATACGTTGTATGTGGATCTGAATAATCCCCGGATTTGTGAGGAGGTGCTGTGTATGACATATGAACAGATCGTTGATATGGTGCGAAAAGTTTTTGAGAACGCAGACGCAAGGACTGTTTATGAGCATGTAGCCATTCAGGTTAATGTTGTCGGTGAAGGCGAGGGTATTTTTTACTTTGAAGTAGCTGACAGGCAGTGCTGTGTGGAGCCTTATGATTACTATGACCGTGATGGGCTTATCATCACCGATGCCCAGACATTAAGGGATCTTTGCAGTAAAAAGGTTACCATGAGCGAAAGCTTGAGAAACGGGACCATAAAATATGACGGCGATTACAGAAAGCTTAAGCTTTGCCTGGCTAACATAAAGCTGGCATATCTATAAAGGAAGATACTTATCATGGGAAAAGATTTTAACTATTCAGGTGTGAGCGGAGGAAACGGTAACTACTCCATCGACGAGATCGACAGAGCAAGAAAGATGCAGAAAAAGGGCGGTGGAACTCTTTTAGAGAATCTTGCCAAACTTACCGGCAGAGGTATGTCCTCGTCCAAGTCCACTATG
This sequence comes from Lachnospiraceae bacterium, assembly GCA_017620375.1. Lineage (GTDB taxonomy): Bacteria > Bacillota > Clostridia > Lachnospirales > Lachnospiraceae > RUG11977. Next base: position 10,657 of record JAFZQN010000025.1, read on the forward strand.
GACATATCTACTATGTATAACCAGGCCAGACAGCAGGCAGAGGCTATTTCCGAAGCAGAAAAGAGGCAGAAGGAGATCGAAGCCAAGAACGAAGCTGTACGTAAGCAACTCCTGGAGAATCAGGACAAGTTGAATCAGGCACTGGATAACTATACCACTTCTTTAAAGGAAGACTTCGGTATCCAGCCCCAGCAGGATAACTCCTGGATGCAGGACTTTGGCTTAACAGGTCAGGGGAGCACAGGTGTCTCCGGTGGAGCATCGGGTGCAGGTAACCTTGGTGCTGTAGACGGAGGTTCTCAAAATACATCACAGTCTGCATTTGCTGATGCGGCAGCTACCGGTGTACAGACAGGTTTAGACCAGGCAGCTAAGACCGATGAGGAGCTCTCTGCATCACGTGAGTCCTCGTTAGAGAAATTTACCGGTCTTGCCGATGAGATCAATAAATCGGTATTCGGACAGGAAGAGTTTGTTAAAAAGCTTGTTATAGCTTTTAAACGTCCGCTCGTTATGCCTCCCGAGAATCCTAAGGCACTTAATACCATTATGCTTACGGGAAAAGCCGATACAGGAAAGCATTATGCGCTTACCGTCACCGCAAAAGAGCTTAACAAACGCGGTATCTTACGTAATTCCGACATCAGGATCATGGATCTTGGCATATATACGGATGCTTCCATGGAGAAGCTGTTCCTTCAGGATATATTCTCGGCACTTTCCTGCAATTCAAGGATAGTCCTGTTTGAGAACTTTGAAAACTGCCATCCTTCGTTCCTGTCACATATAGCTTCACTCGTGATAGACGGCAGATTCCAGCTTTCAGAGCGATATATCATGCAAAAAGGTCAGCTCGTAAATGTGCAGAATTCACTTGCAAGCGAAGCAGTAAGCGCATTTACGGCTAACGGAAAATATCTTATATTTATTACCGAGAAGTCCCTCGATAAAGCAGCAGGCATTATGGGAGCTCCTTTTATCAATGCTCTGGGAGATGTATGTACTACAAAAGAGCTTGAGGAAGATGCTATACGCAAGATTGCCGAAGGCGAGATGGAGGAATTAAAGACAAAAGCAGCCAGCCGTTTCTTCTTTAAAGTGAGCTTTGAAGAAGGCTTCCTTGATTACAGTGTATCAAGGTCTGAGCGCCAGGGAGGACTTAAGGCTGTACAGGCATTTTATGAGTCTGTACTTCAGGCACTTGCACAGGCAAAGCTTGAAGGAGACTACCCTAAGGATGCGGAACTTATACTTTCTGTTGAGGACGGAAAGATAAGTGCTAAGTACGGTGCAGAAGTTATAGACCTTTCGGCACTTCTTCCCGAAGGTTTCCGTGGTGAGATCGAAGAGATCAAGAAGGAAATGGATGCCATCGTAGGTCTCGGTAAAGTTAAGGAATATATTTTCAGTCTGGAAGAGTATTATCAGGTACAGAAGCGCAGGGCCGAGGAAGGCTTAAAGACCAGCGAGGTCAGCAAGCATATGATCTTTACCGGCAGTCCCGGAACAGGAAAGACTACCATCGCACGTATCATAAGCAAGTATCTTAAGGCTATCGGGGTACTTACAGGCGGCCAGCTCGTAGAAGTATCCCGTGCAGACCTGGTAGGACGTTATGTAGGACACACCGCACCTCTTACCAATCAGGTAATCTCTTCAGCTATAGGCGGCGTACTCTTTATAGATGAAGCATACAGCTTATACAGAGGAAAGGATGACAGCTTCGGACTTGAGGCTATCGATACATTGGTAAAGGGCATAGAGGATAACCGTGAAAACCTGATCGTAATACTTGCAGGTTACTCTAACGAGATGGCTGAGTTCCTGACAGCTAACTCTGGGTTAAAGAGCCGTTTCCCGAATGTGATCAACTTCCCGGATTATACCGGCGAGGAGCTGCTTCAGATATCAAAGTCCATCGCAAAGTCGAAGGGCTACACCATAGACGATGGTGCATACCCTGCACTCACCACATACTTTAATGCAGTACAGATGGTACGTGCCGCAGATGCGGGTAACGGACGACTTGCCCGTAACAAGATAGAAGAAGCCATCCTTAACCAGTCCAAGCGTCTGGTAGTGGAAAAGGATGCAGATCTTTCGGTACTCCTTTCTGAGGATTTTGAACTGAATGATGTCATGAGTGATGAGAAATAGTATTGTATTTACTTAAAAAACAAAAATGCACGCCCTGTTATTTGCGGAGCGTGCATATTTTTATTCCTTTGAACAGACATTTATGGTTGCGATCATCAGGATAAATGTCAGGATATTCATCAGTGCTATGGCAATTTCGATGCCGCCGATCAATCCGGCAAGTCTCCAGCTTTTATAATTAATGAGTGCTATGACAAAGGCAAGTATGCATAAAAAGACCGTTAAAGGCCAAAGCTTTGACCAGCGATGCTCTAAAACCGGAGATACGGGACTGACTAAATCTCCGTAAGCATCAAATGATATTTTATAGCATAATACGGAACTGGCGAGCTTTATCAAAAAAGCAGCAAAAGTCAAAACTACGCCGATCACTCCGTAATCGATGACATCAAGAAATACAAGGAAAAGAGAAGAAAAAATGAAAGCCACCGTTAAAGCTGTAACAGTAAGAAAACTGTTATTAAATGAATGAAGCCGGTAGTAACCGTAAGCTCTTATACCGGCAAAGATGCTTGCCACAAGGATGAGGAACTTGGGTATACCGGGGGTAAGCGTTATAACTGAAAAAATACTTTCGGGTATAAAACAAAAGAGTAATATATATAGGAAAGGAACCGCTTTTTTCAGACCATGGTCTATCATCCCCCAGGCATCCATCTGGGAGTCGATGATAGTATTCATGATACCTTTTTTCATGTATTTATCACAGGCGTATGAATTAAGGCACTCATTACACCCCTCTACCTTTTTATTCCTGCAGCAGATGGCTATCTGACAGTAGCTGCTGAAACGTGTACCGGTTTCATCGGTGGCTGGGACCGATGCCGAAGTTATATCGGATTCTCCGATTATCTGCTTCTTTTCATCAGCATTTTCCACGCCGGATATGTATAAGGATTCATGAAGAGGGACAAATACTTCCGGCTTGCAGCCGATACATTTGCCGTCGGTTCTTGAAACACAAAAACCGCAATCTTTGCCGCAATATGAATTCGTCATGTGTCCCACCTCCGTTTCTTTAGATTCTCGCTGTTTTCTTGAAAAAACTCCAACTGATAAATCAATTATAACACACATGACTTGGGGTTGCACTATTTAATTATTGTAAAAAGATTTATATAATTGAGAAAATGTTATTATAGTATTAAGTTATGGTTTATGTTTTATGTAGTACTTTAGGTAACGTAGAAAAAAAATTTTTAAAAAAGTACTTGCATTTTAAAAAAAATCATGGTAGAATGATTCTCGCTGTGAGTTGATAGCGTAGAAGCGTGAGGTTGTTGCAGCATAGGAACTGCAGGTTTTCCGTGGAGCGAATGTCAAGTTTACAAAACTGACGACAAGTCACTGTACAATTTAATTTCTGCCGCGAGCAGATAAACCGTGAGTAAATCACTGTTTTTCAGCCGGGTCGGACCCGGTCTTTATTATGAGGAAGACATGAAACACACGGGTGAGTGTACAGTCGCCGCTTGTTGTACTTTCCAAAAAAGTGCGAAAAGGAGGAGACTTTTTTTATGGCAAATCAGGTAATGAGAATCACACTTAAGGCTTATGATCATCAGTTAATTGATGCTTCTGCAGCTAAGATCGTTGAGACTGTTAAGAAGACAGGATCAAAGGTTAGTGGACCTGTTCCGCTTCCTACCAAGAAGGAAGTAGTTACAATTCTTCGTGCTGTACATAAGTACAAGGATTCAAGAGAACAGTTCGAGCAGAGAACTCATAAGAGACTTATCGATATCATCACACCTACCCCTAAGACAGTCGATGCTTTATCAAGACTCGAGATGCCTGCAGGTGTATATATCGATATCAAGATGAAATAATTAACGTCGTGCTTTGCGCAGCAAAGTATGACAGTCGGTCCGCGCGACGCATGGCGCGGTCTGATCAAAGAAACTCGAAATGAAATGGAGAGTTTCATCATTTCATCAAAAACAAATCAAATATGATAGTAATCCTTTTAGGTTAATATAGGAAAGAAACGCACCGGGTAAAACCGGAAAACAGACTCCTAGAAACCATCTAGAATGAATGCGAAAGCATTCCGCTGTAGATTACTATCTAGTATGAATGCGAAAAGCATTCCGCTGTAGATTAACAAGGAGGAAAAAACATGAAGAAAGCTATTTTAGCTAAGAAGGTCGGCATGACCCAGATCTTCAGTGAGAACGGTGTGTTAACACCCGTCACAGTCCTTGAAGCCGGTCCTTGTGTAGTAACACAGGTTAAGACAGTTGAGAACGACGGCTACGAGGCAGTTCAGGTTGGCTTCGGCGAGATCAGAGAAAATCTCGTATCTAAGCCCAAGAAGGGACACTTCGCAAAAGCAGGTGTTTCATCAAAGAGATTTCTTAAAGAGTTCAAGTTTGAAAACGCTTCTGAGTATTCTTTAGGACAGGAGATCAAGGTTGATATCTTTGCAGCAGGCGACAAGATCGATGCTACAGGTATTTCAAAGGGTAAAGGTTTCCAGGGTGCTATCAAGCGTCACGGATTATCACGTGGACCTATGAAGCACGGTTCAAAGTATCACAGACATGCAGGTTCAAACGGTGCAGCTACTTCTCCCGGACGTGTATTCAAGGGAAAGCATATGCCCGGACAGACCGGTAACGTAAAAGTTACAGTTCAGAACCTTGAGGTAGTAAGAGTTGATGTTGAGAACAACGTAATCTTAGTTAAGGGTGCAGTACCCGGACCCAAGAAGGCAATGATCGTTCTGAAAGAAACAGTAAAGAAAGCAAACTAACGCTTTAGGAAAGGAGGTTACTTCAAATGGCAACAGTTAAAGTTTACAATATGGAAGGCGCCGAAGTAGGAAGCTTAGAGCTTAATGACGAAGTATTCGGCGTTGATGTAAATACACATGTAATGCATATGGCAGTTGTTTCCCAGCTTGCAAACAAGCGTCAGGGAACACAGAGCGCTAAGACACGTGCAGAAGTACGTGGCGGCGGAAGAAAGCCTTGGAGACAGAAGGGAACCGGTCAGGCAAGACAGGGTTCAACAAGATCTCCTCAGTGGAAGGGCGGCGGAGTTGTATTCGCACCCAAGCCCAGAGATTACTCCTTCAAGATGAACCGTAAGGAGAAGGCTCTCGCTATCAAGTCAGCTCTTACATCAAGAGTACTTGAGAGCAAGTTCTACGTATTAGATTCACTCGCATTTGATGATATCAAGACAAAGAAGATGGTTAACGTACTTGATAACCTTAATGTAGATAAGGCATTAGTAGTACTTGACAAGAAGGATGAGAACGTAATCCTTTCTACAAGAAACCTTCCTAACGCTACAACCGTTACATCAAACGCACTTAACGTATACGATATCCTTAAGTATGACAAGATGATCATCACAAAGGATGCAGTAGCACAGATCGAGGAGGTGTACGCATAATGGCAGATTTAAAGTATTATGATGTGCTCTTAAAGCCCATCGTTACAGAGAAGAGCATGGCTATGCAGGCTGAAAAGAAGTATACTTTTTCAGTAAATCCCGATGCTACAAAGACACAGATCAAAGAAGCTGTTGAGAAGATGTTCAAGGACGTAAAGGTTGCTAAGGTTAACACCATGAACCTTGAAGGAAAGCTTCGCCGCAGAGGAAACACAATGGGTAGAAGATCTGAGGTTAAGAAGGCGATCGTTCAGCTTACCGCTGACAGTGCAGATATCGATCTCTTCTAATAATAGAAGCTGTCATCCTGAATGCGACAGCATGAAGGATCTTAAGATTCTTCGCCATAGCTCAGAATGACAAGATATTAACTATAGGAAGCGGAGAGCTTCCTGATAAGAAAAAGGAGAATAAAAATGGGAATCAAGAAATATAACCCCTATACACCCTCCAGAAGAAACATGACAGGATATGATTTCCAGGAGATCACAAAGGCAACTCCCGAGAAGTCACTTACCGTTACTCTTAAGAAGAATTCAGGACGTAACAACCAGGGTAAGATCACTGTCAGACATCAGGGTGGCGGATACAGAACAAAGTACAGAATCATTGATTTTAAGCGTAATAAAGACGGAATCCCTGCAACAGTTAAGGCAATCGAGTACGATCCTAACAGAACAGCAAACATCGCTCTCATCTGCTATGCAGACGGAACCAAGTCATACATCCTTGCTCCTTCAGGACTTAAGGTTGGCGATAAGGTTATGAACGGTGAGAAAGCAGAAGCATTCGTAGGCAACTGCCTTCCTTTAAGCAACATCCCCGTTGGTGCAGAGATCCACAACATCGAGCTTTATCCCGGACGCGGCGGCCAGCTGGTTCGTGCAGCAGGAAATGCAGCACAGCTTATGGCTAAGGAAGGAAAGTACGCAATCCTTCGTCTTCCTTCAGGCGAAATGAGAATGGTTCCGATCATCTGCCGTGCAACAATCGGTGTTATCGGAAACGGCGAGCACAACCTCGTTAATATCGGTAAAGCAGGACGTAAGAGACATATGGGTATCAGACCTACCGTACGTGGTGCAGTTATGAACCCTTGCGATCACCCTCATGGTGGTGGTGAAGGTAAGAACGGAATCGGTCGTCCCGGTCCTTCAACTCCTTGGGGCAAGCCCGCTCTTGGTCTTAAGACACGTAAGAAGAATAACAAGTCTAACAAGCTCATCATTCGTCGTAAGAATGGTAAGGCTATAGCAAAGTAAGAAAGGAAGGTTGACACATGGCACGTTCATTAAAGAAGGGACCTTTTGCAGATGCACATCTGTTAAATAAGGTTGATGCAGTTGTTAAGTCAGGCGACAAGACAGTTATTAAGACTTGGTCCAGACGTTCAACAATCTTCCCTAACTTCGTTGGATTAACAATCGCTGTTTATGACGGAAGAAAGCATATCCCGGTATACGTTACCGAAGATATGGTTGGACACAAGCTTGGTGAGTTCGTTGCAACCAGAACCTACAAGGGACATGGCAAGGACGAGAAGAAGTCAGGCAAGAAATAATTAACAGATACTATAGAGTTGCAGCGTAAGGCTGCAGGAAGATTACAAGCGGAGTGCCGCTTAATATTAGGAGGATTAGGAAATGGCAAAAGGTCATAGATCCCAGATCAAGCGTGAGAGAAACGAACAGAAGGATACACGTCCTTCAGCAAAGCTCTCTTTCGCAAGAGTATCAGTACAGAAGGCCTGCTTCGTACTTGATGCCATCAGAGGCAAGAGCGTAACAGAGGCGCTCGGAATTTTAGCTTACAACCCCAGATATGCTTCATCAGTAATTGAGAAGTTACTTAAGAGTGCGGTTGCTAATGCAGAGAACAATAACGGTATGGATACATCAAAGCTCTATGTTGAAGAGTGCTATGCAAACTGTGCTCCTACAATAAAGAGATTTCATCCCAGAGCACAGGGCAGAGCTTATCATATCTTAAAGAGATGCAGTCACATCACAGTAGTGCTCAACGAAAAATAATCCAGAGAAAGGAGCTTATAGAATATGGGACAGAAAGTAAATCCGCATGGTTTAAGAGTCGGTGTTATCGCTGATTGGGATTCCAATTGGTATGCAGAGAGCGATTTCGCTGATAATCTTGTGGAAGATTACAACATCAGAAAGTTTTTAAAGAAGAAGTTATACAGCTCAAGCGTTTCAAGGATTGAGATTGAGCGTGCTGCAGATAAGGTTAAGGTTACAGTACACACCGCTAAGCCCG
>JAFZQN010000026.1 GCA_017620375.1 Lachnospiraceae bacterium
CGCATTGTCATTGACCGCAAACATGCTCCTAAGCACTATCTTTGCTGCCTCGTCGTCATCGGGGTAGTCAAAGCTCTCGCCCTCTACCGCTTCTCTCTCCGATACGTACTTATCAAGCTCTAACCTGTCTATGATCTTTACAAGCTTCTCTACTTCGTCTCTTATCTCTGCCTTAAGGGCATCCGCACTCTTTCCTGTCTCGCACAGTGCATCGTAGTCGGAAAATGACTTTTCAACAAGTGCTTCGAGCCTTGTCCTGAATCCTTCCGCCTGGGTATCGTCCTTAGCTAAAGGCCTCTCTAAATCTCTTTCCTTAAAACAGTAATAATCAAGTGCCAGTTCTGTAAATGCCAGCTCAAAATATGTATTTTCAAGTTCCTTGAAATAGAACTCATAATTAACACTCTTACTCAAACCAAAATCCTCCGAAGTAGATCACATTATACCAGCAGGTTGATATATATGGCATTGGGTGTGTACCTTAAGAACTCCGGACCGCCGATGATACCTGAAAATACGCTCACAAATCCGAGTACACCCAGTCCGATTACCAGTACCGCTCCCACCAGCTGATAGCTCTCTGTCTTTTTAACAGCCTTGGAGATAAAGGTACATACCGCACAGAGAACCATAAGATATATGATACTCGCGATAACCGCCTTTATATTCGAAAACAGTAAACCTGCTACTATACTCAAAGGTAAAGTATACATGAAAATCCCAAAAAAGTCCATAATTTCCTTCGGAATTCTGCTGCCGGGAAATTCTTTGAGTCGATAAGCCACGCCGTTTTCGTATTCTATGCAGAAACAGTTGCATGAAACAAATGCCATAAGGCAGAGCAGCATGGCCAGCATGCCCGCTATCATCTGTTTATAGATCATGCCGTTTGTTACCTGGCGTTCTTCGATCTTCTTAACCTTGGGATCCTTGTATACGGATTCAAAATTAAATGCATAGTCGTGACTGTCGTACAGCTTCCATATATAATCACTGTACTGCTGCTTATCAAGAGCATTGGTCGGGAGCGAATCGGCGTACAGCCTGTAACTCTTATTGAGGCAGATATCATACATCATGGCACCTGCCACGATATCGCTTATCATGACTGACATCTGGTCATCCTTGCCGCATATAACGGTCACCAGATTGTCTACATCCGTACCTCTTACCCTTTCTCCGTATCCCTTCTCTATGATAAAGATACTGTTCACATATCCGTCTAAGAGCAGTTCCTTTAATTCATCAAGACTGTCTTCATATATATATAAAGAAGAAGTAGCTCTCATTTTTTCAGCCAGACGAAGTGCCTCTTCGCTGTCATCATCGACATACAATCCTATCGGCACCGCACTTCTCTCCTCAGCTACCGAAGAAAGCCCCAGAAGAAGGCAGAACATTACCACCACGGAAACAAAATAGCATATTCCCGCGGTCCTGTCCTTTAAACATATTTTTAATCTGAGAATAAAACGACTCATTTTATACCTCTAACTAAGTATCAGCTTTATAAACCAGTATGTGGGAGTAAACCTTGCCACCACCGCACAGCCTTCCGGCAGGTACATGATGGGGATTATGCCGCCTCCCGCGATGGTAGTGAAAAGTATGAGCATGTTGCCGAGTATCATGTAGCCCGATACCGAGTTGATGAACCTTGATATCAGCATAAATATGATACACGATACGGCTATGGCGCCCATGATGAACACTATGGCTTTAGGCGGTACCTTTAAGTCTCCGAATGCCATGATCAGCAGCATCGAGACTGCCATGATAACTCCGTATACAAACATAAAAGCAAGCAGGCTGCTTCCGTAATAACGCACACCGCTTATACCTGTAGATCTGAGTCTGACGCCTACCTGTCCGAGCTTTTCCTTAAGCACTTTAAGTCCCGCAAAAAGTCCGCCGTACAGGATCAGCAGGATTATACCCGAATATATGTAATAATTGATAAGTGAGATACCCTCAAAACGGTCTATGTTCTCACGCTTGAAAAAGTTGTCTTTTCCAAGTGCGGTAAAGAGCAGATCGTACGATATGGTGACATTTCTGTCATTTACCGTAGCCCTGTCATAGCCTTCTGCTCTCATGACATCGGCTAAGCCCTGGCAGTTGATCTCTACCGAGGTGATATAATCCGAATATGCCTTCATGAGGTTGTCAAGAAGTACCATCTTGGTCTTATCCGTACTGTTGATCACGGTATGTATCGGAGTATTTTCAAGTCCGACCAGCTTCTCCGTAAATCCTTTATGCAAAACGACATAGATATCCAGCTCGCCATTCTCAAACTTTTCTTCCATCTCTTCCCGCGTACCGCGGACTACCGTAAAATAAGATGTGAATACTTCGTTTTCGTCAAAGTAAGTGGCAAGCAGCGCCGAATGTTTTGTATTATCCTCATCCACTATTCCCAGGGACGCCGCAGTCCCCTCCGTATCGTTCACGCAGAAGAATATGCCGCCCGCACACAAAAGCACAAGGAATAAAAGCAGTATGAGCATTTTTCTGTCACTGAATATCAGCTTTAAATCCTTTGAAAACATCTTACTACCTTCCGTCAGGTTTTATGTTCATGTGTATATAAGTGGTCACTGCAGTATTCAAAGCTTCCGTTACATTTACTGCAGAATCTGAACTCAAGATTGTCGTCGTCCTTCTCCGTTCTTCCGCATATAGCACAGCGGTGTCTGGGCTGATCGCCGTTACCTCTGTATATGCTTACTACCTTTGCGTGCGGATGCCCACCGGACTGTGTTGCATGCTTTTCGCTGTTTCTGACACTCTGCATAAACTGCTTCTGTATCTTAGATCTGAATCCGAGTCCTTTTCTTTTCACGGACATGTAATGGATAAAGAAATTGAGGAGTGCATATGCAGTCATGATAAGTGAAAAATAACCATAGTATTTGTTAAGTTTAAACGCCTTGGCTATCTCGACACCCAGCAGTACAAAATGTACTATCACCATGTGCCTTGCCTTAGGTCCGAAGCAAAGTATGGTCATCCATACCAGACACTCTGCAAGAGTGATAAAGCCGTAGAACTCGCCGTAATAATTGAAAGCCTGATATACATCCACAGCTATGGCCATAAGCCATATCATGGTAAACATGCTCATGCCGCCGTTACCCATACCGAATCTGAGCTCCGGGAAAGTAAGTGCAAAAGCAAGGAACAGTGTCAGGTTAATATAGCTTAAGTCAGCCGGATAGCTGACACCATAACCGAATACACCCTGAATGATAAGATACATGGTCACAACCGCCAGGATGTTAAAAAAGATACCCGATATGTAGAAAAGGGTAAATCTGAATGAACCCCACACGTTTTCTATAGCAGTACCGAACATAAAATATACGTACAGTGAGATAAACATGCCGAAAATATTGTTGACATTGACCGGCTGGATGATGAATGTGACAAGTCTCCATACCTGTCCTTCAAGGACCTTGTCTATATCCAGCATCAGCCAGTTGTCATAGAAAGTCTCATCGATCAAATATATAATAAACCCTGCCAGATACAGACCTATGATATATCTCATAAGTCCTCTTATGGCAAATTTTCCGAATTTCTTTTCCAGCTTGTCTATCATTATATATTACTCCTGTCCTTTGTCTTACTCTTTACCTGTATCAGCCTCTGTCCACTGGCAAAAGGCACTCTTAATTGATCAAGGTCAGACCGTCTATTTTGGGCTCCACCGTCATTGAGAAGTTAGTATAATATACTACAAATCCCGGCTTTGCCCCATTAGGTTTCTTTACGTCTTTTCTCTGCAGATAGTCCACATCTGTCTTGGATCCTTGCGCTGCCTTTGAATAGAACGCAGCAAGTGAAGCCGCCTGTTCGTAGACTCTGTCGGGAAGCTCTTTTCCTTCGGTCTTAACTATAACATGCGAACCCGCATTTTTCTTGGCATGGAACCACCAGTCCCCGCCGTTGGCGAGCTTAAAGGTCAGCTCGTCGTTCTGGTAATTGTTTTTGCCGACATACAGATGGAAGCCGTCCTCGGTCACGTAGTGTAAGGGCTTTGACTTTTCCCTGCTGCCTGCATTCCTGTTCGGACTTTTTCCTGACTTACCCTTTCCGTTATCGCGGCTCTTTCCGAAGTGTCCCTTTATATAACCGCACTCGATGAGCTCTTGTTTAATGGCATCAAGGTCATCCGCCATAGTCGCCATCTCGAGTGCTACGTTAACCGACTCCAGGTGTTCAAGTTCTTCCTCGCTGGACTTAACCTGTACCGATACCGCCTCAAAAGTACGCTTAAGCTTTGCATACTTTTCATAATATTTCTTTGCGTTATCAAGGGGGCTTATATCCTTATCTAACGGTACCTTTATGTCCTCACCGGTGTAGTAGTTGTTGAGCACGCACTCGGACAGTCCCTGTTCAAGTCCGTATCCGTATGTGGTAAGCAGCTCTCCGTAGAGCTTATACTTATCTCTTTTCTCGGTATCCTTAAGCTGCTTTTTCTGGAGCTCCAGCTTCTTAACTGTCCTCTCCACCGCATTTGCGACAACCTTACGCAGGTCCGCAGACTTCTGGCGTATGTTGGTTATCACATTTTTCTTTGCATAGTATTCTTCGAGGACGCTGCTGATGCTCTCATATACTATGACATGCATATCGGGTGCATTCTCATAGGAAGTAAGCTTAAGTGCCGCAAACTCCACCGGAGTACCTTCTTCTTTTATGCTGTCCGCATCTATCTTATCACTGTCGCTCTTAAAGCAGATGCAAGGCTCGAAACTTCCGTCCTTTATCTCCAGCATCATCTCATCAAAGCGTCTGTATAGATGGATGAGCATATCGCCTGAGAGCTCCTGAGTATTGGTCTCGCCGTCAAATCCGGCTCTATGTACCAGTTCGTTAGCCATAAGCGGACTGAACCCGGTATATGTCATATACACAGCCTTTGCTAAGCTATCCGGATAGCCGCCCACCTTGCTTACAAACTCTTCCTCATTAGTCTCTGAAGGATCGATCTTATCGCCCTGCTTCGGTATAAAGTAATCCCTTCCGGGAAGCACCTCTCTTACCGAGCTCATAGCTGATGATACATGCTTGATACTGTCTATGATCCTTAACTTACCTTCGTCTTCTTCCTCACAGAATATGATATTGCTGTGTTTACCCATGATCTCTGTGATGAGCTTTTTCCTGCACACATCTCCCATTTCGTCGAGATGCTCCAGTTCGATCACAACCACTCTCTCAAATCCCGGCTGATATACATCTACTATCCTGGCAGTCCCTATGTATTTTCTGAGTAACATACAGAAATTAGGGGCCGTGATGGGAGCTTCCTTCTTTGATGAACTTAAATATATAAGAGGAAGACTCGCATCAGCCGATATAAAAAGTCTGTACTGATCGTAATTTTTTATCGTGATGATGAGCTCGTCCTTTTCGGGCTGCTGGATCTTAAGTATCCTGCCGCCGACAAGTTTTTCCTTCATATCACGTACTATATTTGATATTACTATTCCGTCAAATGCCATGATGTTACCTCGCCTAAAGGAGATTCCCCTCAGGCTTTCTGTTGTTATATATAAAATAATACCTGTATCCCAGATTGATGAGCAGTTCACTTGCCTTGTCAAAATCATATGCAAGATGCTCTGCCCTATGGGCATCCGAGCCTATGGTGATAAGCTCTCCTCCAAGCTCCCTGTATCTTTTAAGGAGTTCTAACTTCGGATGAGCAAACCCAAGCCCGTACTTTAAGCCTGCCGTGTTGATCTCTAAGGCACGCCCTTTATCTATCAGCTTTTTCATGATGCTGTCGGTATAATCCATGTAGTCTTTAGGATCATACATATATTTCCCGTAAAAACGCTTTTCCGAAAAGTCGGGCATACCGCCCTCTGCTGTCTTCTTACAAGGCTGTCCTGCCTGAAAACTCCTTAACGCCGCGCCTTCCGAGACATACCTGACAAGATAATCAAGATGACCCAGGGAGTCAAAACAATCATAGTCAGAAACGTTTTTATCAATGGCATCATAATATCTGCGAAGCCCTTCTTCCGCTGTTCTTCCATCCCAATACTCCTCCCAGTAAGGATCTATATTCTCTAAACAGTGCGTGGATCCGATGATAAAATCAAACGGATATTTTGCTATCAGCTCATTATATTCCTTTACGCACTTATCCTTAAGATCCTCTTCATCTCTTAAGCCTATCTCCATGCCGAGATAGATTTTTATGATATTACGGTACTTGTGCTTTAACTTCATGATGCAGTCATAATATTCATCCGCATCGAAATTAAAGTCTCCGCCGGATTTCTTCGAGCATTCAAGAGGGAAATAGAGATCCATATGGTCGGTAAAGCATATACCGCTAAAGCCCCTTTCCAGAGCTTCTTCTATGATGTTCTCCTGCTTTTCCTCTGAATCCGTCGAGAAATACGAATGCAGATGAAAATCATGTTTAATCATAACACTTTTCCCCCGTAATAATCATAAAATTACTATTAAACCGTCATCAGATTCCTTAACTCCTCGGTTAAAGCCCTTATCTTATCCACCAGTATCCAGGCCTCATCCAGAGTATTGTATTTTCCGATACTGATGCGTAAAGACCCTTCCGCCAAAGCCTTTTCCAGCTCTATGCTTCTTAGCACATGTGATATCTCTTCCTTACCTATACTGCATGCGGAGCCTGTCGATACGCATATACCCTCCATATCGAGCCTAAGCATAAGCGAAGTCCCGTTGATACCGCGGAACGAGAAATTAAGTATCCTTGTCCCATCACCGTTCAGCACTGCATCCGGTATGGTACTTAAGATCTGTTCCTTTATGTATTTTCCGATCTCTTTTTCTTTTCGTGAGCTTTCCGTCGCTTCAAGTCTCGCTATCTCACAGGCTTTTCCGAGTCCGACGATACCTGCCACGTTTTCAGTGCCCGGTCTTAATTCTCTTTCCTGCGAGCCCCCGTTAAAAAGCCCCGGGATCCGCACTCCTCTTTTTATATAGATGAAACCCGTACCCTTAGGTCCGTACAGCTTATGTCCGCTGGCACTCAGGAAATCCGCCTTTATGCTTCCTACATCGACCGCCTCATGTCCTAACGCCTGTACCGCATCGGTATGAAACAGCCATTCGTGCGAGTGAGCTCTCTCAGCAAGCTCTGCTACCGGATTCTCAGTCCCCAGCTCATTATTTACATACATGACTGAGACAAGTCCCTTGCTCATCCTTCCGGCTGCGGTATTTTCAAATGCATCTTCCAGACTTTTTACATCTATCTTTCCCTTTGCATCGGGCTTAAGTAACGCTACAGCTCTACTTGTATTTTTCAAACTCAAAGCCGTATTCAACACCGAGGGATGCTCGGTCTCAGATGTGATAAGCGCTCCTTCCGTACCTTTAAGTACTATGTTATTGCTCTCTGTGGCCCCCGAAGTAAAATATATCTCATCGGGATTGGCCCCGATCAGGGCTGCCACCCGGTCTCTTGCCACATTTACAGCCTTGCGGGCTTCATAGCCTATGGAGTATTTCGCAGAGGCATTCCCGTAGGATTCCCTCATGTAGGGCAGCATCTCTTCGAGTACCCGTTCGTCCATACGGGTGGTGGCTGCATTATCGAAATATATAAGATTTCCCAACACTTATTCCTGATCCTTCTTTACTCTTTCATTGGAACCGTCGTACATTATAAATGCATCCCTGCCGCTTCCCTTAACCGCGTACAGAGCCTTATCAGCGCATTCAACAAGCTCCTGGTATGTAGTACCGTGGTCCGGGAACATGGCGATACCGATACTTGCCGACTTGTGTATAACCTTGCCGTTAAACTCTACAGGCTGACGTAATACATCCTGCAGCTTCTTGGCCTGCTTGATCTGGTCTTCTTTCTTCTGCACGTTACATGCAAATACTACGAACTCATCACCGCCGATACGTCCAACTATATCGCTCGAACGGAAGGACTTGGTGATAGCCTTTATAACCTCGATGATAACCGTATCTCCCGCTATATGTCCGTAAGTATCGTTTACTTCCTTGAACTTATCGATATCCACTACGAACAGCATACCGTTCTTGTCCGGATTTTCATCCATGTATCTCTCGATAAATATCTTGGTGTATTCCTTATTGAGTGCACCGGTCAGAGGATCGCGCATAGCCTTGGTCTCAAGACGTGCAAGCTCTTTCTTGTGCAAGTCAATGTTGATGATCTTTCCGATGACTTCCTTGACCATACCGTACTGGTCCTTTACAGGCATCGCTATAAGTCTGCACCATACGTAATTACCGTTTATGTTCTGTATCCTCAGCTGTTCATCAACTTTCTCGCCCATGGATACCAATATACGGAACAGCTCCGCAAATCTCTCTGTATCCTCGGGACATATGAACGGATCGTTGGTATGTCCTTCTGCAAGGAAGTCCTTGATCATAGTATTGCCACTGTAGAATGCGGTGTAGTTCTCAGACATATTCATGATATCTTCAGCGATATCATAGTCGAATATAACGTCGTTCGAAAGCTCTGTGACCAGTCTGTATCTCTCCTTCTGGAGAGCTACCTTTTCACTGAGTATCTTATCATTGGTGATATCAAGCACTACCGCACTTACCATGCAGACCTTTTTCTTGAGCAGAGCATTACCTGACAGCAGTATCCACTTGACTCCCTCTCTGGTCCTTATCTGCAACTCTGTCTTTATCTGCTGTCCGGGCTTTATCTTATTAGCCTTAAACTGCTCATTGAAAGGTTCTTCCAGCATCTTATAGAAGCTGTTCCCGAATAGGCCCTTCATCTCATCATAATCATATCCGGCAAAGTTATAGAAGCCCTTGCTCGCATATGTGATAAAGCCGTCGCCCTGAGCTATAAACTCTACGACTCCGGCACCGATCTCATTGGTGATGTTCTGTACTTCTCTCGCCACCTCGGCCGAACGCTCCTGGTTACGCCACATATAGTACACGAACACCGCAAGCCCGATAACCAGAAATACGCTCAAGGATATCGTCACTATGACAGGATTCGGCAGATCCAGGATACCTTTTAATATATATACAGACATTTTCATACGCTCACCCCGTACAATGTTTATGGCACTTCAAAATGCGAATCGAAACCACACGTCTTCGCATAATCATACATAGTATATATTACCACAAAAACGATGCAGTAGCAAGAAATAAATAAGGCCCCTATTATTATAGGGGCGAGACTCTTATACCAACAACTCCGTAGCATTTCTGTTTATCCTTAGGATAATATATATCCATATCATCCGGAGAAGCATCTTTTATATCATCTTCAGTATAACCGCATTCTAACAACGGGAGTTCCTTGTACAATGATTTAAATGAATCATAGATATACAAGGCTGTTACTTTAACTTCAAGCTTCTCTTCAGTTTCCGTGTTTTCGAATACTATTATATCACCGATCTTGATCTTCTGTCTCTTCTCATCATATAAGCGGAGTTCTATAGTCTTTTTGCCATTTTTTATCATCTCAAACGGCGACGGTGTTAACATCATCATATGTGTCATATACTTTTCTCTCCTATCCTCTGTTGTTCTTCGTTAGTCAGCGTTTAAGATATCAAGCGGGAATTCTCGGCAATTCAATTACCGAGATGAAAGCGTTTTCTCTTGACATTCGAACATATGTTTGCTATAATAAGAGTATGAATAAAGCTATCAAATACAGATTATACCCTACAACTGAACAGGC
>JAFZQN010000027.1 GCA_017620375.1 Lachnospiraceae bacterium
AGAATTCATATGTAGATACCTTTCTTTCTCTGTTATTTGCTAACTGGCCGGTCAGCAATGACAGTTTAACCTAGGTATCTATTTTTGTTAAGTACTTTGTACTGTTTTATCTACACTTTTTTATTATACAGGAAGCTTTCATAACTATCTTCTCCATTTCTTCTTTTAAAAAATATTTAATGTAGCATTCGTATCAGATTATCCTTATTGATATCTCTATTTGATATTATAATATATACATATATTCCATCGGTTACTATCAAAAAAAGATCATCACCAGCATCAACATATTCACCGGAATACTTTCCAAATGACACATTTTCATGCTTTCCGTTTTCTGTACTTAGATGAGGATTCATTCCCGGTAAAATCTGTTCATAACTAATAGTATAACCGCTATCCTCCTCATCAGAAACATATAGAACATCATATTCCTTATCATGCTTTATTGCCCACTCCAAATGGTATCCTTCCGGTACCCATGCAGGATCATAATAAGTTTCTATCTTTTTCAATTTACCTGTATTTGAATTCGAATCCAGATCATACTTGATCACCTCATGATCTCCCTTGTTGTCAAGCCTAATCCCTTTTATATAATAAGATAAGGCAACAAATCCACATAATAATACAGCTGAAGATATAATACAAATAAAGCATGCCACTTTATTTAAGGACAGTCTTCCTATATGTATCCTTCCTTTTTCCTTCTTTTCCATCACCTCTCTGCATTTATCTAAAAAACCGGTACTCTCGACAGACTTTATCATTTCTTCTACTTCTTCGTCACTAACTATGTCTTTTCCATCATTGTAATATTGCTTTATTGCTGTTTTTACACTTTCAGTGGTTTCGTTTCTCATTCCACCCCCCCCCGAACAAATGTGCGTTCTGTATCATCAGATATCATATTATATTTCCTCCTGTCTCATAAATATTTTCTTTAATCTGTCAAGGCTCCGGTATATACGTTTATAGGCTGCTTCCACACTTATCCCGTGTTTTTCAGCTATCTGCGTTATAGGTAGTTCTTCAAAATAGTATTCCTTTATATACTCCGAGTCTTTTGTGTCAAGTTTATCTAAGGATTCATATAGCCATATTATGTCATATTTTCTCAGAATGCTGTTTTCAAAGGACTCAACGCTTAATTCTTTAATACTGCTTTTTTTCTTTCCATTATCTTTTTCATCTGTATTGCAACCATCTATCAGCGGTATCTCACTTTGTTTTATCTTCTTGTTTTTTCTGTAGATATCAATAGCAACGTTTCTTGCTATCCTTCTTATATATTTTTCTTTTTTGTCAGGAGAACCGGGTACTTTATCCGTATTTTGGGCAATACAAAGAAAAGCTGCTTGAAAGGCATCCTTTGCAAGCTCCTTATCTCTAAGGATGTTGCAGGTTATCCTCATAACCAGTTGACTGTATTCTTTGTATAAGTTTTCCAAAGTACTATTTCGAGAATCCTCTGTTTTATTCATGGTATGCCCTGTTATTTTTCCCTCTGATATATAATAACGAAAGAAAATAGGCTTTTGGACAAGGAAAGTGAAAAGTTCACAATTATTTTACAAATCCTTTTTTGTGCATAATAAAACCCCATCACTGTGTGACGGGGTTGAGAACATAAACGTCAGATATCCAACTGTGCCTCTATAAACTCCTTTAATCTGGGCAGTTTCATGGATACAACTCCTCTTTGAGAAATATCTATAATCCCTTTTTGTGCCAGCCGTTTTCTCGGAATACTCCACTCATTATGTTTTCTACCGGTTATCTCAAGAAGATCTGCCACCGGAATCGAATCCCTCTTGGCTATGAACTGAATATACTCCTTATCTATAGGAGTAAGCTCGCTCCATATCTTGTTATATACCTTTTCTGCCAATGCCTCATCAACCTTTGCCAAAACATCATCAGTAATGGTCTTTGACACCGAATCCCACATATATTTCCCAATAGCCTGATATGCAAAAGCATAGCCCTTAGTCATAAGTGCGAGTTTTTCTGCAGTTTCGCGGTCAAGTCCAAGTGTTTTTTGATAGTCATCACGTATCTTTGTGTAATTCAGAGGTGCCATTTCATATTTTGTGGCTCTTAAGAAAAAAGTCATTCCCTCTGAATTTTCTATACTTTCAATATCCTCATAAAGACCCGCTGCAATAAAGTACAACGGCAACTCTTTCCTGATAAGTATTTGGAATTCTTGAATAAAATTGACCATTGATTGAGTTTTACGGGCTTCATCTATAGCTATCAGAACTCTTTTTCCCCTTTTTTTTGTTTTTTCCAAAAGTTTCGTGAGTGCTACATCAGAACTGGTTATCGGAGCCTTAGATGATATACCTGCACTGATCCCAAACGCAGACAGATTTAGACTCCTATCGACAAATTCCGTCAGAAAAGGAACTGCACTATACAGACCTGATATCAAGTCGCTAAGTATATCCGAATCAGGTCTCAGATCAATGATGATCCAGTCCCCGTTTTCCCTCAGTTTCTTTTCGATAGCCGTTAAAGTAACAGTTTTCCCTGCACCTCTGACCCCTGTAAGCTTAAAAGCCTGCTCTTCTACTATATCACTGACCAGTGTCTCGATTATCGTATCTATTAGGATATCCCGGCTGATATATTGATTGGGGATACGTCCAAATGTTATGGCATACGGGTTCTTGCTCATAAAAGTATTCCTTTCCACATGTTTGATCCTGTTATATAATTATTATAATCTTATATAATTCTATATAATTTTCTTTTGTGTATATAATACTATATAATTGGATATAATTCAATACTTTTTCAAAAAAAAGCTCCAAACCCTGACCAAACAAGGTTTGAAGCTTTTAAAGTTGTTGTTTCCATAAACACTGCATTATACAAATCTTTTCATGTTCATTTATCCGAATATATTATCTTTTAATGCCTTATCTATTTGTCGCAATTCAACATTATCAAACTCTTCAAACAAACGGGCAAAAACATTTCTTTTCTTCTCATCTAGCTCTATTATATCACAGAACAAGGTATTGCCCTTTATATCAATTCCTATTCCTATAATTGATGACAGCAGAATCTCCTCATCGTCACCAATATCATCCTTTTTATCATATAAGATCCTGTATTTCAGCAACAGCGCTTCGTTTTGTTTAAGCAAATCATTATATGACTTTTCTACAATCCTATATTTTATTGTAGGTAAATCAATATTCTCTATCTTATCTTCAGAAGTCATACATACCACTAAATTATTTCCTTCTATATATGAACCACTATATGTATCAAGATATTTCACATTATTCCTTAACAATTCATTATTAGTAGTATCTGGTTTTACAATCATTGCCTTCTCAACCTCTGAAAACAATTTGTTTAGTTCCCCTTGAACGGCAATGGTATCTTCTTCTGAGGTTGCATATTTGCCCCCAAGAACTACGAATGAAATAACGCCTCCCAAAAGAATAGTCAGCAATATATTCTTTATTCTCATATTAAACTCCTGAATATTTTTGAAAAAATGGCACTTAAAATAGTAAAAGTTTATCCTAACATCCAGCTTAAATATAATATGTTGAATCTTACTTGTCAACATTAGACTTATTTCATTGTCCTTCTAATAATAAATAACGAAAGAAAACTTAATTTTGGACAAAAAAAGCGAATAGTTCACAATTATTTTACAAACCCACCATTAAGAAAAATTTAACTTGCATTTTACGGATAATTATTATATTATGCTTTTAGCAAGTTTGCTATAACTTTTGAAGGAGGATACAAAAATGGCTTATAAGATTGGTGATGACTGCATCAGCTGTGGCGCTTGTGCAGAAGGATGTCCCGCTGGCGCTATCGCAGAGGGTGATGGCAAGTTCGAGATCAACGCAGATGCTTGCGTAGATTGCGGTGCTTGTGCTGAGACCTGTCCTGTAGGTGCTCCTCAGCAGGCTTAATCGGAAGAAAAAGAAACCCCGTACGGTAAACGTACGGGGATTTTTTTATGCTTTTTCATGTTGAAGATTTGTAAATCTGGTGTACTGGAGCTGTGCTCCGAGCTTTACGGTACCGGTAGGACCGTTACGCTGTTTGCCTATGATTACTTCGGCTATGCCCTTGTCCTCTGATTCCTTGTTGTAATACTCGTCTCTGTATATGAACATTACCACATCGGCATCCTGCTCTATGGCTCCGGACTCACGTAAGTCTGACAGCTGAGGTCGTTTGTTATCTCTTTTTTCAACATCACGCGAAAGCTGTGACAGAGCCAGTACAGGGCACTCTATCTCTCTGGCAAGTGACTTTAGAGAACGTGATATCTCGGATATCTCCTGCTGCCTGGACTCCGACCCTTTTCCTCCGGCGGTCATAAGCTGGAGGTAGTCAACTATGATGAACCCAAGGCCTTTTTCCATCTTAAGTTTTCTGCACTTTGAACGCATTTCCCTTACGGATATACCGGGGGTATCGTCTATGATGAGTGTGGATTCACCGAGTATTCTCGCACTTTCCACAAGTTCACCCCATTCGTTGGGCTTTAAAGAGCCGGTACGTATGGACTGTGCATCTATCTTCGAATTCATGGAGAGCAAACGGTTAGCCAACTGCTCCCTCGACATTTCGAGACTGAAAAATACGGTAGGGATACGTTCCTTTACTACTACATGTTCCGCTATATTAAGTGCAAGAGCAGTCTTACCCATGGAAGGACGTGCCGCAAGCAGGAGCAGGTCCGACTTCTGGAAGCCTGCAGTCTTATAGTCAAGGTCGTAGAATCCCGATGATATACCTGTTACCGCTCCCGACTGCTTGGATGCCTTTTCTATGGTGTTCAGCACCTGCATGATGGTATCTTTTATACTTACATAATCCCCCGACCTCTGCCTCTGGGATATGTCGTAGATACGTTTCTCGCTGCGGTCAAGTACTTCTTCTAAAGCATTGCCGTCACTGTAGCATTCTTCGGTGATCTCATCCGCTGCTTTTATCAGTCTTCTTAAGGTTGAATTCTTTGATACTATCCTTGCATAGTTCCTGATATTGGCGGATGTGGGGACTGACATGATCAAGTCCTTTAATGTCTCCAGGCTGGAATACTCCTCAGGTACGTTCTTTTCCTTAAGCTTATCCCTTAATGTCAGGATATCCACCGAATTGCCCGCATCGTTCATCTCAAGGATGACTTCGAATATCTTCCCGTATTTGGGTGAATAGAAGTCGTCCGGAGTGACTATTTCAGAGGCAACGGGTATCATCTCATTGTCTTTTATCATGGCGCCGACCACAGCCTGCTCGGCCATGGCATCATTCGGCTGCACTCTTTTTATAGACGCTTCATCCATGTTGATGCTCCTTTAGATCAGTTCTACCACTACATTAAGGTCTACCGTAACCTTTGGATGAAGTTTTACTCCTACCTTAAATGTGCCTGCGGTCTTGATCGCATCGGCCAAAACGAGTTTTTTCTTATCTATCTCGATACCTGTCTGTTCTTTAAGTCCGGCAGTTATTTCTTTTGCAGTTATGGATCCGAAGGTTTTTCCGCCTTCACCGCCCTTTATCTGTAATGAGACTTTCTTGCTTTCCAGTTCTTTTCCGAGAGCTACAGCCTCCTCGTATATCTCCTGCTGCCTCTTTTCTTCTTCTGCCTTCTGTATAGCCAAGTCTTTTAAGTTTTTCTCGGTAGCTTCAAGTCCGAGCTTTTTGGGGAGTATGAAGTTACGTGCGTATCCGTCGTTAACTTTAACTACATCACCCTTCTTTCCGAGTTTATTTACGTCCTGTAATAATATTACCTGCATGATATTTCCTCACTTTTATTACTATATTTCTTTATTTTCCACCATTTCCGCAAGCACTTCTTTGACCTTCTGCTTTGCATCTTCTATGGTACATCCGGCAAGCTGTGCTCCGGCTACGCTCATATGGCCGCCGCCGCCCAGTTTTTCCATAACTACCTGTACATTTACCTCGTCTATGGAACGGGCACTGATGTATATCTGGTTGTTATAGTCCGTAAATACGAAGCTTGCTTTGACGTTGTTGATGTCCATGAGCTCATTGGCCACCTGTGCACCGAGTACTGTGGGTGAACCTACGGAATCAGCCGCACATTCGGCAAGTATGAAGCCTTCCATGAAAACTTCTGCCGTGGATATGGCTTTTGCTTTTGCGATATATTCCTCCATATCGGTCCTGAAGGCCTTCCTGATACGTGTGACATCCGCACCGCAGCGCTTTAGGAATGCCGCTGCTTCGAAGGTCCTCACACCGGTCTTGGTAGTGAAGTTATTGGTATCAATCATGATACCGGAATACATAGCTTCTGCTTCTATGCTCTTAAGCTTTACGCCGTCACCGACATACTGGAGCATTTCGGTAACCATCTCACATGCCGATGATATGTAAGGCTCGATATATGAAAGTACGGCATCATTGATAGAGTCGGAGGTCTGACGGTGATGATCGAAGAGTACTTTTGTCTTGGCTATCTCCAGAAGCTCGGGACACTCAGTATATCCGGGCCTGTTTACATCCACTATGACAAGTACGGTGTTCTCATCGTACAGGGCCATGGCCTGCTCCGATGTGACTATCATGTCGGCATACTCTGCCGGTGCCTGATCTCCCCTGAACCTGTCAACGACCATGCTTATGGAATCGGTTACGGTGTTCAGGATGATATATGCCTTTTTATCAAGATACTTCACCATCCTGTATACGCCGACTGCCGCACCGAATGCATCTGCATCGGGCATGGAGTGACCCATGATTATGACCTTTTCGTTGTCCTCGATGATCTCGCGGAAGGACTGTGCCTTTACTCTTGCCTTTACTCGTGTGCTCTTGCCCACGGATGCGCTCTTGCCGCCGAAGTATAGGAATTCGTTCTTGTCCTTTATGACTACCTGGTCTCCGCCTCTGCCGAGTGCGAGGTCGATAGCCGCATGTGCTGCCTCATAGCTGTCCGTATAGGAGTCGGTGCCTGTACCGATACCCATACTTACGGTTACTGCCATCTCGTTTCCGATATTGACGTCACGTACTTCGTCAAGAATGGTAAAGCGGGCTCCCTTAAGCTCCTCTAAGTACTGGTTCTGGAATACTATAAGGTATTTGTCCTTTTCTATCTTCTTTAAGAGTACCTGGTACTCCTGGAAATACTTGTTGATCTTTCTGTCGATAAGAGCGCTTAAGAGTGAACGTCTTACTTCATCGATACTTTCAAGGGCCTCCTCGTAGTTATCGATATACAGAAGTGCCACTACGAGCTGCCTGTCGGTCAGGTACTGCTGCAGGCGGAGTATCTCTGTCTCATCATAGAAGAATATGGAAATAAGAACATTGTCCCTGTTTTCCACAATGCTCTTCTTGTCTTCATTCCAGTCGGAATCGTCAATATATATGTTTTTAAGCTCCGCACAGTATTTCTTGTCGTTCATCGTCAGATGCACAACTGTCTTTTCCCTGTCGGCCGGAAGGACACTCTTCGTGATCTCAGGGAATATCTGTCCTATACCCACCTTCAGTTTGATCCTGTCAGGGCACATGGCCATAAATTCGTTGTTTGCCGAAAGCAGTCTTCCGTCACCGTCAAGGAGTGCATACGGTACCGCCATCTCCTTTATCAGGTTCTTCTGGACCTGCCCGTAGCTCGCGCCGAATTTGACCAATTGTTCATTTATCTGTTCACGTTTTATCAGGATGAACACCACTACTCCTGCAATGTATACAATAAGGAACAGTGTGACTACCCTGCCTGCGTTTGTGTCCAGAAAATAAACATATATGTTCATTATGATAAGTATGACAGCCAGATACAGGGGCCACATGATTATGGACCTTATAAACGGCCGGATCTTTTTATTCTTAAACATATATTCTCCGTTATTTTTTGTTATAAAAGTCAGACGCACAAATACCCGTCTTACAGTTACCTAAAATCGAAATCATTATACTATACAGGGGCGTTTTTGTCAAATAAAGGAAAAGCGTCAGTGGTCTCTTAGGTAAAGCATGGGCACCCTGTTTTATCAAGGGTGCCCACAGTCTTAAAATATCTGATCTCTTCTTAACATTTCATGGTATATTCAGTTCCGGCGGCTCGTCGAGGTTATTCGATACATAAGCCCCGTTCTTCTTTCGCTGCTTCACGCATTCCGTAAGAAGATACTCTATCTGCCCGTTCACGGACCGAAAGTCGTCTTCCGCCCATGCTGCTATCGCATCATACAGTTTTTCGGAAAGGCGGAGCGGTATCTGTTTTTTTTCTGCCATATTTCTCCCTATTAATTATCCTATTATTACACCACATCAGTCAACTCATATCATCAATATAAGCTTCCTGTATTAACTATGGGCTGTGCATCATGGTTGCCGCAAAGTACTACAAGTAAGTTGGATACCATGGCTGCCTTTCTCTCCTCGTCAAGAGTTACCATATTGTTCTGGTTAAGTCTTTCCAGAGCCATTTCCACCATGCCTACAGCTCCGTCCACTATCATCTTTCTTGCATCGATGATGGCTGATGCCTGCTGGCGCTGAAGCATTACTGCTGCGATCTCCTGAGCATATGCGAGGTATGTGATACGTGCTTCCACTATCTCGATACCGGCTATGGCTACCTTCTTCTGGATCTCATCACGGATACGGTTTACCACGATCTCGCTTGAACCGCGGAGTGAGCCGTCATCTGCTACACCGTCACCCGTTGTATCTACATTGGGAGCTACGTCATAAGGATATATCCTTACGATATCACGCAGTGCCGAGTCACACTGAAGTGACAGGTACTCTTTGTAGTTGTCTACATTGAATACAGCCTTGGCTGTATCCACTACCTTCCACATAACTGCGATACCGATCTCTACGGGATTACCGAGGCAGTCATTGATCTTCTGCTTATTGTTGTTTAAGGTCATGATCTTTAAAGAGATCTTTTTCGATTCAAAGCTAAAGTTGCCTGCCGAAAGCGCTGAAACTCCTGCCATGGCCCCG
>JAFZQN010000028.1 GCA_017620375.1 Lachnospiraceae bacterium
ATGTGCATTGGCCATCTTTGCTGCCTGGATGACTTCATCGTAGGTGGCATCCGGCTTTGCAAACTTGATGTTGTTAAGGATGGTGCCGGTAAAGAGGAAGGTCTCCTGAAGTACGACACCTATCTGTGAGTGGTAGTTTTCCAGCTTGATATCCTTGATATTGGTTCCGTCTATAAGTATCTCGCCGTTATCAACTTCATACAGGTGCATGATAAGGTTGATAAGTGTGGATTTACCTGTACCGGAAGCACCGACCAGACCTATCATCTCGCCCGGCTTAACATCCAAGTTGATGCCATCAAGTACGGGCTTATAGGATTTGTATCCGAAAGATGCGTCCTTTAAACGTACATTTCCTTTTATCTTCAGTTCTTTGGACTTCTCGGTATCAAAGATCTCGGGCTCCTGGCTCATGATATCACCGATACGCTCGAGAGATGTTACTACGTTCATCAGCTGTCTGGGAAGGTTGGTGATCCAGCCCACATACTGATAGAGCATGGAAACGTAAGCGATGAACTGGATGAGCTCGCCGACGGTCTTTTCTCCGTCAAGCACTCTCACGCCGCCAAAATATGTAACCAGATATACTCCGACACTCACTATAAACTGAAGTGAAGGGAAGAATATCGCCCAGAATTTCTCGTTTTCGAACTGAACCTGTGCAAATTCATCCGCTGTCCTGTTGAAATGCTCTGATTCCTCTTCTTCTTTTCCGTAGGATTTTACTACCGACATACCGGATATAACATCCTGAAGATTGGAATGGATCCTGTCGGATTTTACCCACTGCATATGGAAACGTCTGTGTACGAACTTTCTGAATGCAAAGGATATATATGCCATGACCGGTATGAAGGCAAATGCGAGAAGTGCCATCTTCCAGTCGAGTATGAGCATGATCACTACGTCAAAGATGAAGATGATAAATACGGTGAGCAGGTTACAGAAGGTATCCGCCATGAATTCGTTTATCCTGGCGGTATCGCTTACTACTCTGTTCATGAGCTCGCCGGGCTTTCTGTCATTGATGAAGGAAAGCGAGAGCAGCTGTATCTTCTGATAGAGCTTTCTTCTTAAGTCCGAGCTGATATTGGTGCCCAGTCTCGAGCACATATATGCTTTTCCGAGATTGATAAAAATGATGCTCGTACTGAGCAAGAACATGCCGCCGATGACCAGAAGTGCATCATTCATGGTGCCGTCCGGGTTCTTTATGACATCGTCTATCAGTATCTTCTGTATGGAGGGGTTAAACAGTGTTACGGCTGTAGCTAAGAGCATGAGCACCGCAATGACCAGCATGGTCTTGGGATACGGCTTTACCATCTCCGCTATCTCATGCAGGAATCCCTGCTTTTTGTTGGAACAGTGAGGGCACTGCTTTGTACCCGGGAGCGCTCTTCCGCACTTGGGACATGTGGTCTCGTCCTCATTGCTTGATACTCTGGCATCTTTATCTGTTTTTAAAAGTCTGCAGCCTCTTGCTACATAAGCATATCTCGAAAGATGCTTTGATGAGAATCTGACGAGTATCTGCTCCTCCTCCGAATCCTTGGGCTTATAGAAAAGGACGCCGCACGCGATAAGCGGTTCACTGAGCACCTCGGATACGTCATCCAGGTTAAGTTCCTTCTTTATACTGCCTTTTTCGAGGACAAACAGCCTTTTCTCGGTAACCACCACGAAAGCATCTTTGATATACTTTCCGTCGTCTCCTATATCATAGGGTACGCAGTAAGCTATCTTCTCTTCCGGAGCGAGTTTTAAAAGCTTTATGTACTCCTCTTTTAAGTCAAAATTTAGTATCATTGTTTCTCCAATCTTACAGGAACAGATCCAATTTCTTTCTTTCGGGTGTTGTAAGCTTCATAACATCGGGTATCTCAAAACGGTTTTCATCCACATCCGAGATAAGGATACGGGTCTCAGAGAGATGCACTACGGAGCTTCCGCCCATGTTGATGGTGAACCTGCACTGTCCGCGGTCCGTCATGACATCAAAATATGCGTAACCGTACTCGTCCTTGATGTTTATGATCTTGGTGATGATGGGTGTAAAGTATCTTAAGTTCATCTGTGTAACAAGAAGCTCTGCGGTCTCCTTGGACACATCCTTAAGATCCTTAATGATGCCTATCTCCTTGGAGTTTTCGTCCGAAGTCCTTATAGAGATATAGTGGTCGGGATCCGTAAACGGGAACATTCTTACCACCTGGATCCTGCTATATTCCTCGTCTCCCACTTTTAAGGATACAAATCCGCCGCCCGTAGCCTTAAATTCGGCATTTTTCTTATCAAGGAAGCGCATTTTGAGCATTTCCTCTGTCTCTTTTTCCATCTGTTCGAGGTTGAATTCTTCGTCCCCGCCGAATCCGCCGGGTCTTCCGCCTCTAAATCCGTCAAATTTTCCCATAATCTATGCCTTTCTTTTATTCAATACCTTTAAGAGCAAGTGCCTTACGCTGAAGCTCCATAAGCTTGTAATATGTACCTTTGAGTGCTTCGAGTTCGCTGTGTGTTCCACGCTCTGTGATCTTTCCGTTATCGATAACCACCAGATAATCTGCATCCTTTAAGGTGGAGAGCCTGTGTGCTATCGAGATGGTGGTCCTGCCCTTTACCAGGTAGGAAATGGACTTCTGGATATCACGCTCCGTCTCGGTATCTACAGAAGCGGTAGCCTCATCCAGGATCAGTATCTTAGGATTTGAAAGGATAGCTCTCGCTATCGAGATCCTCTGTTTTTCACCGCCTGAAAGCTCACGTCCGGATGAACCTATACGTGTATCGTACCCGTCGGGCATCCTCATGATGAATTCATGTGCACTTGCAAGCTTTGCAGCCCTTATGACATCGGCATGTGAGGCTGAAGGGTTCGCATATGCTATGTTCTCTTCCACGGTACCCATAAAGATGTATGTTTCCTGGGATACCATGGCTACGTTACGTCTGAGTGACTTAAAACTTAAGTCCTTTATGTCCTTACCGTCTATCAGTATCTGGCCCTCCTGAGGGTCATACATACGCGATATCAGGTTGACCAGAGTGGTCTTGCCCGCTCCCGAACGTCCTACGATACCAAGCATGCTGCCTTCCTTTATATCGAGGTTGAGTTCCTTTAATACGGGACGGTTAACTTCATAACCGAAGGATACATTCTTAAGCTCGATCCTGCCTTTGGGATCTTCAAGCTCTACCGGGTTCTCGGCTTCTCTTATCTCCGGTACGGAGTCTATGATCTCAAACATACGCTGTGCCGAGTTCATACTGTCCGACCACCAATGGAATACTCTTGAGAAGAAGTTGATGGG
Organism: Lachnospiraceae bacterium; assembly: GCA_017620375.1. GTDB lineage: Bacteria > Bacillota > Clostridia > Lachnospirales > Lachnospiraceae > RUG11977. The sequence continues at coordinate 3,315 of JAFZQN010000028.1, forward strand.
GCCCTGGAGCTGTCCGATATAGCCTACAAAGGTGATCATGACACCGAGTTCTATCTCATGTGCCACCATGATAAGGTAAACACCTATAAGCCATACGGATATGTTAAGTATCTCAAATATACCCGAATACGAGCCGCTTACCAGATTTCTGGTACCTACGATGCTCATCTCGGCATCTCTTAATCTTAAATTATTTTTCTCAAATCTTGTGGTCTCACGGTTTTCCTGTCCGAATGCCTTTACTACTCTGGCACCTGTCAGGTTGTCGTTTACCTGGCTGTTTACCGCACGCTCAGCTCTGTGACGGTGTCCGAACTGTGTCCAGATACGGGGTCTGAGCTTGAGACCGATCAGCATAACGAAAGGCATGACCACAAGTACCATAAGTGTCATCTGCCACTTGATGCTGAACATAAAACAAAGGGATACGATAATGGTAAGTCCGTTGATAAGGATGTAGGGACATCCGTCTATAAAGAAGCCGGTTACACGGTCCGCATCACTCATAACTCGCGTCATCAGGCTGCCTGTCTGACGTGACCTGAAGAAGCTGATGGAGAGCTTACCCATGTTTCCGAATATGCTCTTTTTCATATCACGGACAACGCCCGTTACTATCTTCGCGGCAAATACACCCTGTATCATACCGATCACTATGATGGTAATTCTTGCCATAAGCATGGTAAGTACTACCATAAGGAGCGCCGTAATGTATTTTCCGTCTTCTATACCGAATTTTGCCAAAAACTCATTGTTTTTAGCCAAAACCTTATCATAAAGTATAGTTCCGTTCAGGTACGGCCATACAAGGTTAAGTCCGGCGGTAGCGATATAACATAAGAAAAGCACTGCGATCCTTGCCTTATAAGGCTTAAAGTATCCGATGACTCTGAAGAATATGGACTTTCTGTCCATACATCTCGGGCAGACCTTACGCGATCTGTCGGGATACATCATGCCGCAGGTAGGACAGTACTCGTCCTTTTCCTTTTCATCCTCTACGCCGTATACTTTTAATTTCTTTATTCTTTCCTCTTTTGATTCAGGTTCCTTATCTCCGTCCTTTTTAGGTTCCCAAGGATCTAAAAACTGACCCGGGCCGGGGGCATCTTCCGGTTTACCTTCTTTGCCGGCTTCAAGATCTTTATTTACCTTGGTCTCCATGCATATCTTATCAAATGTACGGACCAGCTTATGCATCTCTCTCTTATAGAGATTGGAAAAAGCGGTAAGCCTGTATGTTACACCGTCCACATCAGCGGTAAGGACGCTGCAGGCTACCTGGGGCTCTGCCTTTAAGTTTTCCGTTTTCTCAAGAGGATAGATCTTGAGCGTCCACTCTTTGTCGGAGATATCAAAAGCCTTCTGCTTTGTCATATATCCCTTAAAGGAATGGATCTCTTTTTCGTCAGGCGCCGAAAGGAGTATGGCCAGCTGGGTAAGAGTCAGCACAACAAAGCCGTCCGCATACAGACATTCAGTATTCATGTCCGTAGCTGAAGCGGCAAATATGTCGTCTTCCTCTATTCCGTTTTCTTTAAGCAGTTTAAGCACTGCCTTCGGAAACAAATCTTTTTTCATATAAAAAACTAAATCCTTTCAGATGGTTTACGGATATTAATTAAAACGCACTTTTAAATATAAAAAATATACGGTCAAACGTCAAGCAATTATTATGTACTGTTAATGTCAAATCTTGCTAATCGTTCTTAAATGAAAAATAAAAAGGCACATATCCATACAGATATGTGCCCTATGCTTCAATATCTTAATTATTTGAAGTACCTGTTGTAAAGACCCTGGAAAGCCTTGCCGTGTCTAGCTTCATCTCTAGCCATCTCATGAACTGTATCATGGATCGCATCAAGATTAGCAGCCTTAGCACGCTTAGCCAGATCTGTCTTACCGGCGGTAGCACCGTTCTCTGCTTCTATTCTCATTTCAAGGTTCTTCTTGGTAGAATCGGTAACAACTTCACCTAAAAGCTCTGCAAACTTAGCTGCATGTTCAGCCTCTTCGTAAGCTGCCTTTTCCCAGTAAAGACCGATCTCGGGATAGCCTTCTCTGAAAGCTACTCTGGACATAGCAAGATACATACCGACCTCTGAGCACTCTCCGTTGAAGTTTGCTCTTAAATCAGCCAAAATATCCTCACTAACGCCCTGTGCTACGCCTACCACGTGCTCTGCTGCCCATGTAAGCTCGCCTTCCTGCTTATTAAACTTTGATGCCGGTGCATTACAAACGGGACACTTCTCAGGTGCCGCATCTCCCTCATATACATAACCGCATACGCTGCATACAAACTTTGCCATAATCAATCTCCCTTCTTAATCCCCAATTTTATATTTTGTGTGCTTTTTTCAAAGCTACTTAACCGATTATATATTAAATTTTACGAGATTGCAAGTCGTTTTCAATTAATTCTTTATTAATAATCTTTTTTATTCTTTATATGAGAACGGAGTAAGCCCGAGCAGCTTTCCGTCGCTGCAGTCAACCAGGTAAACATCGTTCTTATTGATATAATTGTTCCATTCTTTTCCGTTCAGATAGATGATAGGACTTTCTATACTGTTATCGTATGTGTCATTTGTAAGTTCTAATGCATAATCCTCAAAATCCTCCCATTTGCAGGGTATCTCCGTTGTCTCTATAAGGAAGTATTCTCCCGAGCCCTCCCATGTCTCAACCGCTACCTGTGCATGACCTGTAGGGAATACCAGATAGGTGTGCATATTTGCGCTCTGGAGCGCACTTGCGATGACTAAGGATGTCTCGATGCACAGACCGCTCTTGTTATCTAGTACCTGTGAAGGGAACATGATATGCTGGTCGGCTCCGTCTATCGAGAACGGGTTCATATTGTACCTGACACCCGAGTTGGACATGGCTATCATAAGTGCAGCCGCCTGTATGTAGGTGTCCACATACTTTGTATATACAGGACCCTGATATCCGGTAAAGTAGTTAAAGTCCCCGTCTGTTATATCACTGAGTACATCTATCGCGTCTCTTTTCAGCTTGGTTACTGCGTCATCCTCGGGTGAAAGGAAGCAAAGTATGTTATCCTTGGAGCTTACGCCGAATTCATCGTCGTACCACTTAAAATCATTGATGCTTAAGATATGTACCGGGAAGGATTTGGTGTCTATAAGGGTTCCGGATATATCCTTTACCGTGATCTTTATATTGGTGTTACTTGCATTTGAAAGACTGAGTGTGCCAGTCAGTGCCGAGGGCTTGATATAGATGGGTGTGGTGTGCGAGCTTAAGGTAAACTTCTGCTCATACTTCTGAGTAAGTCCGGGGATCTCGCATTCTATCACCACATCTCTTGCTCCCGATATACATGCCGCTTCGATAAATACAAAGTGATCATATGAATTATAGAGAGCAGGGTAGATCTCTTTTATGGTATTGTAATTAAGGCTTACCTCTCCGTCAAAGGAGTTCTTAAAGGTATAAGTACTTCTTTCCCCGTAGGGCAGCCCGGAGGCTTCTGTTATTTCATTATATATAAGATCGGCATTTTCCACCTGTGAATCTGTGAACGTACTTTCATCGTCTATGATGTCTCCCATCTCGCCGCTGAGATTATCCAGGATCTTTATGATACGCATGATAAGGTTGTATGCCGAATTGATCTTAAGATAATCCTCAGAGTCAATACCTTCCACTATACGGAATGTAAATGTGTGTATCAGCTCTGTGGTCTGTTTCCATCTGTCCCAAAGAGGCGTAAAGTATGCGGGACATTCGGTCTTTTCCATCTTTTTGATCAGTTCTTCTATCTTTTTATAACATTTTTCCGCCATCTCCGTGGTCGAACGGGCTTTTGTCATGATATCCCAGTAATCTGAAAACAGCTGTACTGTACCTTCATAATCAAATACAAACTTTACGAGATCACGGCATTCATAGATATAGTCCCCTGCTATGCCCATAATCTCTTCTCCCGCTGCATGGAAATTCTCCGGAACTCCCTTTAACGCGGCAAATCCCTTTTTACATTCCTCGAATCTGGTGCAGTATTTCTCAAGCTCCTGATTGATCCCGCCGCTGCCGTTCAAGGTGTCAAAATCCGTATTTTTAAGTTCGTTTACCATACCCATGACATCATCCAGTATAAACTGCATATTGATGATGGCACCGGCTTCCGCCTCATCGGCCGCAGTTGTGTCCTGTTCGGCTCTGAGACGTTCTTCTTCAGCTGCCAGAAGCTCATCTCTTTCGGCAGCTATATCTTCTTTTTCCTTTATGGAAGAATTAAGCTCTTCCGTCTTTTGTTCGAGTTCCTTTAGTTTCAGGTTCAGGGCTTCTTCTGCGTCAGTCAGTTTTCCCTTGGTTTCCTTAAGTTCAACCTTACTTTTGTCAAGACTTTCCTTAAGCTCTTCAAGCTCATCGTTTTTCCCGTTTATGGTCATGATCCCGAAGAAACACAACCCGCCGATCACAAGGACAGCGACTGCCAAAATAATTATTGCCGTTAAATTTTTCTTTTTTTCACTCAATTTAAGTATCCTCCTAAATGTTACCAGATATTGTAATTATAATGAAACAATTACGTAATTAAAGGCTTTTTAGCCATTAAACAATCTGCTTGTTTTTCTGACTCAACATATTTGTCGATATATATTTTTTCAAAACTTAAAAAATTTGCTTATTATTTTCAAAATATGGTAAAAATTTTCCCTTGATTTAGATTGAATTGTGTGTTACAATGCAATCATGGGGTATGTGGACCCTTGTTGACACTTAATAAATCGTTTTCTTATTGATCATAAATAGCATTATGTTTTTTACGGTATAACGGATCTATACCGCTTATAACAGGGAGGTTATCATGGAGCAGGGACAAAACGGAATTATATATACCAACGATAATTGCATCGGCTGCAACCGGTGCATTATGTCATGCCCTGTCCCCGGTGCAAACAGATCGGTATCAAGGGCCGGTAAAAATATCATAGTTGTAGATACCACCAAGTGTATATCCTGCGGTAACTGTATAAAGGAGTGCCGTCACAACGCACGAGAGTACCGTGACGATACAAAGCGTTTTATCTGTGATCTCGGAGCCGAGAAGATTTCCGTTATCCTGGATCCTTCCATATTTGTATTATACCCCAATATAGCAGGAAAAGTCATCAACTTTTTACTCGACAACGGTATCTCGGCTGTTTATGATGCCGGACTGGGCACAGACATCTCAATATGGTGTTATCTAAAATATTTTGACGAGCATCCTGAGGGCGGTGTTATCTTACAGACCTGTCCTTCTTTCATAAACTTTGTCGAAAAGTATTCAAAGGAAATGTTTGAAAAACTTATCCCGGTACAGTCCCCCGCTATATGTACCGCCATCTATGTCCATAAGTATCTTAAAAATACGGACAAGTTGGCATATATCGGTCCCTGTATCGCTAAAAAGCTCGAGTTTGATTCTCCCGAAACAAACGGCGAGATATCATACAACATCACCTTTAAATATCTTGCACAGGCCATGGCCGACATCGACTTGGATGTTTACTCCAATGATTTCCCCGGAAGGAACATCACTTTGGGCAGCACCACCTCTATCGAGGGCGGTTTAAAGTCGACCCTTAGCAATTTCATACCGGAAGACAGATTCATCCTGTCGGTAGACAACGCAATCTATCATCTTCCTTTTTATGAGTATTACGAGAACAGCGTTTTCACTACCACTGCCAACCCCTATGCTACCAATGTCTCCATATGCGAACACAGCTGTGTTGACAGCCCCGGCATAGGCATGCGTGCAAGGAACCTGGTAGAGATATCTCAGGAGTACCTGCACTTAGAACTTGCTGCAAGGAAAAAGAATCCGGAGCTTTACTCAAAGACCGCAACCCCTGATGAGAAAAAGGCTGCACTCTACGAGCGTTTTAAAGACCTTGATCCTGCGGATTTCGGAAGGACATTCAAAGCTCACTATATCAATAAGCAGCCCGTAGCTCCAAGCGTGATCGAAGACATATATACACAGATGTACAAGCACACGCCTTCCGACCGCTGCATCGACTGCGGCTCATGCGGATACAGCACCTGTAAAGAGCTGGCCGAAGCAGTGGCTCTCGGCTATAACAGGATAGAAAACTGTGTATACTTCGAAAAGGAAGAAAACCGCAGACTGTACCTCACGGATATCATGACCGGCATCCCGAATGTCAGCTACTTTAACTCCAAGCTCAGTGAGACCATTAAGAGCGAAACCGGCGGTGAATATGCCGTTATCTCCTTCTCGCTTCAGGGCTGGGAGCTGTTAAACGAGCGATTTACATACGCAGAAGGCGACAAAGCCATCGTAGAATTTGCAAAGATAGTTGAAAAGCTGGCAAATCCTGATGAGCTTGTAGCTCATCACGGCGGTGTGGATTTCCTGGCAGTCATAAGGAAGACCAACCTAAACAGCTTCCTTGAAGCTATCCAGTCCGTAGTGGTACATCCCAATGACGGTCTTCAGGATGTTGACTATCCCGTCTCCATCACGGCCGGCATATATATGATGAACGAATACGAGCGTGCTGCGGAGACCGTAGTCGGCAGGACCAACATAGCAGCCGACAATGCAAAGCTCGGCGGCGCAAAGATAATATATTACGATCAGAGCATGAAGGAGCAGCTTATAGATTCCATCCAGCTCACCAAGTCCTTCCCCGAGGCCATGAACCGCGAAGAGTTCCTGGTATATTACCAGCCTAAGATCAACACCACCACTCAGATCATGAAGGGTGCCGAGGCTCTGGTACGCTGGAAGTCAAAAAAGGAGCTTATATCTCCCGGCAGGTTCATCCCTCTGTTCGAGAAAAACGGCATGATCTGCCAGCTTGATTTTTACGTGCTCGAACGGGTATGTAAGGATATAAGAAGATGGCTTGATGCGGGGCTTTCCCCTGTATGTATAAGTGTCAACTTCTCCAAGCTGCACTTTAAAAATCCCGATTTCGTACAGGATATCGAGCATATGGTAGATAAGTACAATATCCCGCACGATCTCATAGAAGTAGAGATAACGGAAAGTGCTTACGAAAAGACCAAGGAAAGACTTAAGTCCGTACTTAAGGAATTAAACGTCAAGGGCTTCTCCACCTCGATCGACGACTTCGGTGCAGGTTATTCATCACTCAACCTGCTCTCACAGCTCGATTTCCAGGTGCTTAAGCTTGACAAAGCCTTCCTTGACTCAGGTATAGAAGATATCAAGGTTAAAAATATCGTAGACAGCGTTATCACCATGGCCAAGAAGCTTAATATGAAGGTAGTGGCAGAAGGTGTAGAAAGAAGAGAAGAACTTGAACTCTTAAAGAACCTTTCCTGCGACCTTATCCAGGGATATTACTTCGACCGTCCCATCCCGGTAGCAGATTTCGAAAAACGACTCGAGATCCCCGATTACTACCAGTTTAGTGCCTGATATAGGCCACCAAAATTGTTTGTTATACCGCCTTTCATTATAAAAATGTCCGAGGTCCAAAAGCCTCGGATGTTTTTTTATACAACGAATACAAAAAACAGGACTCGGGGTTAACCCCAAGTCCTGTCATACTCTCATAGTCCTCGACGGATACAGATTCTCTCCTATAATCCAATTACTCTTTAAAATCCTCTGTTTCAGCTGCATCGGCTGCTGCGGGAGCTTCTTTCTTCTCAGCCACATTCTTAAGAACCGTTGTGCCTAACGCACCTGCAAGTACGCTCTTTAAGTCAAATCCCAGGCCCTCGGTAAGACCGGTAGTGATCTGGGTAGTACTCTTTGTAATATCCTCAACAAGCTTTGCAGTATTGCCTTCGCCGTACATTGTGATCCTGTCGATATTTTCGAGAGGCTTTGCAACGTTTGCAGCGATATCGGGAAGTACCTTGAAGAACATTTCAAGGACTGCAGCTTCCTTCATCTTTGACATAGCCTCTGCCTTCTTCTCGGTAGCCTCAGCTTCTGCAATACCCTTAGCCTTGATAGCCTCAGCTTCTGCGATACCTCTTGCTCTGATAGCTTCAGCATCCTGTTCTGCCTGGTACTTGATAGCATCAGCCTTGATCCTCATAGCTTCTGCTTCACGTTCCATCTCGAACTTCTTAGCCTCAGCGTCCTTCTGACGTCTGTAAAGCTCTACATCAGCCATCTGCTGCTGACGGTACTTATCTGCATCTGCCTGCTTCTTAATAGCAGCGGCAAGCTCCTGCTCCTTAACTTCAGCTTCCTGTTTCTTGAGTTCTACGGATTTCTGCTGACGAGCGATATCTGCTTCAACAGCCGTGGTCTCAATAACTTTACGCTGGGTCTCTTCCTGGATCTTGTAAGCTGCATCTGCCTCAGCCTGCTTTAAGTCTGATTCTCTCTTTAATTCAGCCTGCTTGATCTTTAATTCGTTCTGCTTGATAGCTATATCGGTATTTGCAAGTACTCTTGCTTCGTTAGCAGCCTTACTTGCCTCAGCCTCTGCTATAGCTACGTCACGCTCTGCCTGAGCCTTAGCGATCGAAGCATCCTTCTGAATCTGGGACATATTGTCCTGACCGAGGGCAACGATAAGGCCCTTCTCGTCTTCAATCCTCTGGATGTTACAGGATATGATCTCAATACCTAATGCGTTCATATCCTTCTGAGCTTTTTCCTGTACCTCATCACCGAATTTCTTACGGTCGGTACAGAGTTCCTTCAGCTTAACGGTACCGATGATCTCACGCATGTTACCTTGCAGTGAATCGGTAAGAGCTGTGATGATCTGATCCTCATGCATGTTAAGGAAGTTCTTCATCGCAAGCTTGATGCCGTCGGGATCGGTCTTAACTCTGATCTTTGCTACAGCGTCGATATCTACACCGATGAAGTCGAGTGTAGGTACATAACCGTTGGTCTTGATATCAACACTTATCTGCTTTACGATCAGGTTATCCTTTCTCTCTAAAAAAGGAACCTTGATACCGGCACGTCCGATAAGGATCTTAGGGTTCTTTTTAAGACCTGATATAATGTAAGCTACATCCGGGGGTGCCTTTACATAACCGGACATAAGGGTGAATAGGATAAACAACGCAGCCACTACTATTATCATAATAATCGGCCAATCCATACTTTCTTCTCCTTCCTGCATCCGACTCTTTCGGATGCAATAACTTTATTTGCTGTTTACGGATTTGATTATATACTATTTTCTGATAATTTAAAAGAGCTTTGTGAGTAAATTAGATATATTTATTTCGCCTTTAGGAGAAATATGTCATCTAACAAAATAATCCATTTATAATTCTTATAATATTCTATATATTATATAGAAGAAATAATAAAATTATTCTTTGAGACGAAAGGAGTCCCTGATGAAAACTCTGTGGGAACTTACCAAAGAAGCTGCACGTTATAAAGGGCTTTATATCATCGCGATACTGTCCACATTCAGCCTGACGGTGGTCAATCTGTCTGCGCCCAAGGTCCTCTCATCCATGACCGCACTTGTGGAGAACGGATTGGACGAAGAAGGCTTAACTTCCGTTAAATGGCTGGCGCTTTTACTGCTCGGACTGTATCTGTTAAGAGTTCTCTTCAGATTTTTAAGCAACTACCTTGCCCACCGCGCCGCGTGGTATCTGGTAGGCGACTTAAGAAGCCGTTTGTATAACAAGCTGCAGAGCCTTGATCTCGGATTTTTCCATGATAAGCAGACCGGCGACCTTATGAGCAGAGTGGTAAACGATACCCGTGATTTTGAGCTGCTCTATGCACATATGATCCCGGAGCTGATCACTAACTTTGTCACCTTCTTGGGTGTACTTATAATACTCCTTTCCATCAACTGGAAACTGGCACTGGTCACCTGCTGCCCCATCCCGCTGATACTGATATCCGGTGTTATATTTGCCAAGATAGTACGTCCATACTTTAGAGCGTCGCAGAAAGTAATGGGCGACCTCAATGCCCAGCTCCAGGACAGTCTCTCCGGACTTCACGAGATACAGGCCTTCGGCCAGGAAACTTACGAGGGTGAGCGTGTACGTAAAAAAAGTTTCGAACAGGTAGTAGCTATGCTTCGTGCGTTAAAAGCAAGTGCTATCTTCCACCCCTGCGTTGAACTTCTCTCTTCCATAGGTACGGTTATCGTTGTATTTTACGGCGGATACCTTGCATACAGCGGTCAGATAAGTATCGCCGACATCGTAGCTTTCCTGCTTTACCTTTCCTTGTTCTACGCTCCGGTATCGGGACTTGCCAACCTGCTTGAAAGCCTTCAGCAGTCCTTGGCCGGCGCAGAGCGTGTTACCATGATCCTTGCCACTCCTTCCGCCATCCGGAACGAAAAAGATGCTAAAGAGCTTAAGGACGTAAAGGGTGCCGTAAGCTTTGAAAATGTATCCTTTAATTATGAGCATAAAATACCTGTACTTAAAAATATCTCGTTCTCCTGTGAACCCGGTATGATGGTAGCACTCGTAGGACCGACAGGTGTAGGAAAGACCACAGCCACACAGCTGATCTCGCGTTTCTACGATCCGGTAGAAGGCCGCATCCTTATCGACGGCCAGGACATAAAAAAGGTCACCTTGGAGAGCCTGCGTCACAACATATCCCCGGTACTCCAGGATACCTTCCTGTTTAACGGTACCATCGCAGAAAACATAGGCTATGCCCGTCCCGACGCAGACCGTACAGAAATAGAAAAAGCGGCCAAAGCCGCCAATATACACGAGGATATCCTCGCCATGCCCGACGGGTATGAGACCCAGGTCGGCGAGCGCGGACTCAGACTGTCCGGAGGCCAGAAGCAGCGTGTAGCCATCGCCCGTGCGATACTCCGCAACAGTCCTATCATAATACTTGATGAAGCAACGGCGTCCGTCGATGTACAGACCGAGCGCCAGATCCAGTCAGCCATAAACGAACTGGCCGGAAAACGTACCATCATCGCCATAGCACACCGTCTCTCCACCATCATGAATGCGGACCTTATCCTTGTCATCCATGAAGGTGAGATAGTCGAGCAGGGTACGCATGCAGATCTTATGGCTCAAAAAGGTTTCTATTACAGAATGCAGCAGGCAGGACAATGATCTTTGATCACTCGTTATAAAAAGTATCCCAAAGCTCTTTTATCTCGGAATCATTTATATATATAAGCAGCGTTTCCACGCTTTCCTTTGCACTGTCGCCAAGGATATCACGGAATACGAAGGACATTCCCTCAGGGATATCAAATAAAAACTTACCGATACTGTAATTTGGAGCATAGTCAAATCTTTTTGTGTGAAAAACTGTTGTTTTTACGTACTCTGTGGCTTTCTCCCTGTCTCCTGTTTTCAGTGAAGTATATGCAAGAAGTATATATGCCATTGCATACTCTTTGTCTGCGAAACTGACAGTATCACATTCATATAACCCTTTCATGAGATCCACGCCCAGACCAAGCATCTTTTTTGCTGTAGAAAACTTTTTCTCTGCACATAATACCGCGGTATATCCCAGTATGGAGTTAAGCAGTGTACCGAATCCTGCAAGCATTCCCTCCACCAGAAACGGAGCTGCTTCCTTTGTCTGCTTAAGATTTAATGCCTTTATCAAACCGATATTATCGCTGAACACCCCGTCGGGATTATGGCTTTCCAATATTTCCACGGCCTTTTCATATTCGCCCAAAAGAGAATATACCGTTGACATTCTTCCCAGGATAATTGCCTCATTTATCCTGGGATTTGTATTCTGATCTATAAGTATCCTTGCCTGTTCATATAGTTCAAGCGACCTTCTGCATTCTGCCTCTTTTCCTTTCCCGACACCAAAGAAGCTGTATATACTTGCACAGGATTGTACCGCCTTAAAGGAATTGGGATATTTCTTAAGCAGCTTCTCCGCTTCGATAAGAGCCTCCGGGTCCGAATTACGGCACATCTCCTCCATCCTGCCGATAGTCGAATCAATGTGGTTATCCTTCATCTTATAACCAAGCAGCACATCCACCGAAGTATTGAAGAAGTCCGCCAGTTCCACTATCAGACTTATGTCGGGCACCGAGATCCCCGATTCCCATTTGTGTACCGCGCCCGTGGTAACGCCCATGACCTCCGCCAGCTGTTCCTGGGTGAGGCGGCGCTCTTTCCTGAATTTACGGATGTTGTCTGATAATGTGATCTCCATTTTAATCCTCCATACTCATGTAGGCTTCCCCCTATGGAGAAGCCTATATTTTCAATATTTACTGTGATACTGTATATAATGCGTGGAAGTACCCTTTTGCATCCATCAGTTCGTCAAAAGTGCCAAACTCTTCCACTTTTCCTTCCTTTAATACAAGTATTCCGTCATATCTCTTAAGTAAGCCTTCCTCAAGAGAGTGGGTAACTATGATACGGGTGATACCGTCCAGATCGAGGATATCATTTGATACCTGCCATGCGGTCTGGGCATCGAGAGCTGCAGTTGCTTCATCAGCCAGCAGTACCGAAGACTTTTTAAGCAGGCTTCTGGCGATAGAGATCCTCTGCTTCTCTCCTCCGGAAAGTCCGCAGCCGTTCTCGCCGCACAGTGTATCTTCGCCCCTCTTTTTTATAAGCTCGTCCAGATGTGCATGCTCTATAGCTTCGTCAAGCTCAGCCTTAGGGAACTCCCTGAACATAGTCACGTTATCCTTTATAGAAGAATTGAATACGAATACATTCTGCTGGATAACGGATATACACTCATACAGAGCCTCTGCTTTGATATCCTTTAAGTCCTTACCGTCCACCTTGATATTTCCGTTGTAGTTTGAAGTTGAAGCCATCAGCAGATTAAGCAGTGTGGACTTTCCGCTTCCGCTCGCACCTACTATCGCATAGGCTTTACCTGCGTCAAACTTTGCGGATATATCGTGAAGTATCTCTTTTTCCTCGTCGTATCCAAAGCTAACATTCTCAAGAGCTATTTCTTTGTTAACGCTTGTGATCTCTTCGGTACCGGTCGATTCATTATTCTGAGCCAATGCATCGGAAAGCTTTTGTATAAGACCTTTTGCTGCCTTCCTTCCGGCAAGCAGTCCGGGCAGAGTCGACATGGGCTGTATCATAAAGTTCATCAGGTTAACGAACATCATAACAGTACCTGTAGTGAGATCATATCCTGAAAGGATAAGATAAGTTCCCGCAATAAATACGCCCGACTGTGCAAGCATACCTGCCATGGCTCCGATCATCCCGACTATGGTCTTAATACGCTCCTTTGAAAACTTAGAACCCTCAAGCGCCTTATTCTGAGCCTCAAACATCTTATAGATTTCTTTTTCAGCCTTAAAGCTTTTAATAACGGAAAATCCGCCCAGGCAGTCGGTAAGTACTGCTGTAAAGCTCTTGTTCTGCTCGGATACCTTCTTCTCAGCACCCACCATTCTTTTACCGGTGATTATGGATGCAACAAGAGGTAAGATCGTAACTCCTACTGCGATAGCGGTAAGTAACGGTGAATACCAGATCATCAACGTGATCGATCCGAAAAACATAACCGACATGGTAAAAAGTGAAAGCAGCTGTGACAGATAATTGGCTTCTAGGCTCGTCGCATCATTGGTAAGAGCCGAAAGGTAAGTCGCGGTACTCTCATCACGGAAAGTGGAAATGCCCTTATCCATCAGCTTGTCAAAAGCCATGTTCTTGTACTGTGTCATCGCTCTTCTGATAAAAGCCGGACGTGTTATGTAATCAAGCACGAATGATATTACCATAAGTACAAGGAATCCTCCGAACAACAACAGGTCTGTCTCAAACGACTTCGCCCCCTCTGTACCCGAAGCGGTATCGATCAACTGCTTTAAAAGCCAGGATATTATCAGTCCCCCGAAGCCTGAGAAGAAGGCCGAGAAAGCTGCCAAACCGAATGTCAGCTTATTACGGTAGAAAAACTGTCCGCATAACTGCTGAAAGATTGTTTTTTCTTTTTTCATTGTTTATTCCTCCGAAACAGGTTTATCATGGCTTTATAATACACCCTGTTCGCGGAAGAAACCACGCCTTATTAGTACTATTAAGACAGTAATTATTATACCGCTGGTATAATTTTGTGTCAATAAAAACCCGCCGGGAATCCCGACGGGTTTAATATCTTTATTAGGTTTTCAAAAAGCCCACTATCAAGCCTTAGGACCAGCTGCTACAAGAGCCTTACCAGCCTCATTGCCTTCATACTTCTTGAAGTTCTTTACGAAACGAGCTGCAAGATCCTGTGCCTTTGTCTCCCACTCAGAAGCGTTAGCATATGTATCACGAGGATCAAGGATTGCGGGATCAACTCCGGGAAGAGCTGTAGGAACTTCGAAATCGAAGATCGGGATCTTCTTTGTAGGAGCCTTAAGAACATCGCCATTA
>JAFZQN010000029.1 GCA_017620375.1 Lachnospiraceae bacterium
CCTTCCACATAACCGCTATACCGATCTCTACGGGATTACCGAGGCAGTCATTGATCTTCTGCTTATTGTTGTTTAAGGTCATGATCTTTAATGAGATCTTTTTCGATTCAAAGCTAAAGCTGCCTGCCGAAAGTGCTGAAACTCCTGCCATGGCTCCGAGTCTCGAAAGTGTGCTGCCCGAACCGGGTGTACTTACATCACCGCTCTGGTTAAGCTTGGTTGATGAAGCGGGGTTAAAGCCTACACAGAAGGGATTTACCCAGAAGAAACCGTCACCCTTTAATGTACCCTTATACTTACCGAACAAGGTAAGTACAAGGGCTTCCTGGGGCTTTAAAACTTTTAACCCTAAGAAGATGACCCATCCGAACAATACCCATATTATACAGACAACGACGCCGCATACCTCAAGCGGACCGCCGTTTTCTTCCGCCAACGGGATGATGCACGCGATCATTCCGACAAATGCTCCGATATAGAGCAGTATCCCCAATAATAACATTGGCATTCCGTTTTTACTCTTACTGATAATTTTTTCCTGCATAATTGCCTCCTATAAATTTGTGCGGACCGACCGGCAAACGTTGCTAAAACAGCATTCACTATGTGATATCAAATTGATATCTTGTCGATATGATATCATCTTGATATCACTTTGTCAAGTATTTTTATAAAATATTTTAAATAAATAAGTCGAAAGGGCTGCAGATCCGGGATATTATCCCTTTTCTGCAGCCCTTCCGGGGGAGTTACGTAGTACTATTTTCATTTATTTTAAAATAAATGAGCGAAGATCATTTGCCCTTCTTGGTTACCGAATCCCTTATTACCATCTGTCCTTTAAGCTTTAAAGGACCATCCGGAGGAAGAGCCTTTTCATTGCCGTTTATAAGATCTACCAGCATCTGTGCTGCCCTGTAGCCTATAGCGTACAGAGGAAGCTCATATGTGGTAAGAAGCGGATAAAGTGTAGAGGCAAGTTCATGATCGTCAAATCCGGCTATGGAGATATCTTTTCCGATCTCCATTCCAAGCTCTCGTGCCGCCTGATATGCGCCGGAGGCCATACGGTCATTCATACACCACAGTGCCGAAATACCTTTTTTCAGGATCTTTTTTGCCTGGATGTAACCGCTTTCCCTGTCCCACTCTCCGTAAAGGAGACGGTCCGGGTCAAACAGGATACCCGCATTGAACATGGCACGCTGACAGCCCTTGATACGGGCTATGGTATGATAATTATCCGATGAACCGGCTATGATACCTATATCCCTGTGTCCCTTTGATATAAGGTAACTTACCATATCGTTGGCTCCGGTCTCATCGTCTATTATTACACTCTTTTTATCATAATCTGCGTATGCATATGAATAAATGGCAGGATAATTGATAAGCTTAGGAACCTTCTTAAGCATACGGCAATGTGCTGCCACATATATGATACCTTCAACCTTGATAGCTTCCATCTGCTGGATCACCGGTTCAAGTATCTTGCACAGAGCATCCTCATCTTCAATATTGGTATTCTTTAACTTATAGTACATGCGGAGGTTCATGAGTATGGGTCTGTAGCCCTGCTGCTCCAGATACTCTAAGATCATCTCCACAATAAACGGCGAACTGAACTGACAAAGGTCTTCAACTATGATCCCTACGGTACCGGACTTACTGGTACGCATGTTTCTTGCGTAATAGTTCGGCTGGTATCCTGTTTCTCTTACAGCTTCAAGAACACGCTGCTTCACTTCATCTCCCATGCTGTTCTTGCCGTTCAGCACGTTGGAAACCGTACTAGGAGAAACATTACACATTCTTGCGATGTCTTTTAACGTTACCATTGCTCCAATCCCTTTCACCTTTTTTTATCTTCATTAATATATATCGTACAAAAAATGATAACACATAATAGCAATATTGCAATCTCTATATACGAATTATATTAACTTTACAATATACTACATGCTTTTAAAAAATATGCAAGGTCCCGTGCGACTCGGGACCCTGCATAAGCGAGGAGTGAAACTGAATTATTTAACAGCTTTCTTTGCGTTAACTTCAACAGTATGCTTCTTTACATCGAAATTGTAAAGATCCTGGAAATGATAGCTGTCAAGCTTCTTAACCATCTCGTCCCACATCTGATCAAACTGTGCGTCATTCTCTGCGAAGATCATCTTCCATGATGCATCACAAAGTTCCTGGTTACACTGGTTTCTCCAAAGAGCACTATCGGTAGAATCACTTTCAAGTGAAACTGCTACGTTAGGGCTGACAAGGAGCTTACCGTTATTCTTCATCCAGTCGATAGGCTCAGCTGCATTAAACTTAGCCTGCCATTCCTGCTTGGTCTTGCCGCTTGTAGCCTCTTTATAATGTGACCAGTAACCCTTTGCGTATCCTTCACCGGTGTTAGGGTTAGTACTTACAGCACCAACGATCCACTGGTTGATCTTGTTCTCGCCGTCCTGGTATCCTGCTCCGCCGTACTCTGCGGGAACGGGAAGGTTGTCCATGTTAGCGTTCTCATTGATAGCCATGTACTTGCCATCTGATTCAACTTTGTATGTGAAGTCCTTGATACCTGCATGCTGATATTCAAGTGCCTCAGGGCTTGCATACCAGTCAAGGAATTCAAGTATTCTCTGATACTTAGCATCGTCTACCTTAGAACCGATACCCCAGAGACGTCCGCTGCCGTAGTAAGCATCTGCGTCTGCATAGTAGGTCTGATCCTGTACGGGAACGAAGATATAAGCTGTACCGTCATTAAGTCTTTCCTGGGTATTCCAAGCGCCTACCTGCCAGCTGTACCACATAAGATACATACGGCCTGCGCCCATCTTGCCCCAAACAACGCCCCAATCCTCTGTCTTAGACTCGGGATCTACGAGGCCCATCTGATAACCCTTGTTGAGGAACTTAAGGATCTTGTAATATCCTGCTGACTTATCAGTGATAGGAGTAAATGTATCATCGGGCTTAAGGATTGCACTACCCTTGATCTTCTCGCCGTACCATGTTGTAAGCTGTACAACGTTAGCGATACCGATCATACCGTCATTACCATCCCAATCCTTCCAAAGAACGAAAGGATAAGCAGGATCGCCTGCATCGTTAGTGGGATGCTTGTCTTTCATCTGCTTTAATACGTCAAGAAGTCCGTCAAGGTCCTTGATCTCGGGAGCGCCTAACTCCTGATAGAGATCCCAACGAAGAAGAGGGCTTGAATAGATAGTATCCTCTGAACGTACGTTAGCTGCTGTGTTAGTCATTTCGCAAGGGATAGCATAGATCTGTCCGCTGTTTCCGGGAAGGCCCTTGTTAACGGTCTCGATCTGACCCTTGTACTGTGAAAGGTTCGGATACTTCCAGATATCTGCTGAGATATCCTTGATAAGTCCTGTGCTGAGACAGTCATTAAACTCTGTAGGATCAAGGATAACGATATCGCCGAGGTTACCTGCTGCTGTTCTTGCAGAGTAAACATCCTGACCAACTACCTGAGGAGCAATGATGTTAAGCTTGATGTTGAACTTATCCTTAACGATCTTGCCAAACCAACCTACCTGCTCACCATTGAAGTTAGCTGCATCATCATAGATATCGATGGTGATCTCATCTTTGGTGTCAGAGCCTGAATTACTGCCACTGTTGCTGCTGCCGCCGCCATTATTTTCTGACTTGCTACAAGCTGCAAGACATCCGATAACGAGTGTTAAGGACAGTAATAAAGCAATTACTTTTTTCATAAATACCTCCTGTAAATGTAGTGCAGCTGCTTTTGCTGCGGTTTATTTGGTAATGACCGGTATCAGCCTTTTACTGCGCCGATCATGATACCCTTTGTAAAATACTTCTGGAAGAACGGATATACCAATATGATGGGTGTAACAACGAATATGGTAACCGTCATACGTACAGAAGTTGCTGTGGCTACATGAGCCAGTGAATCTGCCACTGAAGCCGAAGACGATGTGGAACTTATGGCTTTTATAGAGTTGGCAGCATTGATATAGTTGTAAAGCACATACTGAAGAGTATGGAGCTTTGTATCTGTAACAAGGAGCAGTGTATCCTGGAATGCGTTCCACTGGTTAACTGCCGCAAATATGGCTATGGTAGCAAGTATCGGCTTAATGACCGGAGTAATTATGTACCAGAATATACGAAGTGTTCCGGCTCCGTCGATTTCGGCCGCCTCCTGCAGTTCCTTAGGTACACCTTCTACGAATGTCTTACACAGGACTATATAGAACGGATTAACTATCATAGGGAATATATATGCCCAGAAGTTATTCTGCATGCCTAAGTTAAGCATCGTAAGGTACCAGGGGATGATACCTGCGTTAAAATACATGGTAGCTACGATAAATCTGTACCAGAGCTTTCTTTTCCAAAGCGTATTCCTTGTAAACATATAGCCTAAAAAGGCAGCTATGATAACAGTAAGAGCCGTACCGACTATGGTTCTTGCAAGTGATACCTCAAATGCATGAAAGAGGCCGTCTATCTGGAATACTCTTTTATAGTTTTCAAAATGTATCTCCTGAGGCAGGAAAATGATCTTTCCCTGATTGCTCAGATCGTTGTTGCTTATGGTATTGATAAATATATAATAGAACGGATACAGACAGACGAAAGCGAAAAAAATATACACAACATATGTAATAACGCTTATCATCTTGTCGCTGAAGCTCGTCTTGTAGCGAGGTCCGCTGTATTTCGCGGCAAGCTTCTCAAGCTGTTTATCCGAAAGCTTTTTAACTTTTACTTCTTTTTCTTCACTCATGATGATCTCTCCCGTTAAATGAATCCTTCGCCTCTGATAAGTTTCGATATCTTATTGGTTAAACCTAAGAGCGTAATACTTATCACAGTCTTAAGAATACTTATCGCGGTAGAAAGTGAGTAACCGTTCATGTTCTTCAGGTTATAAACGTAAAGGTCAAGTACCTCTATATACTCTCTGTTAAACGAATTCTGGAATACATAGTACTGTTCCATACCGTTTGACAGGAAGTTGGCCAGATTCAGCATGACAAGTACGAAATACGTCGGAAGTATGCTTGGCAGTGTGATGTGCCGTATGATCTGCATACGCGAAGCTCCGTCTATACGCGCCGCCTCGGTCAGTGATTCGTCTATGCCCGTGATCGCGGCTATATACATGATCGCGGCCCATCCGGCATTTTTCCACGTCAGCCACAGCCATTGCGTAAACCAGACATGTTCGCTCGAAGATAAAAAGTCCTTAGGCACATAGTCTGTGATCACTGAACTTAAGAAACTGTTTACAGCACCGGTGGTACTGAGTACCGAGAACGCTATCGAGTAAACAAGTACCCAGCTTATAAAGTTCGGAAGTGTGGTAACGGTCTGTACAAACTTTTTGAAAGGTCTGCACTTGATCTCATTAAGAAACACCGCAAATATCATGGGGAACCAGGAGAACAGCATGCTGATACCGCTCATGGCAAAGGTGTTTCTGATAACTCTCAGGATGTCCTTTACTTTCTCCTCATTTTCGATCATGGTCCTGAACCACTTAAGACCTACGAAAGGAACCTGTGAAAGAGCGTAGGGCGGTCTGTAATCATAGAAAGCATATATCCAGCCGTATAGGGGATAATATGAAAATACAGCTACCAGCAATACAAAAGGAAGAATATAGAGAAATTCAATCTTTCCCTTTCTCTTCTTTCGCTTTGCGGAAGCCGTCAGAATATCGATTTCTTTCTTCTGCTTACCCATGTTACTAATATCCCTTCTGTTTCGATTTACTAATGTTTTACTAAACGGTTTTACTAAATCGATTTATAGTTCGTTACTATAGTATTATGTTTTCACCGATTTGTCAACTGTTTTTTACAGAAATTTTACATTTTATACGTAAATGTGCATAATTTCAAAGTTTGTAAAAGTTTTGGTTTTGTGAAAATTGTCATAACGCCTTATAAGTAAAAGCGTTTTACTAAAACGACCTCATGTATCGTTTTATTTTTCCTTGAACTTTTCGACCTCTTCAGTATACTTTTACACATTAATTTCGTTTCCTTACTTGAAAAAAATCAGACTTTATGCTACAATTGTTTAGAATTTGTTTTTATCGGACTTTTTGTCATTTTCGGAGCTTTATGAAAAATTATTCCTACATATTAAAAAATATATCCATGCTCGGTCAACTGGGGCTGAATATCATCATCCCCATAATACTCTGCGGCCTTGCCTGCTGGTTTCTGACCGACAAATGCGGTGTGGGTGAATGGGTTTTCATACCCGGACTCATACTTGGGATCGGAGCTTCTTTTATGTCAGGATATAAGTTTTATCTTTCCGAAACAAAAAAGGCCAAAAAAGACGAAGAAAAAAAGAAGGTGTCTTTCAATGAGCACCAGTAACGGAGTTTTATGAGTGACGTTAACAAAGATGCGGTTGTCTTGCAGCCGGAGGAGGAAGCGCTTTCCAGCGAAAGCCTCCTTAACGACCTGAATGACAACGAGCCGGCGCAGTCGGAACCGACCGGACCCCCGGGTGACGGAAAGCTCTCCAAGGCGCTGAAAAAAGAACTTAAAAATGTCATCATATATGTGATGATCGGTCTTGTGATACTGTTTGGAGCTATGTTCCTGCTTATGTCTTTCTTCCCGGAGATGAAGAGTTCGCCCGAGTTTGAGTATTGGAAGATCCTGCTCGGAGGATTCGGAGGCGGAGGAGTCGCAGTATTCAATTTCTTTTTAATGGGCCTCACAGTCCAGAAGGTTGCGTCAGACACCAACCAGGACAGAGCCCGTAACAGGATGAAGCTCAGCTACACATACCGCTATCTCATGCAGGTAGCCTGGATAGTAATCGCCATCCTGGTGCCCTGTTTCAATTACATATCAGGTATAGTACCGCTGCTTTTCCCTTCTCTGGGGATAAAGATAGCGTCTATCATATTTAAAAAATACTAAAGAAGGAGGTGGAGCAGATAAAAAATGGACATTAACATTGTCGGTCCTAAAGTCTACTGGACCATCGATCTTCCTTTTGAAGTGCCCTTGCTCGGCAGTAAGATAGAGATCAACGAAACAATGATCATCAGCTGGATAGTCATGCTGGTCATCACAGGTCTCTGTATCTTCTTAACGCACAATCTGAAGGTAGAAAAAATAAGTAAGCGTCAGGCCGTGGCCGAATGGCTGGTCGAACTTGCCGATAACTTCACGCTCGGCAACATGGGACCGAAGTTCAAGCAATTCATTCCCTTCGTTACAGCCCTGTTTGCCACAAGTATTTTTTCAAACCTTATCGGACTCCTGGGGGTAAGAAGCCCTACAGCCGATCTTAATACGGAAGCCGCATGGGCCATAGTGGTCTTCATAATGATCACGCATCAGAAAATAAAAGCGAGCGGATTCGGCGGATATCTTAAAGGATACACCGAGCCCATAGCCGTCATGACACCTTTCAACATACTCTCGGAGCTTGCTACTCCCATCGGTATGGCTTGCCGTCACTTCGGCAACATCCTGTCAGGTCTTGTTATCAACTCGCTTATCTACGCAGCTCTTGCCGCAGCCAGCGCCGCTCTGTTCGGTCTGCTGCCGGGTGTTTTGGGAGAGGTCCTTTCCGGCATACCGTTCTTAGATGTCGGTATACCTGCTGTCCTTTCAGTCTACTTCGACTGGTTCTCGGGAGTTATGCAGGCATTCATCTTCTGCATGCTGACAACAAAGTATATTTCAAATGCAGCAGAAGGATAATGACAGAAGATGTCAATATGATCAAGTAAATTTTTAAAAACATAATACATATGGAGGAAATTTTTATGGATTTCAATGCATTTCAGGTTCTCGCAAAAGGTATTGCACTTGCAGGCTGTGCAATAGGTGCAGGTCTTGCACTTATCGCAGGTATCGGCCCCGGTATCGGCGAAGGTAACGCCGTAGCTAAGGCTCTTGAAGCTATCGGACGTCAGCCCGAATGTAAGAGTGATGTAACTTCAACCATGATCCTCGGTTGTGCTATCGCAGAAACGACGGGTATTTACGGTTTCGTTACCGGTATCCTTCTTATATTCGTAGCACCCGGACTCTTTATGGGTAAGCTTTGATACGCCGAATTTAAGGAGGTTATAAAGATGTTACAGCCGTTATTCTTAGCGGAAACTGCCACGCAGGATCTGGTAACGATAAATTGGACATTTATAGCGCAGATTTGTAACCTTTTCATACAAATGCTTTTGATAAAGAAGTTTCTCTTTAAGCCGGTAAGGGAGATCCTGGCTAAGCGTCAGGCAAAAGCCGATGCCGACATAAGAGAGGCCGAAGAAGCCAAGACCGAGGCTGCTGCCATTAAGGCAGAATATGAGCAGAACATGCTCGAAGCCAAGGAAAAGGCAAATGAGCTTCTTGCCACAGCACAGAAAAATGCAGCAGCAAAGAGCGAGGAAATGTTAAAAGACGCTTCTTCCCAGGCCGCTGCCATTAAGCAGAAGGCCGAAGCCGATATAGCTCAGGAACGCCGTAAGGCAGTTAACGAGCTTAAGGACGAGATCGGAAGCATGGCTATGGAGATAGCAGGAAAGGTAATAGAGCGCGAGATCAGCGAAAAGGACCATTCAAGACTGATCGACGAATATATCAGCAACGTAGGTAATGCATAAAGGAGTGTACGTATGACTGAACGTTCCCGTGTATATGGCAGCAGTCTGTACGACCTTGCAGCTGAAGAAAAGCTCACGGATCCCATCCGTGAACAGATGCTTGCCATAAAACAGATACTTCGGGATAATCCCGATTATATACGTTTACTCGCAGAGCCTTCCATTAAGAAGGCAGAACGTATCGGCCTGATCGATGCAGCCTTCGGAAGCTCATGTGAAAAATATCTCGTGTCTTTCTTAAAGCTTTTGTGTGAACGCGATCTTCTCGGCGAATACGAGGGATGCTGCGATATCTTCACAAAACGTTACAACGAAGACCACAATATATCAGAGGCTGTTGTCACCAGTGCAGTAGCATTAAGCGACAGCCAGCTGAAAGCACTTACAGCCAAGCTGGAGTCCATGAGTGGTAAGAAGATAACTCTCACCACCAAGATCGATCCCAAGGTTCTCGCAGGACTTAAGGTCGAACTCGACGGAAAGCAGCTTGACGGAACCGTATCCGGAAGGCTTTCCGGCATCAAGAGAAAGCTTGATGAGGTTATGATCTAAAAAATAATATAAGGATGGAATGGAATTATGCAATTAAAACCCGAAGAAATATCCCAGGTCATCCGCAGTCAGATAAAATACTACGAAAACACGATACGCCAGAACGAGACCGGTACCGTACTTAACGTCGGTGACGGTATTGCCAGAGCCAGCGGTCTTATAAACTGTATGGCAGGCGAGCTGCTCGAGTTCGAGGACGGCAGCTTCGGTATGGCACAGAACCTTGAGGAAAACAGTGTTTCAGTCGTATTATTCGGCTCAGGAGACAATATCGGTGAAGGACAGACGGTTAAAAGAACCGGCAAAGTCGTATCTGTTCCCGTAGGAGATGCGATGATCGGCCGTGTAGTTAATGCACTTGGTCAGCCCATCGACGGCGCAGGTCCCATAGCTACCACAGAGTTCAGGGCTATCGAATCCCCTGCTCCCGGAATATGTGAAAGACAGTCTGTATTTGAGCCGCTCCAGACAGGTATCAAGGCTATCGACTCCATGATCCCCATCGGACGCGGACAGCGTGAGCTCATCATCGGTGACCGTCAGACAGGTAAGACAACTATCGCCACCGATACCATAATCAACCAGAAGGGCAAGGATGTTATCTGTATCTATGTAGCCATAGGCCAGAAGCGTTCAACCGTTGCCAACCTTGTAGAGAACCTTCAGAAGAACGGTGCTATGGACTACACCATCGTTGTAGCCGCTACCGCTTCCGAAGCAAGTCCTCTTCAGTACATAGCTCCTTATTCAGGCTGTGCTATGGGAGAGTATTTCATGTATAAGGGAAAGCACGTCCTTTGTATATACGATGACTTAAGTAAGCATGCGGTAGCCTACAGAGCACTCTCACTGCTTATCCGTCGTCCCCCCGGACGTGAAGCTTACCCCGGAGATGTTTTCTACCTCCATTCAAGACTTCTTGAGCGTGCAGCTAAGCTTGATAAAGAGCACGGCGGCGGATCTCTTACCGCTCTTCCCGTTATCGAGACACAGGCCGGCGACGTATCGGCATACATTCCTACAAACGTTATCTCTATCACAGATGGACAGATATTCCTTGAGACCGAGCTTTTCCACTCAGGCATCATGCCTGCGGTTAACCCCGGTATCTCGGTATCCCGAGTAGGCGGTAATGCGCAGATCAAGGCCATGAAGAAGGTAGCTGGTACTCTGAAGCTTATTTACTCACAGTACAGAGAGTTACAGGGCTTCGCACAGTTCGGATCCGATCTTGATGCCGATACAAAGGCACGTCTTGATCAGGGTGCCCGTATCGTTCAGGTTCTTAAGCAGTCCCAGAACTCTCCTGTTCCTGTAGAAAAACAGATAGCCATTATCTATGCTGTTACAAAGAACATGCTTACAGAAGTACCCGTCGAGGACATCAGAGAATATGAAGACGGTCTCTACTCCTTCCTTGAGACTAATGCTGACGGAAACGCAGCTATGCAGGCTATAAGGGAGACAGGAAAACTCGAAGAAGAGACCGAAAATAACTTAAAATCCGCTCTTGAGGCTTATACAAAACAGTTTTTAAGCTTAAATGGAAATAAATAATAAAATAAGGAGGAAGCAACATGGCCGGTAATATGAAGGCAGTAAAGCTGCGCATCAAAAGTGTGCAGAGTACCATGCAGATCACCAAAGCAATGGAATTGGTCGCATCCTCCAAGCTGCGCAGGGCAAAGGAACGTTCGGAGAAATGCCGTCCGTATTTCGATGAACTGTACAGCACCCTGGTA
>JAFZQN010000030.1 GCA_017620375.1 Lachnospiraceae bacterium
ATATCGGTTATTTTTTTGTCTGTTGTGCTTAAGAGTTCGCAGGCTTTGACTATACGTATGCGGTTTAAATATTCAAAAGGCGTGGCGCCGGTATAGTCGTGAAAACTGTGGCAGTAGTAGCTTTCACTGTAACCGGATATTTCCGATAACTGTTTAAGGCTTAAAGGTTCAGCGTAATGCATCTGCATATAGTCCATGCTCCTTAACAGATCTTTTGATAAGGCATTGTCACCGGTTGCAGAGTTTATCTTTGAAAGGTGCAGATTATACAGTTCCTGCCAGCATACAAACAAAAGTCCCTGAATGGTCAGCTCGCAGGAAGTAACATCTTTCTTACGGTATCTTAAGATCTCCCGGATCACGGAGAGCAGTTTCTTATTTTTGTTTTCTCCGGACATTGCGGTATAGATGCATACCGGTCTGTGTAAACCGAGGCCTTCAAAATACGGACTTGAAGCGGACGGAAAGCAGCGTTCCATGGGCTCTGTGGAGAATACGATCGCAGAGTATTTTATGAGCTTTCTGTCACCTTCACATCGAACCGCGTTATGCAGCATACCGGGCGGGATAAATACCGCGTCACCTTCTTTGAGTCTATAGTGACCGGCTTCAACATAAAAATCAACTTTCCCTTTTTCCATTATGAAGAATTCAGCCTCCGGATGACAATGAAGATACAGGGCATTATTAAGATCTGGCTTTATTATCGTATGATGCAGGGAGAAAGGGCTGGAGCCGGTTTTATGTATGATGTTTTCAGTATGTGATGGAATCCTGTTTCTCATAGTTATCATGATACAGAAAAAAGCAAAATAGTGCAAGTTAATAACATAAATATTCAAGTTTTTGCGATGCAACAACAATATAATGTTACCAAAAGTATCCCGGAAGGAGAAAACTTATGAGCATCACTATAGAAAAAGACCGTATCATATTTGAAAGACGTGATGAACTGACTGTATTTGAACCATACGGACCGGACTGTATCCGCTGCCGTTCCACGAAAAACAGCAGACTGTCGGATGAGAACTGGACGCTTCTGCCGGCAAAGGAAGGAGCATGTTTCTCCATAGAGGGTGATGAAAAGAAAGCAGTCCTTAAAAACGGACACATGTCTGTAAGTGTCGATGCAGGCACACCCTGGTACGGCGGGATAATAACCTTTTACCGCGATGATGTTCCCATACTTAAAACAAAGTATGAAGGTGATTATACCTGCAGGAATATCCATACTGAAGGAGATAACTATCAGGTTAAAGTCATATTTGAATCCAATCCGGGAGAGCATTTCTACGGACTGGGCCAGGAGCAGGAGGATTTCTTCGACAGGCAGGGCAGCAGCTGTAACCTGCTGCATTACAATACCAAGTCTGCAGTGCCTGTTGTATATTCTTCTTTAGGTTATGGTTTCTTCTGGAACAATCCCGCGCCGGGAAGATGTGAGACCACAAAGAATCATATCATGTGGGTGGCAGACAGTGCCTATCAGGCGGACTATCTGGTATATGCCGGAGAAACGCCTGCGGATGTAATGAAGATATACTGTGAGCTTACGGGCTATGCACCTGAGTTCCCTGAATGGGCAGCAGGCTTCTGGCAGAGCAGGCTGCGTTATGAATGCCAGGAAGATGTACTTAACGTGGCAAGGGAATATAAGAAGAGAGGAGTTCCCCTGGCTGCCATAGTTATAGATTATTTCCACTGGACTGAGCAGGGCGAGTGGAAATTTGATCCGAAGTACTGGCCTGATCCGGAAGGAATGTGCAGGGAGCTTAAAGAGATGGGAATACAGCTCATAGTCTCAATCTGGCCCACCATAAATCCCGCAAGTGAGAATTACCGCGAGATGAATGACAGGAACATGCTGGTGCGTACCGAGTGCGGCCAGTACGGAACCTTTGATTTCTACGGCCAGCAGACCTTTATTGATGTGACTAATCCTAAGACACGGTCTTTTGTATGGGATAAGGTTAAGAAGAATTACTATGATAAGGGGATACATAATTTCTGGCTGGATGAGGCAGAGCCGGAGGTCCATCCCCAGCAGTTTTCAAACCTTAAGTTCTATGCAGGAAACGGTGCACAGACGGCCATGCTTTATCCCTATTACTATAGTAAGCTGTTTTATGAAGGATTAAAGGAAGCCGGAGAGGATAAAGTGATAGTACTTACCAGAGCAGCATATCCGGGAAGCCAGAAATTCGGATCTCTTGTATGGAACGGTGACATAGCATCCACATTCTTAAACCTGCGCATGAGCGTGAAGACAGGCCTTTCAATGGCAATGAGCGGCATACCCTGGTGGAACAGTGATATAGGAGGTTTTCATTCCGGGGATACCAGTAGTGAATACTTCCGTGAGCTGATAGTGCGCTGGGCACAGTTCGGAGTGTTCTGCCCTGTAATGAGACTGCATGGTGCCAGGATCCGTACACCGGAGCAGACAGAGCGCTTCCCCGGGATAAAGGAACGTACCGGAGGCGAAAATGAGATATGGAGCTTCGGTGATGAAAACTATGAGATACTGGCTGAACTGGTAAAACTCCGTGAGCGCCTTAAACCCTATATATGCAGGTATATGGATATCGCATCAAAGGAAGGTAAGCCCATAATGCGTCCCATGTTCTTTGACTACTATAAGGATCCCGTATGCTATGAGCTTGAGGACCAGTATATGTTTGGTGAAGATATACTCTTTGCTCCTATCACTGAGCAGGGCTGCATATCAAGGAAAGTATATCTTCCGGAAGGCAGCTGGCAGGACGTGAACAGCAAGGCGATAGTCAAAGGCGGACAGTGGATTGAATGCGAAGCACCGATAGATAAGTTCATCGCTTTCGTAAAAGAAGGCGCGGAAGTAGCGGAAGTATTCTAGGAGGGAATATGTTTACACTCAGAGTATTTACAAGAAAACCGACAGGTAAGAATTATCCCGCAGCGCTTGGAAACAGTGTGCATTTTGCGGTATGCAGTGACGGGAAGGAAACAGTCCTTAACCAGGATTACGGTATTTTATTTGCAAAAGCAAAGATAAAGGAAGACAACACTCTGGATGAAAGAGGGATACGTAATCCGCTTGTGGTTAAAAAAGACGACGGGTATGTTATTTATGCCGAAGTGATCGATAAGGAAGGACAGCCGGTTGCGTCAGGAGAAGAAAGTATCATTGCCTGGAGTACAAAGGATTTCGTTAACTTTGAAGAATGCTCTGCGGATGCTGTTGGTCCTGAGGCTTCTGAAAGCATAGAGCTCCCGGATGAGCTCTTTCCTGCTGTTAGTGAACGCTGGATACCTTTGGAAGTTAAGAGTGTTTCCGTACCCGAAGATGTAAGGGTTGATTCCCTTAAAGAATTAAAGGATATCCGTGTCAGAGTTATCTATTCGGACGGATCGGAGGATCTTAAGCCTGTATACTGGAGCATCGCATCTCTTAGAGATATGGGAAACAGAAGGTACAGGATAACGGGACATATGCAGGCAATAGATACCGGTTTTCCGTTAACAGTGGGACTTGCAGATCCGGTGATCTTCTTATACGAAGGAAAGTGGTACTATATAGCAACGAATGATAACGTAAACGATATAGGTCTATATGTCAGATGTGCGGATACCGTTGACGGATTATTTACAGATGATGTCGAGACAAAGATAATCCTTGATTATGATGAGGAAAGGGGACTCTGTCAGACATTCTGGGCTCCGGAATTCCATGTGATAGGCGGAAGGCTTTATATACTGTTTGCCGTAAGCAATAAAAATTGGGGGCCCCAGTGCCACATGATGCGTCTTAAGAAAGGCGGGAATATAATGTGTGCGGAAGACTGGGAAGATCCCATACGTGTAAAGAGGATGAACGATCACTTCCTTACAGAGGACGGTATCACACTTGATATGACGTATTTTGAATCGGCAGGAAAGGCTTATCTAGCATGGTCGTACCGTTATGGTATCGGAACGCCAAAGGATACGGGATCCATGCTCTATATCGCAACCACGGATCCTGAAAAGCCCTGGGTACTCACATCAGAACCGGTACTTTTATCAAGGCCTTTATACGGCTGGGAAAATCAGTCGGGTACTATCAATAATGAAGGACCTTATGCATTGATATCCGGGGATACGGTATATCTTTCATATTCAGGCGGTGACGCCTGCGGACCGGCTTATGTTGTGGGATATCTTAAGGTAAAAGTCGGTGCGGATCTTCTGGATATCTCTTCCTGGAAAAAGGAGCCTACGGCAGTTCTTCATCTTCAGTCTGTAGAAGGTATACTTGGACCCGGCCACAATTCATTTTTCTATGATATGGACGGCAGGCTGATGATGGCCTATCATGCCCAGGAAAGAGATAAATACAACTGCCGCTGCAGCGCTTTCCACAGGGTACATCTGTCTGCATCGGGCTTTCCTCTTCTTAATGTGGTGGGTGAAAGAGATCTTCCTGCAGAAATGTCAGATGTCGAGATGGAGTTTACGATAGGTTAGCAGGATTTTACATAAACCTGTTGATATGATAAAAAACACTTCACGGTCGTTGCTATACCCAAACAGCTCATCGATTGAAACATGGAAGTAGTTAGCAATAGCAGGGATCATCTCCATATCTGGATATGCCTTGTTTGCTTCCCACCGTGATACGGCCTGGTTTGTTATGCCTAACGCTGTAGCAATGTCATCTTGCGTTCTGCCATCTCTTTTACGTAATTCCTTGATTTTTTCGCCTAGCATGATCCTCATATTTAGTCTCCTTAGTTGTATTCACCGGTGTGATTTTATTATATCTAAGGATCTTAAGCGAATCAATAATCAATCAGTTGTTTATCTTCCAACTATTAATTTATATATCAAGCTCCATTTTGGGCAATGTTTTTGTAAGTTCACGATATTCCGGGGTATCACGAAGATTTTCTTCTATAACAGGGCTATACCCTTTACTTCCGCTTATCACACAGGTATTGATGTATTTCTTCGCGGATGGATTCCATTTTTCGAGATATATAGAATATCCTCGTTTTGTATGCTTACTATGTGACATCTAATTTCTCCATCCCTACAACACTTTCATCGGATGCCATCGAAGGCAGTCTCCGGATACAAGCGAATAGCGGATCCCGTGTTTCTTGCCACGAATACTGTCGTGAAACCGACTCTCGCCATGGCAATGCCCGTAGATCACCTG
>JAFZQN010000031.1 GCA_017620375.1 Lachnospiraceae bacterium
GATCTCAAACATCATATCCTTTGATGAGAAACAGACCAAGGACATCATGACGCACAGGACCAAGATAGTGGCCGTTGATGCGGAGATGAACATGGAAGAGGCACTTAAGTTCATGGCGGGAGAGGCATTTTCCAGATACCCGCTGTATGTCGATGATATAGACAATATCGTCGGAGTGCTCCACTTAAAGGATCTGGCTAAGACCTACGTATCGGGTAACACTTCAAAGAAGCTTAAGGATATCGCAAGAAAGCCTTTCTTTGTACCGGATACCATGACGATAGATGAGCTGTTCAATCAGATGCAGGTGAAGAAAAACCACATGGCCATCGTAATAGATGAGTACGGTCAGACCGCCGGACTTGTAGCTATGGAGGATATCTTAGAAGAGATAGTCGGCGATATCGAGGACGAGTTTGATAACGAGGAGCAGATGATCATCAAGGCCAAGGACGGTTCGTACATCTTAAGAGGTGAGGCTGACCTGTCCGAGGTGGCCGAGGAGACTGGCATGGAGATATCCGAAGCCGACTTGGAGAACTTCGATACTGTAAACGGACTTATCATAAGCCTGCTCGACAGGATCCCCAGCGACGGTGAGAGGGAAAATGTCAGCTACGGCGACTATGTGATCAGTATCCTGGAAGTAAAGAACAAGATGATACGGAAGTGCCGCGTAACGAAGATGACGGGGAGTAAAACATGAAAATAACAGTACTGTGTGTAGGTAAAATAAAAGAGAAATATTTTTCGGATGCCATAGCAGAGTATTCCAAGAGGCTGTCCCGGTATTGCACGCTTGAGATCATAGAGGTCCAGGATGAGAAGACACCGGACGGAGCGGGAGAGGCCATAGAAAAACAGATCAAGGAAAAGGAAGGCGAACGTCTCATTTCCAAGATGAAGGACGGCTGTTACTGTATAGCTCTGGCGATAAAGGGTAAGAAGCTTACCTCGGAAGGGCTGGCTAAGAAGATCGAGGACCTCGGCACCGGGGGAGTAGGGCACATAGCATTTGTGATAGGCGGATCACTCGGACTGTCCGATGCGGTTCTTAACAAATGTGACATACAATTAAGCTTTTCCGACATGACATTCCCCCACCAGTTGATGCGTGTGATACTCCTAGAACAGGTGTACAGGGCATACAGGATTATTTCGAACGAGCCCTATCATAAGTAAACAATTTGTAAACTTTCTGTAACGATTTACAAAAGCATATTGACTAATGATTAATTTTCTGCTACAAAAATAGGCAGGGCAAATTATTGGAAACAATAAGTCGCAAAACCAGATGTCTACGTGATGTAATTTATTATATGACGGATCAGTTGCAATGTTTTTTTCGCATTGCAACTTTTTTTTGTCTGGAAAAGCCCGGAACTGGTATTTTTAACAACATAAAACATTGGGAGGCTAAAATGAAACGGAAAGGTTTGTTTCAAAGTGTAGTTGCAGTTGTTCTGGCAATAGTGATGGTATGCTCAGGATTACCCATCATGCCGGAAACAACAAAAGTTTTTGCTGACACTGTTCCCGGGTCGGAAGTAGATCTTGCGGCCAAGTATGGAACACTGATCAGTTCTGATTATTCATATATAAATAATTATAAGAGCGGTGTGGATACTATCGTTCTTTCTTCGTATGAATCTCAGAGAGGTGACATAGTCCTTGAGTGGCCGGGTGTGTCAGAGGCGGGATTTTATGATATTTTCCGTGACGGAAATTGGATCACAAGTATACCTGCCGATACTTCGATGAGCTACGATGACGGAGCAGTAGAAGGCTCAAAGACATATAATTATGTTGTTTTCGCAAGAAATAATGCTGAGGAAATAGTTGGCACATCAAATGTCATTACTGCCAAGACAAAAGATGCAATGGTTGTTTCTTCATCATTATATCTTGATTCGGATAAGACTGTTTTCTCGCTTGATATTGCTAATGGTGGATATCTGGAGCTTAACGGTCATACTCTGACTGTATGCAGGGATATAACAGCTTATAACTCTATAAGTGTAGAAAATGGAAAATTATACTGTTATGGCAATGTTTACGTTGGTAACGAGAACGCATATGGAAGCATTGGTCTGTCAGATTCAAACGGATATCTGTATGTAGCAGGGAATCTGGAATGCAGAACAGGCAGTTTGAGTTTTAATGACGGAACGGTTGAAATCGGTGGAGATCTTACTGTTGATGAAAATGCGAATATTTATTGTTATGTTCCTAATACAGTTATTTTCTCTGGATTTGATGCACAGTATGTTTCATTACCGAAATCCAGTTCTTTTGCTGAGATTGAACTTAAGAATTACAGCGTTGACGGTGTAACTTTTGCCGATCCTTACTACTATTCTTCAATAAAAACGAATGGTACTTCATTAAAGATAGCAGGGGAAGATACAGGATATCTTAATCTTACTGAAGATACGACAATAGATGGAAATTATGAACTTAACGGTGGCATGGTCTTCTTAAATGGACATAGTCTTACCATTAAGGGTGATTTTATCCAGAATGGTGGAGTTGTAGATTTAGACTGTGGTATACTTAACGTAAACGGGGATTATATCCAGACATCCGGAAAGTTAAATGTAAATGGCGGTACTGTAAATATCGGACATGATTACCGCATGCAGAGCCGTACGGGTACTGCGGGTAATTATACATACGGGCAGTCCGATGCATATCTTTACATGACATCGGATGAGGATACGGTTAACGTAGCCGGAAGTTTTTATTGTGCATCATCACGTATGCAAAACAGCTCAATGATGAATGCCGGAAAACTGTGTATCGGCGGAGATGTTCTGTTATTAACATCACGAGGAAATTATTATTTTGAGACATATAACAATCATACATTAGTCTTAAACGGTACCGGAAGACAAACCGTAAAGGCGGATTATTTAACCTCGTATCCACATGTTAGATTTGCCAATATTGTAATTGAAAACCCTACTGATGGTAATGTAGTATTTAATGCCGGTGATAACATTGAAGTAAAGTATTCCTTTAATGATAACGGACACGCTTTCGGTGGACGTATTCAGCCGGGAAGCTATAATACAGTCTTTGCCAATAATGTAATAAACGGTTCGTTGGTAATGGATGACTATTATATATATTTTTATAACGCTTTTGAGATCAAGGGCAATTTGTACCTTAGAAACAGCTGTTATATATATAATGATCTGACAGTAGACGGAAATGTATACATTGGTGAACAGTATATATACAATTCCTATTCAGGAGATGATATCTTAGAGTATACAAGCTATGATTCCGGATATTTATGTATATATGGTAAACCATATTCCTCAAGTTATAATGGAAACTTATATGTTAAGGGAAGTATCATATGTGATCCCAGTTACAATCAGAGTTTTTACAATTATGGAGGAACTGTATCTGTAGGTGGGGATTTCTTATTAAACGATAACACCTATTTTACTGAATCATACTTAGAGGATTGTAAAATTATTTTCTGCGGAACTCAGAAGCAGACCTTGCATGTCCCTGATAATATGAATCTGGGTAATGTGATCATACAAAATACCAGCACTGAGGGCGTGGTTGCAACAAGTGGTTTCAGATACGAGAGTATAGAAAAGAACGGAAATAATCTGACATTCTTCAGTGATGCCGGTAGGCTTGGATGGACTTTGAGTGCAGATGAAACTGTAGAAGGCGATCTGATACTTGTATCCGGTACACTTGACCTTAATGGGCATAAGCTTACTGTATCCGGAGATTTTATTCAGCCTAGCGGAACAGTTTTTATAAACGGTGGTGAGCTTAATGTTGGAGGAGATTACCGTATTCAGTCCGTAAGTGGAGAAACATACGGTAAAAGTGCCGGTCTTCTTGTTATGACAAATGAAAATGACAAGATATATATTAATGGCAGTTTTTACAATTCATCATCCCAGTATGCATCCAATGAAAAAATGAATGCGGGCGTTATGGATGTAAAGGGAGATTTTATAGTAGATTGTAATTACAACAGTAGTGTATTCTGTCCCAGTGGAACTCACAAGGTTGTTTTCAGCGGTGACAGTAGCCAGAATGTAAAGTTCCTTAACAGTTATTATGATTATTCATATCTTAACAATGTTGAGATAACCAATTCCGGTAATGGGAACGTAACCTTTGGTACTGAAGAAACTTCTGTAGTATTCAAGGGTGAGTTTGACGATGGTGGACATAGCATTGGCGGATATATACAGCCGTCAGGAAATGCATCACTTAAAAACGGAACACTTAACGGTTCAATAAATATAACAAATAACAATTCAATATATGGTACATATCATATTACAGGTGATTTAGTGATCAAGAATAATATGCCTCTGTACGGTACTATGACGGTAGACGGCGATATTATATTTAACAGCAGCAAAATTTTCCTGTATGGTAATGATGAAACTGAATCATATCTTGAAGTAAAAGGCGATATCAAGGCTTCAGATAACTGTACGGATTGTTATATAGAATTCAAACGTGGTTCATTGAAGCTTTATGGTAATTTGAATATACCTTGTTGCAAGGTGACGACAAACGTATATAATACAACTACTTATGATACAAATAAGTTTATACTTTGCGGAACCAAAAAACAGACTATAGAGGTGGCCTCAGGTTCATCGTTCGGCCAGATCATTATTGAAAACACTTCTGAAGACGGCGTATGCTCTCGCAATAAGCTTGATGCAATATCTGTTAAGGATGATAATAATAAGCTTAAATACGGAACATATGGTGGAAATCCGGCTACAGAGGGTGTATATGGCTGGACGCTTCAAGAGGATCAAATTATAACTGAGGACCTCATTCTGTACGACAGGACACTGGATCTGAACGGTCATACCCTGACAGTTAATGGCGACCTGATCCAGGCCGGAGGACTTATATTAATTAATAAAGGAAAATTGGTGGTAACAGGTGATTACCGTATCCAGACCAGGACTACAGGATCAAATGGACAACATGCGTATAGCAGCAGTACCGGTTCATTAAAGATGACCAATAAAGAAGATACTGTGGAAATAGGCGGAAGCTTTTATAACCAGGCTACGAAATCCGGTGCAGGTCTACTAACCGAAGGTAAAATGTATATCAGTGGAGATATTTATCTTTATAGTTCAGATGCATTTGCACCTTCAGGGGAACACACAGTAATATTTAAGATTGGTAAAGATCAGGACAAGGGTAGTGCATATTTTACTAATAGTAACAAACAGCATTATGTCAAATCAACTTATAACGTTGCTTTTAACAACTTGATAATCGATGAGGAAAATGAAGTAACGCTGTATTCCTCAACTGCTGGAGCGAAAGGATTAGTAAATGATAATGGTACAACTGTAAAAGGAACATTGTCCATTTACCCGCAAACCACGTTTACTAATGATATTTATCACGGAAATGTAAATATTTACGGTGGCGGAAAGTATGATAAATCATTTGAAATAACCGGAAATATGACAGTGTCATCAACAGTTTATTTTTATGGGAATCTGACGGTTGATGGCTCCGTTGATGTATATAGTGCTTACGATTTATACCTAATGGGTGAAGAATCTGAGTTTACGGTAAAGAATGGTATATGCGTGAGAGAAAATTCAGAGTTGCATCTAGAGAATAAAACCACGAATTTATATGGTAATCCCTGTATTTATACTTATCATCCGTATTCGTATTATTATTCTTCATATTATTATGTACATTTGTATTTTTACGGTAAAACAGTTAACTGTTACGGTAATATGACAGTTAATAATTACTATGATCGTTTTTATAGTAAAGAAGGAACGGTATTTAATTTCTGCGGTGATACCGCTCAGAATGTATATTTGTATGATAATTATAAGTTCGCAGATATTGTTATAAATAATACAAGCAATGACGGAGTAATATTTAGCAAGTCTGTATTATATGATTCTCTTGTAACTAACGGACATAAGGTGCGTTTTGGCAATAGTACATTTGAAACCGGTTGGACTTTGACTGAAGATGCAGAGACTGAAGGTGATTATTACCTTGGTGAAGGAGTGCTTGATCTTGCCGGGCATAACCTTACTGTTAAGGGCAATTTATACCAGACAGGTGGTACGGTTATACTGAATGGCGGCACCCTTACCGTATTAGGGGATTATTATATTACAGGTCTTGACAGTTATGGGTCGCCTTCCGGTAAGAGTAACGGTACTCTGGTAATGGCCAAGAGTTCCGATCACTTACTCGTAAAGGGAAATGTAAAGATTACTCAGAATACAGCAGAACAGGGACCCAACACACTTACTGCAGGTGTGTTTGAAGTTATGGGTAATTTTGCTGTCGATAACGATACTCTTAAGGGTACGGATTCTTTTAAGGTTATATTCTCGGGCAGCGCAAAGAGGACCATAAGCGGTTATATCAGGGTACCTTATCTTGAGAACAGATGTACAGCAGACGAAAACGGTAATATCGGTGACATCCTGATAGAAAACGG
This sequence comes from Lachnospiraceae bacterium, assembly GCA_017620375.1. Classification (GTDB taxonomy): domain Bacteria; phylum Bacillota; class Clostridia; order Lachnospirales; family Lachnospiraceae; genus RUG11977. The sequence goes on from JAFZQN010000031.1 coordinate 6,500, forward strand.
TACGTTGTATATATCGAAAAAGATTACGGATTTAGGACAGAATATAAAAGGTTCCGGATCTTTAAATATTTATGATCTTGCCGTTATAGAAGGTAACAGTTATAGCGGAAATGTATACCTTAATCAGACAAGTGAATATGACGAGAGCAGTTCTTCATATATTTATTCAGAATGTACATTGACCAAAGACCTTACAATAGGTGGATCACTCAATGTATACAGTAAGCTGAGTCTGGATAAATACACCCTTAGGGCTGCAAATATCTATGTCAATAGGCTATTAGATGTTCAAAAAGGAAAGATAGTCTGTGACGGTGATCTGTCCATGGGCTATGAAGGAATCCTTGAAATGAAGGATGATGAAGGGTCTATATTTGTACAGAACAATTTTAGTGTTTATACATCATCAAGTACGAATAGACCTTTAACGGTTAATTTTACAGCGGGAACATTTGAATTAAAGGGTAATTTCACAGATGAATATACTCCTTCTTCGTTTAATTCATCTGGGACCAATACTGTCATTCTATCAGGAAAGACAGTAAACGGAAGTGATTTTATCCAGAAGATTAAATTAAGCGATACTTCGGTTAAGTTTAATAAGATGATCCTTAAAAAGCCGGATACTGCGTATAAATTCTCCAGAAAAATCAAAAATATGGCTAAAGAAGTGATCAGGGATGTAAATACTTCCGGAATACCTTCGGATGTAGAAAATATTACTGTAGTATCATATACCGAGTCTTCGGTTAAGCTTTCATACAGTGAAGCAGACGATGATATTGGTGTAACAGGCTACAGGATATATCGTAACGGAGCGGTATGTGGTGCTACTACAGCTCTTACCTTTACTGACACGGGACTTAAGCCTAATACTAAATATACCTATAAAGTATTTGCAATCGATGCTGATAATAACCTTTCAGAATCATCACCTGAGGTTACAGTTACTACAAAAGCGGATAATTCAAGACCTGACCCGGTTAAGACAATGTCCGTAAGCAAGAGGACAGGATCTTCGGTCACTCTTACATGGAAGGCAGCCGTAGATAATGTCGGCGTAAAGTATTATGAGTTATACCGTAAGGATGGCAGCGGAGATTATAACCTTATATCTGGAAATATTAAGAAAACTACGTATAAAGATACAGGGCTTACAGCCGGTGTATCATACAAGTATTTTCTTGTAGCAGTAGATGCAAGCGGAAACAGATCTGATAATGGTGTCGTTATAGATGCATCGGTAGTACTGCCGCAGATCCTTTCTGTATCACCCGCTGATAAATCGAGAATTGGCGGAGATCATATAGATTTTAGAGTAATTTATAATAACTGGGGTAAGAGCCAAAATAATACTGTCAAGATCGAATATGAAGACAGAAATAATGAATGGAAGCCCGTAACATCGTATGCTCTTGGACAGAGTGTATATCAGAACAGTACAAATAAGCTTTATTCATCATATACATGGTATTTTGAGAATGCAGATTTTAATGACAGTGTAAGATTTAAGATCACTTTAACTGATGAGGATGGCAACAATGCAGAACAGATAATTTCATGTATTATTGATAGAACTGCTCCCGCTGTACCTGAGGACTTTAAGGCAGCAGATAACGGCGGAACAGTTAAGCTTACATGGAGTCCTTCCGCATCAGATGACTGTACAGGATATAAGATATACAGAAGCACAAAGGCCGGTCAGGATTATTCACAGATCGGAACAGTAAATGGAAGAAATACATTAAGTTATACGGATACATCTGTTAAAAAGAATGTAAAATATTATTATGCTATAGAAGCATATGATGATTATAGTAACATATCGGAAAAGGCTGAGTCAGGTGAGATATCAGTTGAAGATGACACACAGCCTCCAAAAGTCACGAGTATCGGTCCTGATAAGTCTGTTATCGGAAACGGATCGGTAACCATAATGGTTAAAGCTGAGGATAACAAGGCTGTTAAGAGTGTTGTCTTAAGCATTCAAAAGGTGAATGACAGCAACTGGTCAAACCTGACCGAAGTGCTCTGCAATGAAGGAACAGCCCTCTATAATCTTAATACTGCTGCATATGCGGACGGAGATTATTACATCTGTGCAAAGGCGAGAGATGAAGAAGGCAATGTAAGTGATGAGTATAAAAAGAGATTTACATTTGATAATACAGGTATATCAAAAACCACACTTACAGGCCGTACGATCAGCTCTACTGTTATTGAACTTGTTTGGGGACAGGATATTTCGGAGAGTGATTTTGCATACTACAGTATAGAAAAACTTGTAAAAGTTGAAAACGGTGTACCGGTATATGCAAGAATCGCAAAAGAAGCAAATAATTATAATTATTTTGTCACTGATCTTATACCCGGTGAGGAACACACGTATATTGTAGTCGGTTATGATATATACGGTAACCGTGGTGTTGAATCAGATCCTGTTACAATATCAACATATGTTGATACTACCGGACCGACCATCACACTGGTAAGTAATGCAGGAATGCCTTATGCCAAGACTATTCCGTTATCGGTAAAGGCAAAAGATGACCGTGCTCTTGACTGTGCGGTATTTAAGTATTCGTATGACGGAATAAATTATGCAGAAATAACTAGTGTTGACGTATCATCAACCGATGCCAGGGAAGATACATTTATATATAATTGGAATGTAAAGGATCTTCCTGAGGGAAAGGTTTACGTCCTGTATGAAGTATATGATACTGCCGGAAACAAGAATCTTCTGACATCGGACGGTAAGGACATTATAGCTGAATTTATCATAGACAGAACTGCACCCGGAAAGGTAACCGGACTTGAGTTGGTTAAAAAATCGGGTAGTGTTGAAATTAAATGGAATAATCCGGAAGCAGATGCCACAGAGGATAAAGTAACCGGTTTTATTGTGATGCGTGTAGATGGACAGACAGGTAAGACCACTACACTTGCTAAAAACTACACAGCATTAAATTATATTGATAAAACGGTAAGTGTCGGATCAACTTATATATATAAAGTTGCGGCAATTGATAAAGCCGGAAATCAGAGCGAGTATTCAGATGAATTAAAGGTTAAAGTAGTTGATGACGAAATAATTCCCGAGATTAAATGGATTGATTCGGATGAAAGAGAAGTACTTCCTATAAATCCCGTGATAAGAGTCCTTGCTACGGATAACAGCAGTTTGGCAAAACTATATGTTGAATATGCTTTTGCGGATTCTGATACACAGACCTGGATCCCGTTATACGATGGTTCTGTATCCGGTACTCAAGAAGTAAAGGAAATAAAATGGAATACAGATGGACTTACAGAGGGTAAATACACTGTAAGGGCATATGCGACTGATGCAGTAGGACTTGAAAGTAAGTATTTGTCAAAAGATTTTACTCTTGACCTTACTGCGCCTGAAAAGCCTGTGCTTAATGTCATAAACGGAAATATGTATATTGATCTTGAAATTGAAGGTACAGTACCTGACGATTTCGATAGATTTGAAATATATAGACATGAATCAGGTAACACAGATAATGTTGAGTGCATTTACAGCGGAGAAGAAAAAACATTCCGCGACGATGAAGTTGAGGCTCTCAGCGTTTATGTATATCAGGCTGTAATATACGATGTGCACGATAATGCGGTAAAGTCTGATGAGGTTGAAGGAGTGGCAAATGATATGGATACTACCGCTCCTATAGCTAAACTTACAAGTGATATCATAACAGGTGTAGTTGGCGATGAAATAACACTTTATGGCGGTAATTCAACGGATAATGTAAAAGTAACCGCATATAAATGGTATATTGACAACGAGTATATCGGTGCCGGTGTAGAGCTTGTTCATAAGTTTACGGAAGCAAAAAATTATAGCTTAAAACTTGAAGCATATGACCGTGCCGGCAATGTCGGAACTGCATATGGTACAGTGATTATCAACAAAAAAGAAGATACAGGTACATTTAAAATAACTGTTAAGACCGAAAGTGGGGCACTGTTAACCGGAGCAACTATTAATGTTAAGGAACCTAACGGCAGCAGCGATAATTACGGAGTTGATAATAAAGGCAGTGCAAGCTTCGCAAAATTGCCCGGCACTTATCAGGTAGCTGCATATGCTAACGGTTATCTTCCTAAAGATATAACTGTTACTATTGATGCGCAGGAAAATAAAGAATATGTAATTAAGCTTAAAAAACAGGAACTCCTTCAAGCTTCAGTAAGTGTACGTCAGCTCAGTTTTGCAGAACTTGAGAGTAAGGGTGTGGATATGTCCAATCCCGCTAACTACAGCACGGTTGAGGTTGAGTTTGATGTATTGATCGAGGGTCAAATAGTTCATTACAGGACTGTAGCTTCACCTAAAAATCCCGGCAGAATTACTGCCAGTGGAGGAGGCGGTTCTGATGATTCGGAAGCAGAGTATATAATAACGATAGTTGGTGATGCAGAACCTGTAATAGTATATTATGAGTCGCATCCGGCAGTATCGTGGCTTAAGGATATGTACGAAGTTACCGTTACTGTTTTAAACCAGGCATCAGTTAATTACAGTGTAGATAACCTTACAGCTACACTTGATCTGCCTCAGGGTGTTTCGCTTGCGGCACTCACTGGCAATGGACAGTCGGCAACACAATCATTGGGTAACCTTCAAGGACAGCAGACGAAGTCTGCATCCTGGATTGTTAAGGGTAACAGAAGCGGGTATTATACGTTTAACGTGTACATAAACGGAACAGTTATGCCTTTCAATAAGAAGTATAGTGTTACTGCTTCTTCTAAGAAAACATATATTGATGCAACATCAGGAAACAATCTGCATTTGTTTATTGTAGTTAATCGGGGTGCAGCTATATATGGTGATACTGATTTTGTAAATTATGTCGTAGTAAACGAAGGTGAGAAGGAGTATAAGAATGTAATTATTTCTCTCTCTGGCGAAGCGGTTGAATACAACGGTGAAGACAAAGATGTGGAAGTAGATGGTAATAAGGTGATGATCGATACCCTTGGACCACATGAATGGTTACCTCTGCGCGCTGTAATTGAATCGTATGGAAAGCCTATAGAGGAGACCGATCTGGATTATCATATCAATTATATACGTGGTAGAAACCTTGGTATGGAGATCACTGTCGTAGAAGAATTACCGGATATGTACTATAAGGAAGGCACGTACGGTGACATTAAGTGGAAGGTACAATATGGTGTACTTACTGTTGAGGGTAAGGGAGATTATGCTGATTCCACTCTGGCTCCGTCACAGATAAAAGCTCCTTGGCATGACGGTGAGACTGAAAAGCATATCGGAATAGCAGAGATCGATGTTAAAGATATGACATTTACTACAGCCATGTTCGAGGACTGCATAAAGCTTAGTTCATTTGACTTTAAGAATGGTATTGATAAGGTTAAGAACATGAGCAGGATGTTTAAGAACTGTAAGTCTTTATCATCTGTTAAGATGGATCAGCTTAAATCATCTGTAGTTACAGATCTAAGCTATATGTTCATGGATTGTACTAATCTTACATATGTTGATGGTGGCTACTGGTTCTATACATATTATGTAACCGATATCACAGGAATGTTTAAGAACTGTTCAAGGCTGAGAAAAATTGATATGCACAATTGGAATTTCTACAATGTTAGTGCTGTAAAAGATTTCGTCTTGGATTGTTCCTTATTGGAAGAAGTAGAATCTCCTACAAATTTAAATTACGTTAAGAGTAAAATAGCATTATATGACAGCTCCTTAACGAGAGAGTGGCATTTGAAAGGTGGAGTTGAGAAACAGGTAGATTACTTTGAACAGGTATATCCTACTTATTCATACTATAGTATTGTAAAACCTAATTATCTCACTGTAAGTTTTGATGTAAACGGTGGAGATGGCCAGCAATATGTTGGCGGAGAACACAGAACCGTTCTTTATGGCGGCAAGTATCCTGCATTACCTTCGTTACCGACCAGACAAGGTTATAAGTGTGCAGGTTGGTATACTGAAAGCGGTCAAAAAGTAGAAGAAGGTACGATCTGTACGCTAAAAGAGGATCATACACTTTACGCACAGTGGGCGAAAAAGTCATATACAATTTATTTTGACGCTAATGGGGGATATGGTACGATGGAACCCATTACCGCAGAATTTGACGAAGAAGTTACTTTACCAAAACAGACATTCACATGTGATAATCCATCAAAGTTTTTCTATAGCTGGGCAGATTCAACCGGCAAAACGATTTGCTATGATGGAGCTAAGGTTAGTAACCTTACTTACTCTGACAGCATTACGCTTTATGCATACTGGTATGATGGAGAAGACCTTATTGCGGACGATGAATGTTTAATAACATATCTTGAAAATTCAAACGGACAGTTCCTTAATAATGAAATTGTAAAATTTGATGAAGCAATGACATATCAGCCTCCCGAGATAAGTGGACTGTATTTTGAAGGCTGGTCAAAAGATGGCGGATATATGACCTATGGAGAATATCCGGTAGGAACTATAGTAACCAAAAAGTTAACAAAAAATAAGAATTACCTTACTCTGTACGGAATATGGAGATCCGAAGAACATAACGATGGAAAAATCTGGATTAGCTATGATCCTTGTGGAGGACATGACGGACCCGAAGTGACAAAAGTGGATATAGGTTCAAAACAGGTTACTTTGTCTGATGTTAAGCCAGTACGTACGGGTTATGAGTTCTTAGGCTGGTCCAAGGATAATCTTACCTTATCCGATGGTAATTATACATGGGGAAGAGTTGATTATGTAGCAGGTCAAACAATCGATCTTGACTTACTTACTATAGGTTCTGATTATAATGTCAGTCTTTATGCCGTATGGTCGACTGAATATGTAAATGAAGTAAGGACGGCACTTTACAATGATTATGGTAGTAGTAATTTCCAGGATTGGATGTTTACGAGTGACTATGAGACGACGTCATGGAAAAAAATCGACAAGAATACTTACTATGCCTTAAAGACTGTTAAGAAAGATTATACGTATGTTGATAAACCGATATATGTTAGCAAAGCTGTTGTTATCAGGTATGATGGCGGAACATGGACTATTAAGAAATATGGAATGGGTAAGTTCAATGTTAAGGATGAACTTAAAATCCAGATTTTAGAGAATAATTCTAATATAGTCGGCAGAGCTCTTGCAACAGCTGTTGACGCAGGTGGTATTGCATTAACAATTATAGCAAGCATATTGTGCCCCGCGTTTGGAGCTTATATGCTGTTCTTAGATTATGGTCAAAATGCATTGGATCTTGCAAACTATATTAAAATAAAAACAGAAACTTGTGAAAAAGATGGTAATTTAGTAGGAGCCATAATTCATGCGATTGCGGAAAACAAATTTGAGATAGGAAAGGAAGGAATCTTTGTTTATATTGATGCGCTTAGCATACCAGATATGGATGCAGTTGCAAAAGCTAAGATTCTTCTCGGAACAAACGGGAATAAAATGAGAGTCTTCTTCTGGAATATCACTCTTAAGAATGGCAAAACATTTGAACCGGCGGAAGAATTTGTTGGTGATCTATTGTATTCAGATATACCATGGATAGATATAGCAAAAGCGTTGATTGAACTTTTCCAAGGAGCACTTGCAATTAAAGGTGCTGTTGAAAGAAAAAGTGATCCGGCAGGAGATTATGATGTAGCATTTGAGACTTTAATTAATGATATGGCTTATCATGGATTCTGTGAAGCAATTAGAGCAGATCTTTTAAATACGGAGATAGCCGTATATAAGAATTATATGTTTAAAAATACGAACTATACATATGATTTGAAACATGCTAATGCTGCAAATTCGAATGCAACAGGAGCCGGAACCAATTGTCCAGTTGATATTAAAGTATACGATTCAACTGGTGCACTTGTCGGATATATCAAAGATGATGTACCACAAGAAATCGAAGGAGGAATAAGAACAACGGTTGATGAAAATGGACAAAAGCTTGTGTATATGATGGGTGATGAACAGTACAAGCTTGAGATCATAGCAACTGATGACGGAGAAGTTACATTCTATACTCAAACATTTAGTTTAATTACTGAAGAAGTTTCAAGTGTACGGACATACTCAGACATAAAGGTAAAGAAGGGTGACGTAATCAAGGTAGATGTCTCGACTATTGTAGGGTACGAAACACCCGCAGAAGATGGCTGTACGGCTGAAACCCCTGTCAAGCTTGTAATCAATGACGGTGAAGAAGTTGAGCCTACAGCAGTTCAGAAGGGTACTCAGATTGTAACCTATAACGTAACCGCAGGATCATCAAATGCTGAAGCAGGCACTGTAACAGGTGGCGGAAGCTTCTATAACGGTGAATTCTGTAAGGTTACTGCAACAGCAAAAGACGGATATGAATTTAAGGGCTGGATGGAAGACGGAAAGCTTGTTTCGTCAGATGCTGAATATAGATTTGAGGTTAATGCAGATCACAATGTAGTCGCTGAATTTGCTAAGAAGGATTCTACTGAAGGTGGAAGCACAGGTGGATCAACAGGTGGAAGCACAGGTGGATCAACCGGCGGAAGTACAGGTGGATCAACCGGCGGAAGCACAGGTGGATCAACAGGCGGAAGCACAGGCGGATACTCAGGCGGTGGAAGCTCAGGTGGATACTCAGGTGGCGGAAGCACAGGCGGATCAACAGGCGGAAGCACGGGTGGATCTACAGGCGGAAGCACAGGTGGATCTACAGGCGGAAGTACAGGCGGATCTACAGGTGGAAGCACCGGTGGAAACTCAGGTACCGGTAACACAGGAAACGGCGGCAGCGGCAAGACAGACGTTAAGGATGACGATACTTCTAAGGAATTCAAGGTAGAAGTTGGTGCCGTTTATACCGACGAAAATGGTGTAAGATATGCTATTACTAAGATCAAGGGAACCAAGAAGGCTACTGAGAACACAGTTAAGTATATCGGACCTGACAAGAGCGGTGTTAAGAGCATTGTTATTCCCGACTCTGTTACCATCGAAGGAGAAACATATCTTGTTACAGAACTTGATACCACATGGACCAAGGGTAACAAGAAACTTACAACTGTTGTTATCAACGATAATATCAAGAAGATCCCGACAGATGCATTCAAGGGATGTAAAGCACTTAAGTCGATCACATTCGGTGCAAATGTAACTACTATCGGAACGAGAGCATTTTACGGATGTACCAAGTTAAAGACGGTTAAACTTCCGGCTAAACTTACAAAGATCGGCAGCAAGGCCTTTTACGGATGTAGCGCACTTACAAGCATAACGATCCCTTCAAAGGTTGAATCGATCAGCTCATATGCTTTCTATAAGTGCAAGAAGCTGTACAAGGTTACCATTAAGTCATCTAAGCTTACCACTAAGAAGATCGGTAAGAAGGTATTTAGCGGTATTGTTACCAATGCAGTGATCAAAGTGCCGAAGGCAAAAGTTGAGGCATATGCCGAGCTTCTTAAAAAAGCAGGTGTAACCAAAGATATGACTGTTACAAAGTAATGAAGTATCATTATCCGACAGTGTGAATTTAAACCCTGTCTGCTATATCATACGATATGGCAGATGGGGTTTTTTATCATAAACAAAATAATCTATTTGATTTTTACACTGAAATGCGATATAATAATACAAACAAATACATTAGTATGACATTTGCATGTGTTAATAAAATATGGAGGCGATATTATGGCAGAACAAGTACTTATTCAATTTAGGGCAGATAAAGCATTAAAGCAGGAAGTAACAGATATATATGAACAGCTTGGTATGGATCTTCCTACAGCATTTCGTATGTTTATGAAACGAAGCAAGCAGGTACGCGGACTTCCGTTTGAAGCAGTTCTGCCGGCACAGAACAAAAGAGAAGGCTTTAAAAACGCATTTGATGTATTACGTACAGAGGCAAAAGATCTTCCTGAAATGTCTCTCGAAGAAATCGATGCTGAAATAGCATTATCAAGGGCAGACAGAAAGAGAGGATAAAACATGGTATATGCTGTAATAGATACCAATGTGTTTGCGTCGGCATTACTTACCAAGACAGAAGATGCTGCTACGGTTCAAGTATTCAACGCTATCGCAGACGGTCGTATTACGCCATTGTATCATAAGGACATATTGATGGAATACCAAGAGGTACTAAGCAGACCTAAGTTCCATTTTAGCAGTTCAGTGATAAAGGCAGTCCTTGATAGCATTGTTGAATGTGGGATTGAAGTATTTCCAAAGCCTACAGGTGAGATTTTTATAGATGTCGATGATCTTGTGTTTTACGAAGTTGCTATGGAAAAGAGAGATGATAATTCATATCTTGTTACCGGCAACAAAAAACACTATCCTTTAAGAGATTTCGTAGTTACACCGGCAGAGATGATGAAGATACTTGAGCAGGAACACTGACGGTATATTGAAAATCGGAAAAAGCATAGACACTACGCCGAATTTATGGTAAAATGATGTGTTAGAAGACTTCTGTGTACTCTAAGTAAAGAGGTATATAGAGGGGGTAATGAAAAAATGTATTCAGACATAAAAACTATTATTTTCGACATGGACGGCGTTCTGTTCGATTCGGAAAGCCTGGATAAAAAGGTATGGATAGATCTGGCCGGGGAGTATGGCATAAAGGATATCATGTCAGCCTTCAAAGAGAGTATAGGTACTCCTGATTACAATATCATAAGCGTGCTCGACAGATACATAGAAAAGAGCAGGCAGGACGGGTGTTCGGGCAGCAGATCCTTAGAAGGCCTCACCGGAGAGAGATTCAGAAAAGAGTCTCTGGTGTTTTTTGATAAATACGTAGAGGAACAGGGGATGCCGTTAAAATACTATGCGGCAGAGTGTCTCTCAAGCCTCAAGTCAAAGGGGTATAAGCTCGGATTAGCGTCATCTACACCTGTAGAACGTGTAGTTCCGCAGCTTACAGATACAGGACTCATCGGATATTTTGATGATGTAGTCGGCGGCGGTATGTATAAAAAGGGTAAGCCCGATCCGGAAGTTTTTTTACTTAGCTGTGAGAGACTTGGCGGCAAGCCGGAAGAGTCCATAGTGATAGAGGACTCGTATAACGGCATCAGGGCGGCACACGCTGCAGGCATGAGACCTATCATGGTACCGGACCTTATCATGCCGGATGACGAGATGAAGGCTAAAGCCTGGAAGATATTTGAGGATCTTAAGGAAGTCGCAGAGTTTCTGTAAACATTGTCTGTAAAAGCTGTCTATAGAAGCTGCCTATAGAAATCATATGTTTAGGATTCCTTGTGAAAGAGGAACTAAAGAAGTAAAGAATCAGGAAAATAAAGATTTAAGATAATAAAAATACAGGAGGAGCGTATGAAAGAGTGGAAAGGTTACAAAAGGGGTGTTAATATCGGTGGTTGGCTGTCACAGTGCGTACATACATATGAGCATTATGACAGTTTCGTAAGCGAGGCTGATTTTAAGAATATCAGCAGTTGGGGACTCGACCATGTGAGAATACCGGTAGATTACAACCTCATCGAAGACGAGAAGGGTAACTACATCGAGAAAGGCTTTGGATATATCGCAAAAGCCATAGAGTGGTGCAAGAACAGCGGCCTCAACATGATACTCGATATCCATAAGACTTACGGTTTCTCATTTGATAAGGATGAGAAAGAGACCGGATTTTTTGAGAACGAATCCAGTCAGGAACGTTTTATAAAAATGTGGGAGAACTTAGCCGAGCGTTTCGGTAACATCGGCGAGAGCGTAGCATTTGAGCTGTTAAACGAAGTGACCGACCAGGCATATATCATAACTTGGAATGCCATAGTAAAAAGATGCATCGAGAGGATCAGAAAGATAGCACCCACAGTAAAGATACTGGTAGGCAGCTACTGGAACAATCATGTATCGGCAGTCAAGGACCTCGATCAGCCCTACGATGAGAACATCATCTACAATTTCCATTGCTATGAGCCCCTTATCTTTACACATCAGGGCGCAGGTTGGATAGATGTAATGCCCCGTGATTTCCGTATGAACTTCGAGAAGACATATAAAGAGTACAAAGCATTATGTCATCCCATAAGTCCTATCTGGGATAAGGACTTCTTTGTTCCCACAAAGGAAGACGATGTGATAGACAGCATCTATTTTGAGAAGATGTTTGAAAGTGCGATTAAGACGGCTCAGGAAAGAGATGTGGCTCTGTACTGTGGCGAATACGGCGTAATCGACCTTGCTACACCCGAGGATACCCTGAAGTGGTATAAGACGATCAATCCTATATTCGAAAAATACGGTATCGGACGTGCCGCATGGTCTTACAAGAAAATGAACTTCGGTCTGAGCGAGGACAGACTGGCAGGTATCAGGGATGAGTTATTGAAAGTAATGTAATTAAGGAACTTAAGACTTTAAATAAGGGCTCGTGACGGGCATGCTCCCGAGACGAATTGCCTGTGTGGCAATCTCGTTCGGGATGCTGCCCGGACAGAGCCCTTTAGTTTTGAAGCTATCTTAAGACATACTCGATTTCGAACTTATTCCCTTCAGCCTGTACATTCGCTAATGCCCCGGAGATGACCGGAATCTGGGGAGGCAGGTGTCCTAAGTCCGCATCAAATATGATGGGGACATTTTTATCTTTCAGTACGTTATATACTGCATTGTAGTTATCCATGCCCAGGACAGACTCGTTATACAGCCTCGGGCGTCCGAAGACGAATCCCTTTGTGTGCTCAAACCAGCCGGCGTTCTCTAACTGCCATACGGCACGGAATACGCTCAAAGGATTAAGGTCGCAGGCTTCTATATACCAGATGATGCCGTCGTCCTTATATCTTTCTATAAAATCCTTCACCTTGTCAAACTTAGTTCCGCATAGGCATACGAGCAAGTCGAGGCATCCGCCTATCATACGTCCGCTAAAGTTTACCGCCGGACAGTCATCCTCGGCATAAAACTTCCCATCTACAAAAACCTTCTGACTGTAACTTTCGGTCGCATTTACAGTAGCTAAAGGCGTCTCTTCCGAGGACTTGCTTTCTATCTCCCAGGCAGGGTAATTGGAGAACTTTAACTTCTGCCCGGTTAAGAGCTCCATAGTATCCGTAAGGTACTTATGTGTGGGCTCCATACCAAACGACTGGGCACACGGACCGTATATGGCAGCAGTGTCGCAGAGCGTGGGGAGAGTGAATGTAAGGCACGTATTATCTGAGTATCCCATGAACCACTTGGGGCTTGATTTCGCTATAGCCTCAAAATCCACATATCCGAGGTCCTCGCACATGGTCTCGCCGCCGCCTACGGAGATGATGCACTCGCTTTTATCCGTAGTAAAATATTCATTTATCTCGGCGCCGCAGCTTTCTGCATCGGTGCTTTTCCCGATACCGTCGCTTTTCATTACGTTGGGACCGATCACGTTACGGTAGCCCTTTTTCTCAAAGTAGGAAAGAGCGGCCTGGAATCTGGAATAATAAGGCTCGATGGAGCCGCATCCAAACGACGGAGCTATATAGCCTATCCTGTCGCCGGGCTTGATAAATCCGGGGTATCTCATACATTACCTCCAAGTTTACAGAAAAATCTGAGATTATGTTAAAAGTGTATCATATAAAAGTCTTATTTGCAATAATCGGCATAATATTGTATAATATAATATGAAAAGGAGGGCAAAGATATGGCAGCGAAAAAATCAAGTAAAAAGCCGATCATCGGCATATTTGTCGTAGTACTTATCATAGCTTTGTTTCTGCTTTTTAAAAACCTCAGTAACAAGGTCGTGTTAAGTGCGGAAGGCCTGATAGGCAACACTGCGGGCAACCTCTATAACGGCGGTCTTTTCTGTGAATATGGGGGCAGGATCTATTTCAGTAATCCCGATGACGATTATGCGCTGTATTCCATGAAGACCGATATGACGGACCTTAAGAAGCTGTATAACGACTACGCGAGATACATCAACGTCGATGAGAACTACGTGTATTATACGCGTATGAACAATAAGAAGACCACGCAGACACAGAGCAAACTGGTAGCATACCATACAGGTATCTACAGGATAAACCAGAGCGGAAAGAACCTGAAGGCCATCACCACGGATCCGTGCGGCAGCCTCCTTTTGTATAACAATAAAGTCTACTATCAGACCTATTCACAGCTCAACAACAAGCAGCTCGTTATAGCCAGGACTGATATAGACGGCAGCAATACAGTGGAGCTGATCACCGATGATTCGCCCGTAGCATGCGCTTATGAAGGAAACATCTATTACTCCGGCAGGCTCCGTGACCAGAACGTGCATGAGGTAAATGCAGAGGGAGAGGATAACGTATACATGTCCACAAAGGCATATATGCCGATCGTGACAAAAGAAGGCACATTCTACGTATCCACTTTAGACGGCTACAAGCTGTACCTTGCAGGCCCTGACGGCAGCACCGAGATACTTGTGGAAAAGCCTGTATCCTGGTACAATATCACAGAGGACCGCAGATATGTATTTTACAGCTGCGACGAAAAGGACACACCCGCCATCTATATGCTTGACAGGTCTACGGGTGATGTAGAGAAGATATCCGAAGGCAACTACAAATGGATAAACATCGCGGGTGGATACTGCTTCTTCTTCGATTATTCCAGCGAGCGTGCATTTGCCTACGATTATGAGAAAAAAGTACTTAATTTCTTCACTCCGTCAGCAAAAAAATGACAGTGAGAAAACGTTGAATGAGAAAGGATAATACATAACATATGAAACACAGATATCGTCTGGTATCCTTCCTTACGCTGGCGGTGATCGCCATCGTCTGGGTAGTATTCCTGACAATCAATGAGGATAAAAAGGATTCGTCGGGATTAAAGGATACCATGGTAACACAGCTGAACAGCATTAAGGAAAAGGTGCAGGAGCAGGATAACAACGTGGTCTCAACCACACCTGAGCCTACCGACATCCCCGATGCCACACCCACACCGACGGGTGAGCCTGTGACACCGGAGCCCACACCTATCGAGCTTCCGGAATACACCAAGTTTGACTACATACTTGCCAATGTTAACGAGAAAATGAATGTCAGATCGGGTGCCGGACAGAACAAGAAGGTAGTAGGTTCGCTCCCTGCCAACGGATACGGCAAAGTTATCGAGCGTGGTACCGAATGGTTCAAGATCAAATCCGGCGATGTAACGGGATATGTATCCACACAGTACATACTTACCGATACGGAAGCCATCACCAAGATGCGTGAGCTGGATGCACTGAAGGTCACTATCACAGGTACGGATGTAAATGTCAGGACCGAAGCCAACACCACCTGCGAGGTTAAACTCCAGGCTAAAAACGGTGCAGTATATGATTATTATCCCGAGTTCTCGACTCAGCTGTTCTATGCAATACTTATAGACGGTGAGATATGTTATGTATCAAACAGCTATTCTGAGGTTACGATAAAGCTGGCTACGGCAACAAAATGATGCAGAAAAGATGCAGAGCAGATAAAAAACAAGGACAGAGTCTAAAAAGCTCTGTCCTTTTAAATTACTCGTATTATTGTTTTCTTTACGCGGCAACCGGATTATTTCTCTTTTAAGATATCAAGCGGGAATTCTCGGCAATTCAATTACCGAGATGAAAGCGTTTTCTCTTGACATTCGAACATATGTTTGCTATAATAAGAGTATGAATAAAGCTATCAAATACAGATTATACCCTACAACTGAACAGGC
>JAFZQN010000032.1 GCA_017620375.1 Lachnospiraceae bacterium
TATCAAAAACCGTCGGTACTGTTATACAGCCTGAAGATGAAATATTTATCAATAATGGCACCGAAATCGATATCAACAATTATATCAATGTCGCTGCCGGCACCGATACCGGCTTCGAAGAAGTGGATGGCATAGGTCAGGAGCGCTCCACTGCCATCATTAAGTGGATATCCGAACAGAAAAATTCAGCATTGTTACAAAAACTCCTTGGCATCATCCAACTGGAGAACAAAGAGAAAGCCGGAGAAAAGACAGGCAGCTGCGCCGGACTTACATTTGTAATAACCGGTGATGTTCATTCGTTTAAAAACCGCGATGAATTCAAGGCTTATGTTGAAGCACAGGGCGGACATGTGGCAGGCAGTGTATCGGGTAAGACAAACTACCTGGTAAATAACGACATCAATTCCACCAGTTCTAAGAACACAAAAGCCAAATCCTTAGGCGTAGAGATCATAACCGAGGACACGTTTATCGAAAGGTTCGGAATATGACTTCTTAACAGGTAATAAATGTAGAATAACAGGTAGGTTTTCTCTACCGAAAAGATATTGACAATATATAAACCATAAGAGATAATTAGAATGATGTTTGCCACTGTGCTAACACAGTTATAAAAGAATAAGGGGATTACAAATGTCAACACAAACAATTTACTGGCATATACCCGGATTATGTTACTTCGGGCTAATTAATCAGGTGTTACTGGATACCATGAGAAGATATCCGAGTCATTTCAGGGATGGATATAAGATCGCATCCTGCTACGGTTCTTTCCCTGGAGCAATATGGAATGGCGGCCGAAATCTGTTTGACGGGTTTAGCAGCAAAGCGGATGTGGAACGTATTATCGCCGCCTACAACAAACAGGGAGTACCTGCCAGATTTACATGGACAAATGTGTTATTAGAGGAAAAGCACATATATGATTCATATTGCAATATGATCATGAAAGTCGGAGATAACGGGATGAACCAGGTACTGGTCAACAGACCTATTCTGGAAGAATATATCCGTAAAGAATATCCGAGGTACAAGATCCTTTCGTCAACCACAAAACGTCTCTTAAATGCAGACGCTATTTTGGAAGAAGTAAAAAAAGACTATTTCCTGGTAGTACTTGATTACGATCTTAATCATAATGAAAGTGTGATAAACAAACTGCTTCCTGTAGCCGATAAGATCGAGATCCTTGTAAATGAGACATGTCATCCGGGATGTGCGAGACGTGCCAATCATTATGTTGAGATATCAAAACATCAGCTTGAGTTTGATAACAGGATCCAATTCCCGTGCTCGGATCCCACACCCGATAAGTGGAATTTTGAAAGAGTAAAAAAACTTCCTACTTTCATGTCAAATGAAGATATCGAAAAGTACATTGAAATGGGTTACAGAAACTTTAAGATAGTCGGAAGAAGCGGACCTAAGCAATATATTATAGAATCGTACTTATATTTCCTTGTTAAAGATGAGAGCAGGGACTTTATAAGGAACATTCTTATGTCAACAATAACTAAGCTGTCCGGCGGTGTATAATATTTATATGCTTTGTAGAAAAATAGACCGCTAACACATAATCATATTTAAAGTAGATATACTACAGAAAGGTAAATACATGATACAGGATTTATTCAAGTCAAAAAAAGAACTCTTTGCCGACGGCGTGCAGACCGTACTCAGAGCTCACGAAAACAGAAACCGCAGGGTTGTGATCCTTAAAGGAAACATGGTGCAGAACTCCAGAAGCGCATCGAGAGGTATTTCCGCAAGAGTAAACAACAAGGGCACATTCGGTTTCGCATCTGTAGCAGATTACACACCCGAAGCAGCAGAGATGGTTATCAAGGCTGCTACCGAAAACGCTATGTTTTTAGGAAAGCACAGCTCTAGAAATGTACAGCTTCCTGCATCTTTAGGCACCGGTGAAGTAGCACTTAACGGTGAGATAATAGATGTTGAGCAGAAGCTTATCATCGAAGCTTGTAAGACTTTAGATGATTATATCGTAAAGAAATATCCCGACCTTAAGAGCCGTACTGTAGTATATACCGAGGATTCACAGGATAAGATCATCTATACATCCGATGCACATGACGGACATGTAGTTATCCCCAGATGCTACATATACGTAATGCTGAGCTCCGAGACAAAAGACGGCACACCTATCGAGCTGTTTAAAGCATTGGGTGGATACGGCAGCTTCTACGATCATTTCGGAAACCTTGAAAAGTACTATCCCGAGATCGATCAGCTTTATCAAAGAGTAATGGATAAGACCGAAGGTGTATATGCCGAGGCAGGATATAAGACAGTAGTACTCGGTCCCAACATGGCAGGTATGCTGGCTCACGAGGCAGTAGGACATACTGTAGAGGCTGACCTTGTTAAGGCAGGCAGCGTAGCAGGTCCTTCATTAAACAAGCAGGTAGCATCAGAACTTGTAACCATGGTTGACTATGCAAATATCTATGAGGGTAAGCAGGCAGAACTTCCCGTATATCTTGATGACGAAGGTACTATAGGTACCGATGCAGTACTCATCAAGGACGGTATCTTAGTCGGATACATGAATGACAGAGAGACTGCAGAAGAGTTCAACGTTAAGCCCAACGGAAATGCGCGTGGCTGGAATTATTCAGATGAGCCCATCATCCGTATGAGAAATACAGCTATACTTCCCGGAAAGAGTAGCTTAGATGAAATGATAGCTTCCGTAGAAGACGGGTATTATCTGATCGAATCCGGTAACGGCCAGGCAGACTTAACAGGCGAGTTTATGTTCAGTGTAAACTGCGGTTATGAGATCAAGAACGGTAAGCTTGGCAAGGCGCTCCTTGATACCACAGTATCAGGTGTAGCATTTGATATGTTAAAGACCGTAGATATGGTATCAAGCGAGATGGAATGGGTATCCAGCGGTTTCTGCGGTAAGAAACAGCCTATGGCGGTATCCATGGGTGGTCCCAACATGCGCTGCAAGATCATGATAGGAGGAAGATAGTATGTCTAACATTCGTGAAAAAGCCGACCTCTTTGATAAGATAATCAAGGATACAGGCATTACAAAATATAAATACACACTGGTAAACTCAGAGAAAAGAGAACTCAATCTTGAATCAGGAGATTTCAAGCTTTTCCGTACCGTATTCAGTAACAGCGGTTCTATAAAAGTATTTAAGGATAACAAGACCGGTTCCGCATCGGGAAACGATATCTCCGAAGAAGGACTTAAAGGTCTCGCTAAGGATGCTTTGGTATCTGCAGAGTCATCACAGGAAGATCCCGCACATGACATTGCTCCCAAGGTAGACCCCCATGTATTTAAGCAGGGTGTTTTAGAGCCCGATGTAGATAAGTTTATAGAGAGGATCAAGGAGCTGCTTGATACCATAGCTAAGGAATATCCTTTGGTAAAGGTATTCTCATCCATCGGCTCATATGACCGTTATAACTGGTTCTCAAGAAACTCCAACGGTACAGAGTTCGAAGGATTTGGCGGCAGCTACGGTATATCCATAGAGATCTGTGCTACCGACGGAAAAGCTACCACAGGTATGGATTATACCGGCGTTGACATGATCAACCTTGACACCCCTATCATTGAGCTCGGTGATATCAGAGCTCATTTAAGAGATATTGAAAAGAGCCTTTATCCTGAGAGCATTGAAGGAAAATTCGAGGGTGCGGTTATCTTTACACCTGCCAGCACAGGCGACTTTATCTCATCTGTACTCGGTAATTACATCAGCGACGGCGTAATAATCGAAGGCACCAGCCAGTGGCTTGACAAGGTTGGCGAGCAGGTAGCAAGCGATAAGCTTACCGTAAGGCTTGATCCGTTCGACGAGAGGATTAATATCGGTGAGCGTGCTACATCAAACGGTTTCCTTTCAGAGGCAGTAACACTTATTGATAAGGGCGTGCTTAAGACTCACTGGTTAAGCTTATACGCAGCCAACAAGACAGGACGTCCCGTAGTTAAGAACACAGGCTTCGACCTTATCGTAGAGCCCGGTGACAAGAGCTTCGACGAGATGCTTTCATCTATCGACAAGGGCCTTATCTTAGGCAGATTCTCAGGCGGTAACCCCGGTGCCAACGGCGAGTTCTCCGGCGTAGCAAAGAGCAGCTTCCTTATCGAAAACGGTAAGATCAAGTGTGCTGTAACAGAAGCTATGATCAGTGGTAACTTAGGTGATGTAGTAAAGAATATCAGATCAATATCAAAAGAGCTTTGCTGCAACGGCGGTGCTGTAGTACCTTACATAGCAGTTGACGGAATCACCATTTCAGGTAAATAATAAATACCTCTTGAAAAATCAAATAAGAAGTGGTATAAATAAAGTTAATTTTAATAGACGGAGGTATGCATTATGGCAAAGAAAGATATTGACTGGGGCAGTCTGGGATTCGGCTATATCAAGACCGACTACAGATATGTATCCAATTACAAAGACGGTGCATGGGATAACGGCACCATGACAGATGACGGAAATGTTGTACTTAGTGAGTGTGCTGGTGTTATCCAGTATGCACAGACAGTATTTGAGGGCTTAAAGGCTTATGAGACCGAGGACGGCCGTATCGTTACCTTCCGCCCTGACTTAAACGCAGAAAGAATAGAACAGTCTGCAAAGAGACTTGAGATCCCCGTATTCCCTAAGGAGAGATTCATCGATGCTGTTAAGCAAGTAGTTAAGATGAATGCAGATTATGTTCCTCCTTACGGATCAGGCGCTACATTCTATCTTCGTCCCGTATTATTCGGAACCAACCCTGTTATCGGTGTTAAGCCCGCTAACGAGTATCAGTTCAGAATTTTCGGTACACCCGTTGGTCCTTACTTCAAGGGCGGCGTAAAGCCTCTTACAATAAAGGTAAGTGATTTTGACCGTGCAGCACCCAACGGTACAGGTAACATCAAGGCAGGTCTTAACTATGCTATGTCATTACATGCAATCGTTACCGCTCATGCAGAAGGCTACGATGAGAACATGTATCTTGATCCCAAGACACGTACAAACGTTGAGGAGACCGGCGGAGCAAACTTCCTGTTCGTAACAAAGGACGGCACAGTTGTTACTCCTAAGTCTGACAGCATCCTTCCTTCGATCACCAGACGTTCACTTGTATATGTTGCTCAGCATTACTTAGGACTCAAGGCAGAAGAAAGAGTTATTCCTTTCGAGGAAGTTAAGGATATGGCAGAGTGTGGTCTTTGCGGTACCGCGGCAGTTATCTCACCTGTAGGTAAGATCGTTGACCACGGAAAAGAGATCTGCTTACCCAGCGGCATGACCGAGATGGGACCTATCACCAAGAAGCTGTATGACACATTAACAGGTATCCAGATGGGCCGCATCGAAGCACCCGAAGGCTGGATCTACGAGATCAAATAATAATTACAGATAACGAATAATAAATATTTACCTCCTCTTGAGTCAATAGCGACACCAAGAGGAGGTTCATTGTTTATATCAATTAACCATTTGTTTATATGGCGTAATTTCATCGATTTCAGCATGAATATTATTTCTAACTTTTCTAAGGTCTATATCGTTCTGTATATCAAGAAAATAGCTGGCAGATAATCCAAAGTATTTAGCTAAACGTAATGAGGTATCTGCGGAAATCCTACGTCTATTATGCATTATGTCTTGAATCCTTGAAACAGGGACATGTATATCATTAGCAAGCTTATATGCAGATAATCCAAGAGGTTTCATAAATTCTTCAATTAAAATTTCTCCGACTTCCGGTGTTTTAATAAACATATCCATATCATTGTCCTTTCTAAATCTGTTTAATTTTATAAGAAACATTAGTGATAGTCAACAATCTCAACATTGTAGAAATTATTATTATCTTCTATAAAACATATTCTATATTGATCATTTATCCTAATACTGTACTGCCCTTTTCTGTCACCGGATAAGGCTTCAAGATGATTTGAAGGAGGGACTCTTAAATCGTTAAGTCCGACAGCATTGTTCATCATAATTAGTTTTCTAAGGGCTACCGGCTGTATATCATGAGGAAGCTTTTTTGAAAACACTTGATTATATATTTTTTGAGTCTCTTTGTCAGCGAATGTTTTTATCATATACATATTATACACGTAAATCATGTACATGTCAAGCAGGTATATACCTTTAAGTAGGATAAAAACGTGACAACAGAACCGTCCCTCTCTCACAAAACATACTCTAATGCGAAAACCCCATTGTATTATTTTTATTATTATGCTACAATGAATACAAGTTTTATAGGGGTACAAAACTATATTAATAGGAGGGTTTACGTGATGAAGAAAAGGTTATTCAAAGTATTTGGTCTTTTATTACTGGTTGTAGCATTAGCAATTCCTTTTGCTTCAACAAATGTTAAAGCAGCTGATAAGTTTATGGAAAAGTATTTTCCGAACGGGATTGAGAAGATCAAGCCTAATAAGCTGCTGATCGATATCGACGAGAATGATACTTGCTGGATCGGAGCCATCGTAAAGCAGAACGACGATATCCTGAAGATGGTCAGGGACTTTGAAGCTTGCGAAGAATACGTTGATTATACAGATGATTTTTATTGGGATAGTAGTATACTAAAGTTCTATGTGGATAACGGAATAGATGCTTTGGAGACCACTGTTCAGTTTGATATCTCAATTGACGGCGGAGACTGGCAGTATAATAAGAGTTGGGATAAAAAGGAACAGGACATGTATAAGGACGGGTTCAACTTTATATGATGCTTTTGGCGGATCCGTCGATGACAACTCTGCATATTTTACGATAATGGATGCAGGTGTTGCAGTCGACGGGAAGCTGCTGAAGAAGACTGTTGCTGCGAAGAAAGATGGACGGGATCAATTCGACCTTAAAAACCATACGTTCAAAGTTAGATATCGTTACTGCGTTCAGTACGGATTGCTAAATAATCATGAAGCGGGGATTCAGTATTATTTCACTGACTGGTCGGATACAACCACATTTGGAAAGACTACGGACCAGAATCTCGAGATTCCGGATGAGATGCCGGCTCCCGATATTTCAAATCCTAAGAGAGAACTGAATGAAGACGGAATATGGGATTATGTTTCTGTCATGACTCATTTTTCTCATGATGTTACTGATACTTCGAATGCAATCTACTTAACAACAGGAGAGCGCGAACCCTTCGTTATCATCACAGAAGTGGCTGTGGACGATCTGACCGAGAAAAAATTCTATGATGGCTATATGGCTAATGCCACATGGTTGTCTGACGGTCAGCGAGGCGTTTCATTTGATTATGATGGATCATTCACCGATAAGTCAAGGCTGCTTATC
Source organism: Lachnospiraceae bacterium (assembly GCA_017620375.1). Taxonomy (GTDB): domain Bacteria; phylum Bacillota; class Clostridia; order Lachnospirales; family Lachnospiraceae; genus RUG11977. Next base: position 7,329 of record JAFZQN010000032.1, read on the forward strand.
CGTGCAAAGGTTAAATGTGATTCGTTAGGCAAGGATTCAAAATACGATTACGCAGTAGACAAGGTAAAGAATCTTAAGGTTAAGAAGGCTAAGACGACTTCTCTTACACTTACCTGGAGTAAGGTCGACGGTGCAGAATTTTATGAGATATATGATAAGAACAATAAGCTTGTAACTACATCCAAGACTAACAGCGTAACTATTAAGAAGCTTAAGGCTGCTACGGGATATGACTACAAGGTACGTGCTGTAACAGATAAGGTATTCGTTGGTCCTTTCAGTGATACCTTACAATGTGCTACAATGCCTAAAAAGAGCAAGGTTACAAAGGTTGCTCTTTCGGGTGATAATTTCACATTAACTTATAAGAAGGTAGCCGGCAGCGGATACCAGATCCAGGTAGCTACCGATAAGAAGTTTAAGAATATCATAGCTGATCAGTCAGTAAAGGACAGCAAGTCCGTAAAGATTAGCGATACTATTGAAGGTGCATCCGAGTTAAAGGGTAAGACATTATACGTAAGAGTAAGAGCTTACTTCAACTACGGTTCAGCCACAACATACGCTTCGTGGAGCAAAGTAAAGAGTTTTACCGCCAAATAAGGTAATCGAAGTTTTTGAGGGTTTTACAAATAATGATTTAAAAACGGGCGTCCACCTGTCACGGTGAACGCCCGTTAAATGTGACAGCAGAACCGTACCCCTTGTCACATTAGTTCCCTGTATATCCCTTAAATGTGATCGGTTCATCATCCGGTATGTCGTATACCGTCTCAAATGTTAATCTTTCTCGTAATTCTCTGTACTCCGAAGGAGTGCAGTTTTTTATTTTCTTAAAAAGTCTGTTAAAGGTGGAGATGCTGGGAAAGCCACTTCTGATGGCAACCTCTGTGATACTAAGTGAAGGGTTGATCAGCAGATCCTCAGCTACCTTGATCCTCTTGATGCATAAATAATCATAAAATGTCGTATTTGAAAACTGCTTAAATAATCTCGTAAAGTGATACTTGGAATATCCGGTGAGATCCGCAGCAAAATCCAGTGTGATATCATCAGTATAATGTGTATCGATATAAGTGAAGAGATAGTTAAACTTATCGATATATTCATGCTGTTTATTGCCGGTCTTGACCGGTACTGTGATCATATTGTCGAGCCTGTTCTGGCCTATGGTAGCAAAGAAGTTAAGTATCTCGGAGTACATCCTGAGCTCCCACATCGGTTCCTCGGCAAAGTAGATGTCTGCCATACGCTGGATACTCTCAAGACAGGGCTTAACTATAGCCGGAGCAGTTTTTTCAGTAATTATGATAGCTGATGAAAAGAACGGCAGGATGGAAGAGAAGCTCTTGATCTTGGAGATACAGTCAAGATCAAAGAGGCATATATATCTTTCACCTTCACTAGGCGCTATAGTCTCATGGAGTTCACCTGATGGTATAACTATGATCTCACCGGGATGCAGCACATATTTCTGGTTATGGATCCCGATGGTATATATGTTGGAGATGGGAGATACTATCTCCACAGCCGAGTGCCAGTGAGTCTCAAAACTTCTGGTCACGTCATTTCGCCACATTCTTACATTTGAACCGCGCACAAAATCAACTTTTTCCCTGTCGCCTTCAACTTCTCTATGGTAAGTTCTGTTAAAAGAATCAACTATCATATTATTCCCCCTTTATTAAAAATCCTAAATGTCTTATTGATGCTTATCAAATATTGCTATTTATTTTATCACATATAAACATTTTTGTAAAGCCCTTCTTTTTTTGTAACATTTACTTAAAATTTCGCAATACACAAGCATCGCAATCGCAATAAATAGATAGCGAAACGGGCTTTTTTTTATATAATACTAAATTAAGGATTTGTTGATTCGAATAAAAAACAGTAGATTTGTGCATCGATTTACATTATTTACGTATAAAATACATAAATGATTTTAGATATGTACAATATGCTGATAAGGGGTTAAAAATGGCAAAATCTAAGGAATCGTCCGATGCAAATAGCGGACAGATAATCAGGGTTAAGACCAGAATGAGCTGGAAGGCCAGCTTTAAGAGATACTGGCAGCTGTATCTTTTGCTTCTGGTCCCTATCGTGTATTTCATCATATTCAGATACGGTCCCATGGAGTATATTATCACGGCATTTAAGAAATATAAGATAAATGCTCCTGTATGGGAAATGGAATGGGCTAAGAATAAGAAGAAAGAGACAGATGTTTTCTTCTATTTTAAGCAGGCATTCCAGGATAACCAGTTCTTAAGAGCATTAAAGAATACGGTAGTACTTAATGTACTCGATCTTGTAGTCGGATTCCCCGCACCTATCATATTTGCACTTATCTTAAATGAGCTTGTATTTAAGCGCTTTAAGAAGGTGATCCAGACTGTGGCTTACATGCCGCACTTCCTTTCATGGGTTATCATATACGGTCTGTCACTTCGTATATTTGCTACGGATGACGGTCTTATCAATATGTTCATACAGAGTCTGGGCGGTTCTCCAATACCTTTCCTGGGCGATGAAAAGCTCTGGGTAGTAACCTATGTATTCCTGGGCGTATGGCAGAACTTCGGCTGGGGCTCCATTGTATATCTTGCATCCATTGCAGGTATTAATCAGGAGCTTTATGAAGCAGCATCCGTAGACGGCGCCGGACGTTTTAAGAAGATGTGGCATATCACACTTCCCGGTATAAAGCCCACCATAGTCGTTCTGCTTATCATGAACCTCGGAAATATCTTGGGCGGCGGCTTCGACAGACCTTTTGCTATGCAGAACAACCTGGTACTTAATACTGCTGAAGTTATTTCAACCTATGTATATAAGAAGGGTGTGCTTGCAGCTCAATATTCACTTACTACCGCAGTCGGCCTGTTCCAGTCCGTAGTCGGAGTATTCTTCCTGCTGATGGCTAACTTCATCTCACGTAAGTTAGGTGAAAGGGGGATTTGGTAAACATGATCAAATCAGCTAAAACCCGACGCGGTGACTGGGTGTTTGTTATCATATGTGTTTTTGTAGGCATAATATGCCTTGTACCTATGCTGAACCTAGCAGCACGTTCGCTTTCGAGCAGTGATGCACTTATAAAGCATGAGGTAACCGTATATCCCAAGGGACTTAATCTGACAGCATATGAATATGTATTCGGTAATGCCAAATACGTAAGGTCGTTCTTCTGGACCATATTTCTTACCTTCATATGTACCATCGTTTCCCTGATTATGACAGCGATATGTGCTTATCCCCTTATATTCCCTAAGCTAAGGGGCAGGGGAGTGATAAATGTACTTATCACTATCACCATGTTCTTTAACGCAGGTACCATCCCTAACTACCTGCTAATGAAGAGTCTTGGACTGCTCAATAATCCTCTTGTACTGATCATACCGAGTTGTCTGTCGGTATATAACATGATCATTATGAGAAGCTTTTTCTACGGCATACCCGAGTCACTCCGAGAATCCGCAGAAATAGACGGTGCAAGTTATTTTAGGATCTTAATAAAGATATATGTACCGCTTTCAAAGCCGGTATTCGCAACTCTTGCCCTTTTTTATGCGGTAGGCCGCTGGAACGGATATTCCGACGCTCTTATGTATATCAATAACAAAAGAGAAGACTTATATCCGCTTCAGTACTACCTCTACAACATATTAAAGAGCCAGTCGGATCTCTCGGCACAGGAGGGTTTCTCTACGCCCGGTCTTAATGATACCATCAAGTCGGCGATAGTTATGTTCTCCACAGTGCCCATACTGATCGTATATCCTTTCCTGCAGAAATACTTCATACACGGAGTAACCTTAGGTGCAGTCAAGGAATGATAACGGAATAAGCGGATATAGGGGTGTATCCGTTGATTCATACATAAGATAAGGGTGTGGGTACACGTTCTTATCTAAATAACAAAACAATCACAAATAATGGAGGAATTATCGTGAAAAAAGTTTTAGCTTTATTACTTGTTTTATGTATGGTGTTCTCACTTGCAGCTTGTTCATCAGATGAAAACAAAGATGCTCCTACACCTACAGCAGGTGGAACAGAAGTAACAACTCCCACTGAAAACAATGGAACAAAGACTACTCCCGAGCCCACACCTACCGATGAGCCCGTTGTAGTAATCGAAGACAAGGACGAGATAAAGGAACTTACAGGCGGACAGCTTGTAGACGGCAAGTTCCCTGAGAAGAAGCATATCACAGTTGAGGTATATGACCGTGACGGCGGCACCCCTGCCAACGACAATATGTATACCGATTTCATCAAGAAGGGTATGCTTGAGAAGTACAATGTAGAGGTTGAGTTCGTAGCTGTTCCCCGTTGGACAGAGGTTGAACAGATCAACAACCTTCTTGCAGCAAATGACGCTCCCGATATCTGCTATTCATACAGCTTCCCTACCGTACAGGCATATGCTGATATGGGCGGTATCCTTGATATGTCAGAGTACCTTACCGATGAGTTCAAAGGCCTTTTCCCCAACCTTTGGAATTGGTTAGGTTCTGCAGGTATTAACTATCGTAAGAATCCTGAGACCGGCGAGATCATCGCTATCGAAGGTAAGAGAAATGCTACAGAACGTATCGTTACATTCGTACGTAAAGATTGGCTTGATAAGCTCGGTTTAGCAGCTCCTACAACAACACAGCAGTTTGAAGATATGCTTGTTGCATTCAAGAACAATGCTTCAACATTACTTGGCGCAGACGCAGGCAAGATGATCTGCTACGCAGTAACCGAGGATGTTGGCTGGACAGCAGCAGGCCTTATCGAGTCAAAGCTTGATCCCAACCTTTCAGATAAGGATCAGTATGTATATGGCTTTGATGATAGAAGATTTACTATGCCCGGAACCAAGGAGGCTGTCAGAATTCTTAATAAGTGGTACAACATGGGCCTCCTTTGGAATGACTTCGCTCTTTACGGAAGCGGTGACACAACACTTGATGATTATTTAAAGGCAGGATACGTTGGTGCATATACACAGAACTATGACCTCGTATTCAGAGATGGCGAGAATGGTATCAACTATACCCTTTCTCAGATCGTTGGACCCGATGCTAAGTTCATCGCTATCGATCCTTTCGATGATGCTAACGGAAACCATACCAAGTACCTTTACAGTGCAGTTGGATCAGACAGAAAGATCTTCTTCCCTGCAACAAATAAGGAACCCCTTGCTTGTATGCTTTACCTTGATTTCATTTCAGATGCTAAGAACGTAGAATACCTTCAGATCGGTGATGAGGGTGTTACACATACCAAGAATGCAGAAGGCGTTGTATTTGTTCAGAGTCCCGATGAGGCTCATGCAGCTGCAAAGCCCAATTCAGGATACAATATCGACCTTACCATGACTACAAACGGTCTTCGCCTTTCATCAGAAGAACTTACCGTTAAGTCTATGGCATACGGTTATGCAAACGTTGATCCTGAGGATGTAGTAAATGCTATCAATGTATCACTTAACGATGCTAAGTATCCTACATCTATCGACCTTGGTGTTATCGAGGCTGAAACAACAGTCGGTGATACACTTACCTCATATCAGAGACAGACATTCGATAAGGCTGTAGCTGCAGCTGAGGCTGATTTTGATAAGGTATGGGACAGCGGTATGGCTGATTACCTTGCAGCAGGCGGACAGGACATTATCGATGAGCGTCTTGAGAAGTGGACAGAGGCTTATGGCAGCGCAACAATGCTTCCTTAATTCGTTTGTAATTCTTCTTTTTTCCTAAATGTTTTATGAGACAGATGCGGTCCGGAGCCTAAGGTTTCGGGCCGCATTTGCTTGCCACCTCATGTCGTTTAGCAAGAAATGACCATATAAAACATAAAAAATAATAGATATTTTCATAAATTTATAGTATAATTAACAAAATATGTCTTAATATTAGAGACATTAATGTTTGGGAGGAAACATTATGGCAGGTCCTGTTGCACCTAAAGACCCGGTAAAGAAGAGACCGGCGATATATCTTATGTACGATAAGCAGATCTTTGCAAATCCGTTCAGAGACGGATCAGGTGTCTGCTTCCTTTTTATGGATGACGGAAGAATGCCAGCCATGGCCAGGATGGTAGGCGGAGTAGAAGATGAAAACATCCTTAAAATGCTCGGCCCCACAGATGAATTTAGAAAATTAGTATACGGTATCGGCGTATCGATGATAAATGAGAAGGGTATAAACTGTGAGTTTATCCTTCAGATGTATGGTAAAAAAGATCCGTATAACAGCGGAACGACTATTAAAGCTGAGCTTACATCGGACGGTACCGAGTATCTCATCCCTTTAAGTGATGTGGAGTGGACCGGAGATGATGACAGGATCGGTCAGATCAGATTCCATTTTAAGGAGTCAGGTTTCCCTGCATCGGTTATGGTAAAGCTTTATCTTAATGACGGATATACTGCTCCGGATTTTGTACCTGCGGATCCGGTAGATATCAGTTCCGACAGATACAAGGAGCTTATAGCACAGTCGCTCGTATCCATGGGTAATTTTGAGAGATTAAAGAAGGCTATAGATAAGGCTAAACGCGGTGAGTCTGTTAAAATGGCATTTATCGGCGGTTCCATCACACAGGGTGCGGGAGCTACACCTATCAATGCAGAGTGCTATGCTTATAAAACATTTAAGGCATTTGATGACCTTTTCTCGGCTAAGCATAACACAGAGTACGTTAAGGCCGGTGTGGGCGGTACTCCTTCAGAGTTCGGCATCGTAAGATTTGACCGTGATATATTAAGAGGCGGTTATTTCCGGGACGGTTCTAAGTCGGATGAGCCTGACAGAGAGCCTGATATAGCCGTTGTAGAGTTTGCGGTAAATGATGAAGGCGATGAGACTAAGGGCAAGTGCTTTGAGGGACTTATAAGACGTTACCTCATGATGAAGAATAAGCCTGCTGTCATCGTTATATTCAGTGTATTTATAGATGATTATAACCTTCAGGAAAGACTCAGTCCTATAGGATACCATTATGATCTGCCCATGGTAAGTGCAAAGAATGCGGTGACCGATCAGTTCTATATGTCAAAGGAACAGGGCAGGATCATCACTAAGGACCAGTATTTCTACGACAGATATCATCCGACCAATTTAGGTCATACTATTATGGCAGACTGTATCATCAATATGATCAAGAAGGCGGATGAAGCAGCTACTGCCTTAAAGATAGCTGACGGTAAGCCTTTTGAAGCGATGATAAAAGGTGTACTTACACCAGTAAGAAAGGGCCTTGAAGAGTATAAGATGCCCGAGACAGCACTTATGTCCGATCACTTTGAGTATGTAAGCTTACTTACCATAGGTGAGGATTCGGCTTCAATCCCAGGAGGTATCTGTATAGCAAACGGAGCTAATGGCGGTGACGGATTTGGCAATACCTGGAGTGTAAGTAATTTTAATGTCGGAGACTTTAATGAAAAGGATCCTGCATCTCAATATGCGGAAAGAGACTTCGACCAGTTCGGTACCATGCAGTTTGCCGACAACAGGAGACATATAAGCGGATCGAACCCCATGTCGCTGGATGTCGAATGCAAACTTCTTATGGTGGTAACACTAGACTCTGCAGCACCCGATGAAGGTAATGTGGATATATTTGTGGACGGTGAGCTTGTAAAGACAGTCAATCCCAGAGAGATCGGCTGGACACACTGCAATGCCATGATCGTATTTGATAATGATGTAAAGGCAAAGCACAGTGTTAAGTTCGCTATGCACGAGGGAGACGAGGACAAGAAGTTCACTATCCTTTGTTTCGGTATCAGGTAGAGGTACATATGATCATATTAATAGGTGGCAGCTCACATGTGGGGAAAACACTCCTTGCACAGAAACTGCTCGAAAAGCTTAATTATCCGTATCTATCTCTTGATCATCTTAAAATGATGTTCATCAGAGGAAGGCTCACAGATCTGACTGTTGAAGATGATTATGAGATGAGATATTTTCTCTGGCCTTACGCAGCCGAACTGATCAAAACCGCGATAGAAAACAAGCAGAACATGATAGTTGAAGGATGTTACATACCTTCGGAGTGGCGTGATCAGTTTACGGATGAATATCTTAAAGATATCAAATGCTTCTTTATAACCATGTCTGAGGAGTACTTAAGAAAGAATATCAGTCTTGTAGCCGATAAGGGCAGTGTCATAGAGCAGAGACTCGATGATGAAGTAGATCTTGAACGTCTTATAAACTGCAGTAAAGAGTTTAAAGAAGAGGCTGATAAATATGATATCCCGGTTATCGAGATAACAGACAGATATGATATTGATGAGATAACTGAGAAGGCTCTCAAAATTATAACAAACCAACCAAAGAATTGAATTACTGATTGACAGTTTAAAATCAATCACAGAACCGTCCCTCTGATTGAAAAGGAGTTCACATGGAACACGAATTATTTGTTAAGCAGCTACGGCCCGATATATATCTTATGGATGAAGGTCATGAGGCTACGGGCTATATAGTCGTAGGTGATGAGAAGGTATGCGTTATAGATACTATGAACGGCTACAACAACTTAAAAGACGTTGTACGTAATATCACCGATAAGCCCATCATAGTCATCAACACTCACGGGCACCCGGATCATATATTTGGAAATATATATTTTGATGAAGCATATATAAATCCTGAAGATATTGAGCTGGCTAAGTCATTTTATGACACGCCTGAGTTCGCAAAGGCATGTGAAACTTTCGGGTTTTCAATGCCGCCTTTTAAGCCGATAAAAGGCGGGGATGTGATCGATCTGGGAGGAAAGCATCTTGAGGCATATGAGTTGCCCGGTCACACAAGCGGGGGAATATTACTTCTCCTTAAGGAGGACAGGGTATTGTTTACCGGAGATGCCATCAATCATTTCCTTTGGATGATGTTGGATGGATGTCCCAAGATGTCCGAACTGGTAAAGAGCCTTGATAATGTTATGTTCCTGGAGGATAAAGCGGACTACATCCTGCATGGACATGCTCAGGATTTCGATGATATATCGCTCATGCGTTGTTTAAGACAGGGTGCACAGGACATATGTGACGGTAAGATTGCAAATGACAAGCCTTATACCTGGTTTGGCGGAGTATCGCGTATGCATGAGTTTAAGACAGAAGAAGGTAAAAAGTATTCATCTGAGCATAGTTTCATAATATATGGGGAAGATCAGCTGGAGAAATAAAAAGATAAAATAAAAAACAGACAACAGGAGAAGGTTATGAATAAAACAAGAGAGGCAGAATGCCGAGCAAAAGCTAAGAAACTTGTATCAAAGATGACACTTACGGAGAAGGTGTACCAACTTCGTCACACAGCTCCCGCTATACCCAGACTGGGACTGGGCGCATACAATTACTGGAATGAAGCACTGCACGGAGTAGCACGTGCGGGCGAAGCTACCGTATTCCCTCAGGCTATCGGTATGGCTGCAGCATTTGATGAGGAACTTTTGGGACTTGTAGCTGATGTTATATCTACAGAGGGCCGTGCCAAGTACAATGTACAGAACAAATACGGTGACAACGGTATATATAAAGGACTCACATTCTGGGCTCCCAATATCAATATATTCAGAGATCCCCGCTGGGGCAGAGGCCATGAGACATACGGAGAGGATCCGTATCTTACTTCACGTTTAGGTGTAAGCTTTGTTAAGGGAATCCAGGGAAATGACGATAAATATATGAAAGCAGCTGCATGTGCAAAACATTTTGCAGTGCATTCAGGTCCTGAGAGCATCCGCCACAGTTTCAATGCCGAGTGCTCCAAGCAGGATTTAAGAGAGACATACCTTCCCGCATTTAAGGCCCTTGTTACCGAAGCCAAAGTAGAAGCTGTTATGGGCGCATATAACAGAACAAACGGAGAAGCCTGCTGCGCATCCAAGACTCTTTTACAGGACATCTTAAGAAAAGAATGGGGCTTTGAAGGCCATGTTACATCTGACTGTTGGGCTATAAGAGATATCAACGAAGGTCATGGTATCACAAAGACACCTGCAGAGTCGGTTGGTCTTGCTATGACTAACGGCTGCGATATCAACTGCGGTAACCTCTACGAGTATCTGCTCCAGGCAGTGGGCATGGGCTATACCACCGAGGAAAGGATTGACGAAGCTCTCACAAACGTACTTACTACACGTTTCAAGCTCGGTATCCTTGATGAGGATGAAAACGGAAATCTCATCACGGTAGATAAGGATAACCCTTATAATTCGATCGATTATACTCATGTTGATTCCTTTAGTTCTAAGGAGATCAACCTTAAGATATCGGAGGAAAGTATCGTACTTCTGAAGAACGACAACCTTCTTCCTTTTAACAAAAACAATATCTCTTCGATAGGTGTTATCGGACCCAATGCGGACAGCCGTAAGGCACTTGTCGGAAACTATGAAGGAACATCTTCGGAATATGTTACTGTACTTGAAGGTATCCGCCGTGAAGTTGAGAACAGCGGTACCAGAGTATATGCGTCTAACGGATGTGACCTGTATAAAGACAGAGTTGAAAACCTCGGCGAGCATTCCGACCGTATCGCCGAAGTAAAGGCAGTATGCGATGTATCGGATGTTGTTGTTGCTGTAGTAGGTCTGGATGCCACACTTGAGGGCGAAGAGGGCGATACCGGTAATGCATACGGCAGCGGTGATAAGCCCAATTTACAGCTTCCAGGACTTCAGCAGGATGTACTTGATGCGATAGCTGCATCCGGTAAGCCCGCAGTACTTGTAGTACTTGCAGGTTCAGCACTTGCACTTGATAAGGCTTCCACACAGTTTAAGGCCATTATCCAGGGCTGGTATCCCGGAGCACTCGGAGGTACAGCCATAGCCAATATCATATTCGGTAAGAAGAATCCGGAAGGCCATCTGCCTCTTACATTCTACAGCGAGAAGAATTCACTTCCTGAGTTTACCGATTACAATATGCAGGGAAGAACTTACAGATACATGACAGAAGAACCTCTGTATCCCTTCGGATTCGGCTTAAGCTATACTGATTTTGAAGAGACCATAGCTAAAGTTGTAGCCGGTCCCGATGCATATAAGACAGTGGACGGACAGCCGGATAACAGGAACATATATTATAAATCCGGTGATGACACCATAGACATCACCGTAAAGGTAGCCAATAAGGGTGCTATGCCCGGTGCGGCTACGGTATAGGCTTATGTTGATTATACAGCACTTAGTGTCAAGGGTGCACCCATAAGACAGCTTAAAGCCTTAAAGAAAGTACATCTTGAAGCGGGAGAAGAAAAGGAAGTAGTTATCTCACTTGATGAAAAAGCATTCGGTCTTTATGACGAGAACGGTGAGTGGAAGCTTAATCCCGGTAACTACAGGGTATACATCGGTAACTCGCAGCCCGATAAGAGAAGTGAGGAACTTACCGGTAAGAAATGTGCCGGAATAAGTGTTATAATAGAGTAATATAGAAGGTAACTATACAGTCAGTTTTCTATAAAGGAATAAGACATGAAGAGACGAATTGGGGTTTTTGCAAACGGATGGTCCGGGGAATTCCTTAAATATGCTATATCGGGTATACGGAAGGCCGCTAAAAAGGACGGTACTGATATACTTCTCTTTACAACGTTCATTTTGGCATCTGACAATACCAAAAACAATATGTGTCAGCTGAATATGTTCCATCTTCCGGCTGCTACGGATTTTGACGGTATAATCATACTTGCCAATACGTTTAACATCCCGGATGAGGCTGACCGTATAAAACACCTGTTTATAGACAAAGGTGTGCCGGCCTTAAGCCTTGAGGTAAAGGTGGATGGTGCTGCATTTATGGGTACCGGCAACAGAAAGGGTATGTATGACTCTGTTGAACACCTTATAACCGTACATGATTGCAAGAGGATCATTTACTGCGCCGGTATTAAGGATAATCAGGAAAATATCGCCAGAAAACAGGCTGTGCTCGATGCACTGCATGATCACGGCTTGGAGCTTATGGATGAGCTGCCTGGCGATTATGGATACTATACCACATCGGAACAGGTAAGGATGTACCTTGAAGCAGGTAAAGAGGTCCCTGATGCATTTGTATGTGCCAACGATCATATGGCTATGGGCGCGATAGCATCACTAAATAATTATGGATATGATGTTCCGAAGGACTGTCTTGTCACCGGATTTGATAATATCTCCGCAGGACAGGCTACATTCCCCATGCTTTCTACAGTTGGGCGTCCTTGGGACAGACTCGGCGAGCTCGCATATGATAAGATCATGGAGCTTATAGATGATCCCGATCCTACATTCGAACATTATTATGATTCGTTCTTCATGCCTTCGGAAAGCTGCGGATGCATACCTTCTGACGCTAAAGTGAAATTAAGGCTTTCTGCCATAAGAGATTCATATACAAAGTCATCGGAATCAACTCTGATGGATCTCTATTTCTCACAGCTTAGGACTTCTTCCACCATGGTATTGAGTGAAGAGGAACTTATAGATAAGATAGGCTGGATCCTTAGAGGAAGTAAATATCCCGCAGGAGATTTCTTCCTTTGCTTAGAGCCCGATTTCTTTAAGATCGACGAAGAAGAGTACCCTGAAAGGATACGCGGTTACAGCGATAAAATGTATCTGCTCTACGGTAGAGAAAACGGTACCAGTGTATCCAACATGCTGTTTGATAAAAAAGATCTTTACCCTAAGCAGGCCGGGGATAACGATGACTCCAACCTTTACATATTTGTACCGATGAGTTATATGAAGTTTATCATCGGTTATATAGTTATTAAAAACGATACAAAGATGCTGTATGACAGAACCTTACGTACCTGGGTAATGAATATGGATACCTTCTTCATAAATATGAAGAGGTATATAGTGGCACAGCAGGCCAACAGAAAGCTTAAAGAGATCTACATGACCGATTTCCTTACCGGTATGTATAACAGGACAGGCTGTGACAAGGTGTTGTACTCATATATCAATGAGTGTAAGGAAAAGGGAAAAACCTGCGTGCTCCTGTTTGCCGATATAGACAGGATGAAGGATATAAACGACAACTACGGACATCTGAATGGTGACCTTGCGATAAAAGCTACTGCAGATGCCATGAGGGATTCATTAAACGATATGGACTGGCTGTTTGGCAGATACGGCGGAGACGAGTTTATAGCAGTCGGCTGTCCGGAGCTGCATGAAGGTGATGTAACCGGTATCCAAATCAATCTCTTAAAAGGTATGGAGTCGTATATCAATACGCTTAACTTAAGCTTTGTACTTTCGGTAAGCGTAGGATACTGTGTGATCAGACCCGATGATAACAGGGATATATCCGATTATGTTAAGACGGCGGATGATTCCATGTACGAACAGAAGCAGATAGCTCACAGAAAACTGAGTAAATGAGGGGTTAGGTTGGATATATATTTGATGGCTCATGAAGCTTCCGCATGGGAAAAGTTCTATGAAGACTATGCTTCGAATGAGCATGCATATAAGGTCGATATAAAGAATCTGCGTAAGTACATTGATGATAAAGAATATCTTAATGTATTGGCTGATTATGAACTTAACCGAGTTTTTCCTATCCCTAAGCTGATAATGCTCAACAAAAAGGGTACGGGAAAAAAGAGAGCAGTATTCTCGTTTGATGATAATGTATCATGGCTGTTAAAGTTTTTCGGATGCTATCTTCATGAGTATGATGATATATTCAGCGACAGCCTTTATTCTTTCAGACGTGAAAGAAGTGTAAAGACGGCTGTTGCCAAACTCTTAAAGCAGAAGGATCTGCACCTTAAGTACGGTATAAAGCTCGATATACATGATTACTTTAATTCGGCCGATACCGAACTCATCATTAAAAAGTTACGTGAAGTTCTTATCGGACAGGAAAAGCTCGTACGGCTTTTTGAGGATATATTAAGGGATCCGGGATATACGGAGACGGAGTATAACGAGTCGGAATGTATTGAAACTGAATATACAGGGATTGAGTCTGACGATACATCAACCGGGTACAAAGCAGACGCTAAAAATGCCAAGATCCATAAAGGCATGATGGCAGGAAGTCCTCTGTCACCTTTCTTAGCCAATCTGTATTTAGACGAGCTGGATAAGCATTTTGATGATACGGATTGCTTTTATGCCAGATACTCCGATGATATAATACTTTTCGTGGACAGCCGTGAAAAGCTTGATGAAGAGCTAAAGTATATAAACGGATTTTTAGAGGATCACGGACTTACCCTTAATCCGGATAAGCTTATGTATATAAGTCCCGGTGAAGGCTTTGAATTCTTAGGGTTTTCATTTACGGACGGAAAAGTCGATGTGGCAAAGGCCTCATTTGAAAAGATAAAAAAGAAGCTCAGACGTAAAGCAAGAGCGGTTGAGCGCTGGAAGAAAAAAAGACAGGCGGAGCCTTTAAAGGCAGCACGTGTATACATAAAGTACTTTAACAAAAAGTTCTTTGAGAATCCGGTAAAGTCGGAGCTTACCTGGTGCAGATGGTATTTCCCGATCATTACCACGGATGTTACATTAAAAGAGATAGACCACTATATGCAGGAATGTATCAGATTCCTGTATACGGGAAAACATACAAAAAGAAATTATGATCTTCGTTACGAGGATATAAAGAAACTCGGATACAGATCCCTCTTAAACGAGTATCATAAAGGAGTAAAAAATGAAAATAGTGTTTCTTGACCGTAAGACCATAGGTGAAGACATAGATCTTAGCGGATATGACCGCTTCGGTGAAGTTGTAATGTATGACTTTTCATACCCCGATGAGGTACCGGATAGAGTCGTAGACGCGGATATCATCGTGCTTAATAAGACAAGGATAGATGAACACACGATCGGTACTGCGAAAAATCTTAAGCTTGTATGCGTGACTGCTACAGGTACCAATAACTTAGATAAGGATTATCTTGCAAGCCGCGGTATCGAGTGGAGAAATGTAGCCGGATATTCTACAGAAACGGTTGCACAACATACTTTTTCACTGTTGTTCTTCCTTTTGGAGCACCTGTCATACTATGATGAGTATGTTAAAAGCGGTCGTTATGCAGGAGACAGGCTGTTTACCCATTTTGAAAAGAACTTCCATGAACTTAACGGTAAGACATGGGGTATAATAGGACTCGGTGCGATAGGCCACAGAGTAGCTGAGATTGCAGGGGCTTTTGGATGCAATGTACAATATTATTCGACATCCGGACAAAATCATGATAAAATAATAAAAGAGGTCGGTTTTGAAGAGCTATTATCTACTTCCGATATCATTTCCATACATGCACCATTAAACAGTGATACGGAAAACCTGATAAACGAAAAAGCTCTTTGTAAAATGAAATCTTCCGCGATACTGCTTAATCTTGGAAGAGGACCGATAGTAAATGAAAATGATCTGTGCGAGGCAATAGATAATAATACGATCTTTGCGGCAGGGCTCGATGTACTTAGCGAAGAGCCCATGAGAAAGGATAGTCCTTTCCTGAAACTCAAACAAAAGGACAAAGTATTTATCACGCCGCATATAGCCTGGGCTTCCATAGAAGCCAGAGTAAGACTGATGAAGATCATAGAAGACCGGATAGAGGAATGGTTAAAGAACAGATCATAATAGGATAAATCTAAAGGAGCTTGGTCAGATGGCTATCAATGTAAAAACTGTTATATGCCCCGCATGCGGAGCAAAAGTAAATTATGATGATAATAAAAAGACCACTGTATGTGAGTTCTGCGGTGCGGTACTTGATATGACCGAACGATACGGTGATAAGAAGGATCGTGAGCGTGATGATCTCCAGGATAGACAGATCCGCGATATCATGTACAACATGAATAGCAGACGCGTAGCAAATGTCGATGCAAACATGCAGCAGGCAAAAAAGGTTGCAAAGATCATCGCTATCTTCTTTATTGTATTGTTTATCGGAAGTATTGCATCCGGTATTATTATGGGTATAAGCAGGTACAAGGATGCCATCACAAAGCAGAACAAGGAAACCGTTAATGAGATCGATCCTTTTGACAAGGTGAATATCAATTATTACGGTGTAAGCGGTAAAGCGACAGCAAGACTGAACGATTCCAATAAATATGAGGTCTCATCCATAGAAAAGACCATATCAAAGGATGAAGGCTTAAAAAACGGTGATACCATTACAGTAAAATACACAAAGGATTCCGCAAAGCAGTATAATACAAAATACGTTCTTTTAAAGACAGAGAAAACATATACCGTAGAAGGACTTGATGAATATGTTGACGATGTAATGGGAATAGAACCCGATGATCTCGAAGTATTAAAAAAGAATGCGATCATTAAAGCTGAAGCAGAATGTAAGGAAGATGAATTTGCATATCTGGAAGGCAGTTTTGACATATATGCCGTATATACCATGGTTAAAAAAGATTTTAACGGTCAGAGAGCTGTATTTATCGTTACCTTTGATTATAAGGAAGACGGTGAGATAAAGACCGGATATTTCATGGCAGAATACAACAATATGATCAAGTGTGCCACAGGTGATTATAAGATCAATTTTAATGCAGATGTATTCAGCTATACCAGAGAATCATATTACGGAGGTTTTACGGTTCCGTCCGCTCATTCTACATGGGACAGCACATATACGGACGTATACCTCAACAACAAAGGAGAATGGTCTGTAAAGGAGCATCTTTTTGAAAAGGAGAAAGAAGTAACAGAAGACAGCGAGGAAGAATAAATACAGGAATATAGCATATTAGATCCGGAGGGGAAAATATGGGAGAAAACAAAATCACCGATGATGCTATAAAACGCCTGGATTCATTATTTGAGGCATTTTCCATAGTGGCGGATGACACCTATGTGTTCATCTGCGATATGAAATATGATTATTCACGTTGGTCAAAAGTATTGGTGGATCAATTTGAGCTTCCGGGGGAGTATATGTATGCTGCAGGAGTTATATGGGAGGAGCATATACATCCGGATGACCGTATGGCATATAATTTGGGTGTCGGCGCATTATTCAGCGGGAATATGACAGGACATGATATACAGTATCGTGCGAAGCGTCCGGACGGAGAGTATGTACTTATTACATGCCGTGGTACCGTACTTAAAGATGATGAAGGTAATCCTGAATATTTTTGCGGATCGATAAGAAACCACAGCCAGCGGAGCTATATAGATAATCTTACGGGACTGAGAAATCAGTATGGTTTCTTTGCCGATCTGCAAAGCTATATCCGTAACAGGATACCTGTACGTATAGGAATGGCCGGTATAGGTAAGCTTACTGAGATAAACGAAGTACTCGGGTATAATGTGGGCAATCAGATACTTCAGTATTTTGGAAGATATCTTGTCGATAATGTAGCCAACCGCGGAGGCACATATCGACTGGATGGTTCACGCTTTGCGGTTGTTTCTGCGATACAGAGCAAGAAAGAATTTGAAGAAGCATATGAAAATGTACGTACACATTTCAGAAAAGGTGTCCGTATAGGTGATTATGATATCGTTGTTGAACTGAATGCGGGAATGCTTTCTTTAGATGACTTTAATGTCGATGACCAGACAGTTTACTCGTGTCTTAATTTCGCATATGGCGAATCAAAAATGATAAAGCACGGGGATCTGGTAGTATTTAACAATGAGCTTACCGAGAAAAACAAAAGGCATTTTGAAAAATTCCATGCCATACGTGCATCGATCACACAGGGATTTAAGGGCTTTTCTCTGGTATATCAGCCGGTAGTTGATGCCGATACCGAAAAGCTTATAGGAGTGGAGGCACTGCTCAGATGGAGAAACGATGACTACGGTTTCGTTCCACCTGATGTATTTATCCCGTTTTTGGAAAAGGATCCTCTGTTCCCGCAACTCGGTGAATGGATCATAGAAAAGGCTCTTTATGATGCTAAAAGGTTATTAGAGGTAGCACCGAATGCAAATATGAATATCAACTTTTCGTATACCCAGCTTGAAAGGGCAGGGTTTACGGATTCTATATGGAAACTTATCAAAAAAGCGGATATAGCACCCGAACAGCTGTGTATTGAACTGACTGAGAGGTGCAGGCTGCTTGACATGGAGCTTTTAAGAAACGTGATCGTATCACTTAAGGCGGGCGGTGTCAGGATCGCACTGGATGATTTCGGTACAGGATTTTCATCTGTCGGACTGGTTAAGGAGCTTCCGTTTGATACCATCAAGATAGACAGAAGCTTTGTACAGCATATAGAGGAAGACGAAAGAGAGAAAAAGCTGCTTAACCATTTCACAGACATAGCAGGTACTTTCGGAGCCAAGGTATGTGTGGAAGGTATAGAAACATCAGGTATGAGGGATATAATCAAGAAATACGGTATCCACAGTTTCCAGGGATATTTTTATTCCAAGCCCATACCCATGGACGAACTGCTTGAAAAGATCAAAACCGGAACACTGCTTGGCGGCTGATTAATCCTTGACGCAAAAGGGTATATGATTTATAATTTATAAAGGTTTGGTTGGTATTTAATTTAATATCATGAAAAGAGAGGTATGATATGGGGTTCTTAGATAACATTTTAAAGTCGGTAAAAAGAGAAGCGGAACATGATGCATCAAGAAAGGCATCAAATGCCATAAGTAATTCTATCAATAACCTGTTTAACAAGAAACCTCAGGGAGGAAGCAGTGCACCTCAAGCAAATGCACCTTCAAATACAGCTCCCGCACCTTCTACCGAAAGGTATCAGGGCTTTGTGATCCAGAGTAATAACTCTGACAGCTATAAGCCTGCTGAGGCTACGGTTAACAGTGACGGTACAGTTATCATAGACGGTATAGATTATTCACAGAACTATAACTGCAATATCGATCATTTCAGATCCATATTAAAGGAGAGCTTCCCCGATATGGAATTAAGAGAGGATGTACCGCTCAATCAGATCATCCCCGGACTTAACGGAGCATATCAGTCGGTATCGTTCTTACTTTCACAGGGAGGAGCTCCCAAGGTGGTTATCCAGATCAGATATCCTCATCAGAGTACACGCTCAGGCTCACAGCGTGCATGTCAGCAGAACGGCATCGGATATATCAGCCTCTGGACAAATTACAAGAACCAGAAGGAATATATCGAAAAGCGCGTAAAGGATGCGCTCTGGAACTAATGATCTCGTTCAAAAAGAAGAACGCGTTTTTAACGCACCTGCATGGGGTGCAGCAGGCTTCATTATATTGGTTGTGCAGGTAACCGAAGCATGTATCACCCGGTAATCAAAGTATCTACTTTGATTTTAAGTTTTTCTTCTTTTTAATTGGGCTTCAGTTTTGAAGCCCGTTTTTTTATTTGATAATTTATATTTTGTGTGGTATAATATAAAATGTATCAATTTAGGTTAATGATGCACAAAAAGAGGGGACTATCGAAAGATAGAAGAACGGGGATTTAATGGATATTTTAAAATTTTACACGTTAATAGAATATTGCCGGGATAAGAAAACATATATCCAGACGCATAACATTCCCGATCCGGATGCTATAGGTTCCGCGTTCGGATTGAAGAAGATATTCAGGCATTACGGCCTGAATCCCACTATATGTTATGACGGCGAACTTGACAGGATAAGTGCTGCCAAGATGATGGATATGTTCGGTATTGAGATGTATTCGACCAACGAGATCATGGACACCATGAAGTGGGAAGACTGCATTATATGTATCGATACCCAGAAAAAAGCAGGTAATATAACGGATATGAACGGTACCGAGATAGCGGTCATCGATCATCATCCGGAGGTTGATTATTCTATAACTCATAATTATCTGTATAAGGATATCAGAAAGGTCGGATCATGCTGTACCATAGTTGCGGGGTATTTTAAGGAGCTTGGTATCGAGCCCAGTTCCGAGACCGCTACGGTGCTTTTACATGGGTTAAAGATGGATACGCTCGACTTTACAAGAGGTGTGACCAAGACCGATATAGAGATGTTTGCATATCTCCATGAGCTTGCCGATGAGGATAAGCTTAAGGGCTTGGAGAGCAGCGGTATCATATTTAATGATCTGAAAACCTACAGTGCGGCTATAAACAATATTCATGTATTTGATTATATGGGGATTTCCTATATACCTTTCCCTTGTCCGGATTCACTTGTATCCATGGTGGCTGATTTCATCATGTCATTGAAAGAGATAGAGGTAGCTGTCGTATACAACGTACGGCCGGACGGTCTTAAGTTCTCGGTACGTTCAGAGAGAAGGGATGTTGATGCCGGAGTTCTTATATCGGCGGCACTTACGGGACTCGGTTCCGGCGGTGGTCATGCAGCTATGGCCGGCGGCAGGATACAGTCGGAAAGGCTTTCGGAACTAGGACCTTTCAGAGAGCATTTCATCAATGAGCGTTTCATGAAGATACTCGGTATTTCAAATACAAGAAGTATCAGACAGTCACTTGTTCCGTCATCAAACATCAAGTATGATATAAAGAACTTACAGTAGTTAAATACAGTAAAACAGACCTTAGTATGAGGTCTGTTTTTTTAATAAAAATTAACTTGAAAAAATATATCGATAATGTTATAATGCATATTTATGTAGGATTTCAGCATTTTTTTGCATATTTTTAATAGGAAGGAAGCCTTAATGACTGAGCAGATATTAAACAGCTTAAAGAATTTTATATTGGTTACCGGTCATTACGGCTGTGGTAAGACTAATTTTACCATGAATCTTGCTCTTGATTATGCAAAAGCCGGAAGAAAGGTCACCGTAGTAGATATGGACCTGATCAATCCTTACTTCAGGACATCCGATTTTAAGGGTGTGCTTGAGGAAAAAGGTATAGAGGTCATAACTCCTGTGTTCGGCGGCACCAATCTTGATATACCGTCATTACCTGCTAGTATGTACGGTATTTTTGAGAAAAAGGATGTGGTCATCATAGATGTCGGCGGAGACGATGCTGGATCCATGGTACTCGGAAGGTTTAAGCCTCAGTTTGATACTGTTGACTATGACATGTTGTATGTGATCAACCGTTTCAGGTCACTAAGTACCGACCTTGATGAGGCGATCGAAGTACTTGGAGAGATCGAGGCTGTGTCCGGACTTAAGCCGCATTACCTGATAAACAACTCACATATGATGGCTGAGACCGGTCAGGCTATATATGACGAGGGTAAGCAGTTTGCAGAGATGATATCCGAGAAAACCGGACTTAAAGTACTGTGCCATACATTGGATAAAGAACTGTACGATAAAGGGATCGTCATACCGGATGCAGATGACAGCATATATCCTATAGAAATTCATGTTAAGACAATCTGGCAAAAGCAGAAGATGGTCCAGATATAATTTAGTTTAAGATATTATCAAATAGACGCATTTTACGAAGTAAGGAGGTTTGAAGATGGGCAAAGTAACTATTAACGAGTCACTGTGTAAGGGCTGTGAGATGTGTGTAAATGCATGTCCCCTGCATCTCCTTGCACTCGATAAGGACAGATTAAATGTTAAGGGATATCATCCCGCAAGCATGACAGATCCCAGCAAGTGTACAGGATGTAAGTCATGTGCTACTATGTGTCCTGATGTATGTATTACCGTAGAGAGAGATTAAAAAGGAGATAAAATCATGTCAGAGAAAGTTTTAATGAAAGGAAATGAGGCACTTGGCGAGGCTGCTATCCAGGCAGGCTGCCGTCATTTCTTCGGATATCCGATCACGCCTCAGACAGAACTTTCCGCATACCTTTCAAAGAAGATGCCTAAAGTAGGCGGCACCTTCCTTCAGGCAGAGTCGGAAATCGCAGCTATCAACATGGTACTCGGCGCAGCCGGTTCAGGTGTTCGTGCCATGACATCATCGTCTTCACCCGGAATAAGCCTTAAGTCAGAGGGCGTTAGCTATATCGCAGGTTCTGACGTTCCGGCAGTTATTATAAATGTTCAGCGTGGCGGCCCCGGCCTTGGTTCTATTCAGCCTTCACAGGCAGATTACTGGCAGGCAACAAAGGCACTCGGTCACGGTGACTTCCAGCTTTTCGTACTTGCTCCTTCAACAGTACAGGAGATGGCTGACTTCGTTGCACTTGCATTTGAGACAGCTGAAAAGTACAGAATGCCCGCTATGATCCTTTCTGACGGTATGTTAGGTCAGATGATGGAGCCCGTTGTATTCCCCGATGCTACAGAGGTACATGAGGGAGATAAGTCATGGGCTGCTTCAGGACATAAGAATCAGAGAAAGCACAATGTAGTTAACTCTCTTTATATTGAAGCTAAAGACCTTGAGCAGAAGGTAGTTGAGCGTTATCAGCGTTATGAGCTTGTAAAGGCTAATGAGCAGCGTTCAGAGAGCTACTTAACAGAGGATGCCGATATCGTAGTAGTAGCATTCGGTGCTTCTTCACGTGTATCAAGATCTGCAGTTAACGCTGCAAGAGCTAAGGGTATCAAGGCAGGTTTATTCAGACCCATCACACTTTGGCCTTACCCTGTTGATGCATTAGAGAAGACCATCGGCACAGCTAAGAAGTACTTAACAGTAGAGATGAACATGGGCCAGATGATCGAAGACGTTAGATTAGCAGTTAACGGCAGAAAGCCTGTAGAGTTCTTCGGACGTACCGGCGGTATCATCCCTACACCTGCAGAAGTACTTGCTAAGATCGAAGAAATGGCTAAATAAGAAAGGAGAGAATTAAAATGGCAGTAGTATTCCAAAAACCCCATGCATTAGCAGACATCCCCTTTCATTATTGTCCCGGCTGTACGCATGGTATAGTACACAGACTTGTTGCAGAAGCTATCGATGAATTAGGCGTTGAAGGAAATGCAGTAGGTATTGCTTCTGTTGGTTGTTCAGTATTCAGTTACAATTATTTCAACTGCGATATGATCCAGGCTCCTCACGGACGTGCACAGGCAGTAGCTACAGGTGTTAAACGTGCTCATCCCGAGAATATCGTATTCACATATCAGGGCGACGGCGATCTTGCAGCTATCGGTACCTGTGAGACAGTACATGCAGCTACCCGTGGTGAGAATATCACAGTTATTTTCATTAACAATGCAATCTACGGTATGACCGGCGGACAGATGGCTCCTACATCACTTCCCGGACAGATCACACAGACCACACCTTACGGTCGTGACGTTAAGACTGCAGGTTATCCCATCAGAATGTGCGAAATGCTTTCAACACTTGACGGTGTAGCTCTTGCACAGCGTGTAACAGTAGATAACGTTAAGCATGTAAATGAAGCTAAGAAGGCTATCAAGAAGGCTTTCCAGAACCAGATCGACGGCCTTGGCTATTCTATAATCGAAGTTGTTTCAACCTGTCCTACCAACTGGGGTCTCAGCCCTAAGGCAGCTGTTGAATGGCTTGAGAACAATATGCTTCCTTACTATCCTTTAGGTGTATACAAGGATAAGACTGCTGAGGGAGGTGACAAATAATGGCTAATACTATGAATGTCCTTCTTGCAGGTTTCGGTGGTCAGGGTATCCTTTTCACCGGTAAGGTTATGGTATACGGAGCTCTTACAGAGGGTAAGGAGCTCAGCTGGCTTCCTTCTTACGGTCCCGAGATGCGTGGCGGTACATGTAACTGTTCAGTAGTTATAAGTGATGAAGCTATCGGCTCACCCCTTGTTACTAATCCTGACGTACTTGTAGCTATGAACCGTCCTTCACTCGAAAAGTTCGTTGGCAGCGTAGTACCCGGCGGCACAATCCTTGTTGACAGCTCAACAGTTGATATCAAGGTTGAAAGAACTGACGTTACTGTATACTATGTTCCCGCTACAAGCCTTGCAGACAAGAACGGTCTTAAGGGACTTGCAAACATCATTCTTCTTGGAAAGCTTTTCAAAGAGAAGCAGTTCATTTCCAGAGAATCACTTGATAAGGGACTTGCAAAGTGCATCCCCGCCAAGAAAGCAGAGATGCTTGAATTCAATAAAAAAGCTCTTGAGATCGGTATGGAGCAGTAAGATCAAAGTATATAACGGAACGGCCAATGACCGTTCCGTTTTTTAAAGGACTGTATTATGAGAATAGCGGTATGCGATGACGAGGAAAGATTTCTTACGGACATCAAGGATCACATCTACGAGATATATAACAGCATGGATGTTGTAGTCGATTGCTTTACAAGCGGTAAGAACCTTATCAATTCCTTTGATAAGCAATCTTACGATCTGGTTTTCCTGGATATAGAAATGCCGGAAATTGACGGATTGACTTTGGCCAAAATGCTCAGAGAAAAGAGTAATGAGCTTAATATAGTATTCTTAACGGGGCATATTGAATATGCTTTGGAGGGTTATGAGGTAAATGCCTTAAGATATCTTACAAAGCCCGTAAAGAAGGATAAGATGCTTGAAGTACTGCACTATGTATCGGAAAAGCTTACGAAAAACCATAAGCTAAAGATACGTGTAGACGGTGAAGATACTTTTATAGATGTAAATGATATCGTATATTTTGAAGCACAGAATCAGTATATCATGATCTATACAAAGACAGGTGAGTACCTTGTACGCTATAATATTTCGGACTATGAAAACGAGCTGGTTAAGGATGGATTTTTCAGAACTCACCGCAGTTACCTTGTAAATCTGTCAAAGGTTAAAAAGATCGGAAAAGCTGAGGTAATAATGGAAGGGGATAAAGAAGTCCCGGTGAGCCGGAATACGGTAAAAGCCTTGAAAGAGGCGCTTTATTCGTATATTGAAAAGGCTGCGTTTTAAAGTGAGCCGGCTAAAGAAGTCATACAGCGATTGTTAGAAGAAAGGATACATCATGGATAATATAGCATATTTTACCTGGGGGGAGTTTATATACAATGAAGCATTTAATCTGCTAAGCTGTATATCAATGGCTCTCTGTATTATAATCATTGCTTTGGTAAAAAACTGCTTTTTGGGTGGAAGACTAAATATATCTAAAAAGGCGATCTATAGGACATTTTCTATAATCCCCATGTATCTGATATATTTCCTGATCTTATTTTTCTACACGATCAACAAAAATGACTGGGATTTCAATAAGACGATAGAAGTGGATCTTGAAGGTGATATATGGAAGGATCTTATAAAAATCCTTGTATTTATCGTGTGCGTTTTTATATGCTTTGAATTATATGAAAAGCATTGTTTTTTGCATGCCGTAGGATATTATATCTCGATAATACTTTTTGAGTTTTACTTTGAAGGACTGATCCTTTATTCAATGGTTTATTCTTCGGATGATAAATTCGGCGTTTTAGGATCTTTTGTATATCCTGAACCGGGTGATCATAACTTATATGTTTACAAGTTATGTTATTTTATAATTTTAATTGCACTTTTCCTTGTTTTGTATTACGGCTATTACCGGAAGCATAAATATATTTATATTTCGTGGGGATACAGGATCGCATTTTTTGTATGGGTTCTTATTATCGGTATATTACCGCTGTTTCCTATGGCCAAGGATACCGAAATTGAAATGTACAGATTGCTGGGATATGGAGTTGCTTTTATAATCCCTGTTTTAGTAATTGGAGTACCTATTTTTATGGTTTCGATAGTCTCCAAAAGAATTGCCGTGGAAAAGGTGGAATTACAGGAAGAATATATTAACTACGAACTGGAATATATAAATCAGTACAAAAAAAGCCAAAATGAGACAAGAGCATTCAGACATGATATTTCGAATAATCTTTCATTATTGTCCATGCTTATGGAGAATGGAAAGAGTGATGAGGCAAAGGCACACTTATCTAACCTTCTGGGCGAGATAAACAGCCTTTCACCAAAATATTCAACAGGCGATGAAATGCTTGACTGCATAGTATCCATGAAGGCTTCAAAGATGGAAGAGAACGGTATTGAATTTGATATAGACGGAGTTGTAGACGGTGGGCTTAAGATGACACCTTCTGAAACATGTTCTCTGTTTGCAAATGCACTTGATAATGCTATTGAAGCGTGCAGAAAAATGCCTAAAGAAGACCACAAAAAGATCAGGATGATCATAAGGAGAACGGACAGCTTCTTTAATATAAGAATTGAAAACACCTTTGATTCCGGTAGTATAAAAATAAATGAAAGCCTGATCGAGAACGGGGAACGCTTTACTACAAAGAAAAATAAAAATCTGCACGGATACGGTATTAGGAACATGAAACAAATAGTATCCAAATACGCAGGCATGATCAAGGATGAGATTGAAGACGGTTTATTTAAACTAAGCATCATGATACCGAGATAATATCCCCTTTACATATCCAAGTCTGCATTTTGCGACAAAAAAATAACATTTCACAACAAAAATACACCTTTTTTACGGGCTTGATGTATAAATACATTATTAAAACCGCAAAGAGGTGTATTATTATGTCCAAAAGACGAAAAAGTAGTTCTGTTAAAGATGTGTTTTCAATATTTATGATATGTGTACTGGCTGTAGCAAGCTTTGTTTTTGTGGTGCATAATCTTTCGGAAGGATTAAATATAAGGTCTGAGATCCTTTCGTCTTTGTTTGCAATTATCATATCAGTTGGGGTGCTGAGGTGACAAAGGGGGACGGTTCAATTGTCACATTAGAATATGTTTTAGATTTGAGCTGGCATATTCAAGGAAAAGGTAATATGCAAGCTCTTTTATTTTTTCGGTTTCTTTGATGCCGGATAACTCATCGACAGGAAGGAAGTGTTCCTCAGACTCGTAATCGGTTTTATAGAAGTTGGAATCTTTATTGGATTCAGACTTTGCAAAGCCGGATGGTATGTGTATGAATCTGCCGGACACATTCCTGTACGCAGTCTTTGCGGTGGCTTTTTTCTTTGAACCGGCTGCAGCAAACTCAGCTATGGATTTATGTACAGCCATATCCTCGGCAGGGAAGTAATAGTAGTCTTTATAGTTGGGATAAAACTGCTTAAGGCTTAAAGAAATGATATTTACAGGGATATTTAAAAGATAATCACCGGCAGAAATATCAAAATGTATGGTATCATAATTATCTGTGATACTATGCTCGTTAGATACTGCATCAGAAAATGCATCTACTGTAACGTCAAAACGTCCTTTTCTCATGGAAAAGATCCTTGAAAGACGTAAAAGATATATAACTGACTCGATGTTTTCTTTATTTCTGTACAGGATATCGGTAAGAAATCTGTCCCCGGAATCGGGCTTAATATGAGCCAGGTCATCGATCACGGGTTTGGGGTTGTAATTGCTGATCAGATCACAGTTTTTTGCTTTTCCTGTAGTTTCAAGAAGTTTACGGAGTTTACTTGCTGCGATATGCTCTACATAGAACCTGCTGATATTTTCACCGCTTACTCTTTCAGGTACCGTTTGACCGCACTTTTTCCTTAAGTAGTCAAGCTTGGTGGAACTGAATCCTAACGCTGTTTTTACCGACATTATCTCATTTGCTATATCAACTGAACGGGAGCGTAGAGCAGCAAATCTGCTGTACAGTTCGTTTTGCTTAAGTGCATACAGTCGTTTCCCGATATACGGGATGTCAAAGGACTCGCCCTTATAGCTTAAAAGGATCTTGTAGTTCTCCGCTATATCAAAGAACTTTTCGATGATCAGGGCTTCTTCATCAATACTTTCGGAAAAGAACTGTGTAAAGTAAAGCTGTTCGTTCTGATAGTACATAACGCCGATAAGGAAAATACAGCCGTTAGCCGCTTCAAAAGAAGTGGTATCGATATCATATATAAGTATCTGTTCCTTTTCTACATCCGGAAACATGATATCTGTTGTTTTTATAAATAATTCGGACTCATCCGAAAACGATCTGTATACTTCCATGTCTTTTCCTTTTTTATTATCAGAGAGATTGTCTATTGGACTTTGTAGCAAAAGCAACTATGACAGCTTATTCAGTCATAACAATCATCTGATTTTGATTATAGCTCTACAACAAATATCAGAATACCATATTTTATTCCTCCTTTCAATATCAACATATTTCAAAAGAATGTTTGTATTCTTAAATGAGATTTGGTATAATATAACGGAATATGGACATGTAACCGACTGTCAAACTGACAAACGTTGTTACGCAGCATTCACCGAGAGTGAGGATAAGTATGCAATCATTAAAAGAAAATCTTGATGAAGCATTAAAAAACAATACATTGGATGTGGATACCCCTGATCTGCCGAAGCAGGGGTTAGATGTGTTTATCAGTTATTCTTCGCTTAATAAAAACGTTGCGGATGCCGTAGTGTCTGATTTTGAACAGAACGGGATCCGCTGCTGGTATGCGCCGAGAGACATCATGCCCGGTCAGGAGTGGGTTACAGCCATCCATGAGGCAATCAATATGTGCCAGCTCTTTGTGCTCATATATACCGACAGCTCCAACGAATCCAAGCAGGTAGCCAACGAGGTGGCGCTTGCATTCAATTCCGGAAAAACACTTATACCTTTTAAGCTGTCGGATACACAGATGAGCAGTGAGCTTGAGTATTACTTAACTCGTGTACACTGGCTTGATGCGGTAAATCCGCCCTTATTGGAAAGCATAGCCAACTTAAGAAAGTATTCTAAAAAGATCCTGGAAGGTAATATCCCAAAAGAATCCAAGATCAGAAATTCGAACAGTACGCTAAAGAAGAACGTACCTGTATACTGGCTCTATCCTGTGATCGCAGCTCTTATCGTACTTTTGGGTATTGCGATAATCTTACTGGTTAATAACAATAAAGATAAAGACAATACGGAGCCCACAGAGATTACCGTTCAGACAGGAACTAACGGTAACGAAACAACACCGGGGCAGAATGTTATAAATAATCCGACCGACGCTCCGACAGTCACACCAGAAGAGATAACTGATGTAAACGATCTGTATAAAAAAGCGTACAGCCTTCAGACAAATTCGGATGAAGAAAACCGTTATGAAGAGGCTTATGAAATATATATGAAGACCGGCGATGAAGTGACTAACGATCCCCAGATCGCCGAAGCTATGTATATGCTTGGCCTCAAGTTCTGTAACGGAGATGATGTAACTACTGATTATGATAAGGGAATAAAGCTTTATGAAAAAGCCGGAGATTCGGGATACATATCTGCATATAACCTGCTTGGCACAATGTATCTGACCGGTATGGATATCGATCAGGATTACGAAAAGGCACTTATGTATTATGAAAAATCAGCCGCAACAGATAACGCCATCGGTCTTTACTGCCTGGCCGGAATGTATGAAAAGGGACAGGGCATGGAGGCTGATATAGATAAAGCGATCGAACTGTACCAAAAGTCGGCCGATCTTGATAACAGAGATGCGAAAACCGAACTTAAAAGACTTACGCAGGATAACGAAACAGAAGACTAAAGACTGAAGACTTAAGCATGTAATAAAAAACAAATAATAATCGAAGCCGATAAAAGTTCCGGTTACAACGCGGGTAGCAGATAGGATAACAGCTTAAGCCGGACGATAAGGATAAGACATGAAAAAAGAAGAAAAAACAAACGTATGCCGTGTACTCGACAGCAAAAAGATAACATACAACCTGCATACTTATGAGGCGGATCCGACACTTACGGGTGAGCAGATAGCGGGTATACTTGGCGAGGCATCTGAGAAGGTATTTAAAACTCTGGTCACTGTGGGTAAAACAGGCCAGCACTATGTATTTGTAGTGCCTGTAGCTGAGGAACTTGATCTAAAGAAAGCTGCAAAGGCTGCAGGTGAAAAGTCAATAGATATGATTAAGCAGAAGGAGCTGCTGCCGCTTACAGGCTATGTGCACGGAGGCTGCTCACCGATAGGTATGAAAAAGCCGTTTCCGACATTTGTACATGAAACAGCTTCCGGCTTTGACAAAATGTTTGTCAGTGCCGGCAAGGTAGGATATCAGATAGAAGTGGCTCCTACCGATCTGTTCGGTGTGGTCGGCTGCAAGACGGCAGATATCATAGTATGACAAATATTAAGCTTACTTGATTTTAATCGGTGAATGTAGTAAAATAAATAGTTATGAAAGAAAATAAGACCAAGCATAAAAGAGGATATGTTAAGACCTACATAAGCGGTTTTATCAGGGCGTTTGTAATTGCGCTCCTTCTTTTGCTGCAATTCGGTATTATTTTCTTACTGTCATATTATCTGTACTCTGCTTTGTATATCTACTTTGCAATCGAAGTTGTGGGTGTATTTGCGGTAGTCGGTCTTGTTAACCAGAGGACCAACGCTTCGTTTAAGATAGGATGGCTTGTAGTCATCACACTGGTACCATTGGCCGGACTTATCATGTACATCCTTTGGGGTGCAAACAGAAGTGACAGGATCAATAAAAGGAACATGTCCTATATTACCTACGGATATAAATTCCTTGAACCGGACGGATCTGCTCTGGAAAAATATATGGAGCATTACAACAGAAGATCCAACGCAGTTACTTATCTTGAGAACTGTCATTTCCCGTTGTTTTCCAATAACTCATTCGAATACTATCCGTTGGGTGAGGACGCATTTACAGCGATCATAGATGATCTTGAAACAGCTCAGAGATATATATTCCTTGAGTTCTTTATAGTAGCTGACGGCATACTCTGGAACAGGATCAAGACAATACTGATCGATAAGGCTAAGCAGGGCGTTGAGATAAAATTCCTGTATGATGATTACGGGTCAATGTTCCGTACCAGCAAACAGTTTTGGCAGGAACTAAAAGATTCCGGCATAGAAGTTGCGGAATTTAATCCTATCGGTAAATATCTTGATAAGCTGTATCTTAACTACAGAAGTCACCAGAAGATAGTGGTCATAGACGGAAAAGTAGGATATACCGGCGGATTCAATCTGGCGGATGAATATGTTAACGAAGTAGAGCGTTTCGGCACTTGGAAGGATACCGGTGTTAAGATAGTCGGTGACGGTGTGTTCGGACTTACCGCAACATTCCTTCAGATGTGGACGCTGACCACACAAAAGCAGATAGAAGATTATAATATATATAAATCCGAATGCCTTAACAAATGCAGGGAAGGACGGTCGGGATTCTGTCAGGTCATAGCTGACGGCCCGGCCAATAATCCGGAGAATCCGATAGCGGATACCATACTGCAGCTTATATACAGTTCACATGACATATTGTATATCATGACTCCTTATCTGATACTGGATGATGATATCATGGAGGCACTGGCTATATCGGCTAAACGTGGCACGGATGTAAGGATTATCACACCCGGTATCCCGGATAAAAAGATCGTAAATATGATCACAAAGCACAGCTACGGGTACCTGTTAAAGAACGGTGTTAGGATATACGAGTACACACCCGGTTTTATTCATGCCAAAACCGTACTTACAGATGAATGCTCATTGGTCGGTACGATAAATATGGATTACAGAAGTCTTTTCATCCACTACGAGTGCGGAGCGCTTATGTGGGATGAAGAGCTTAATACAGTGATAAAGGATGACTTCTTTGAGACCTTCGGCGTAAGTCATGAGGTGACATACGAAGAATGGAAAAAGAGACCTGTGATCACAAGGATATTACAGAATTTCTTCTCGTTATTCTCGAGCCTTATGTAGTTCGAGATTGCTGCATTATTGTATTTTGGAGGAAACTATGAGGAAGCGTTACAAAACAACATGTGTCTGCAAGCACTGCGGAAAAGAATATGAAGGCTACATAGGCACATGTACCTGTGATGCCTGCAAAGATATCGACAATATGATATTTACCCAGATACGGGTGTATTTAAGAAAGTTTCCGAACAGTAATGCTGTACAGATATCAGAAGCGTTAGGGTTAAATGTAAGCCTTATATTAAAATATATTGACGAAGGAAGACTGTTCGCTAACGGCGGAACGTTTTCAAAAATATAAGTCGTAAAAAGGATAAAAACATGATCTCATATCTTAAAGGGAAATATATAGACAGGACGGATGACGGAAGTCTGATAATAAATGTAAACGGTGTCGGATTTGAAGTGTTTGTTCCGGCTGAGCTTCTTGGCCGGGCATCATTTAATCCTGATGCGAATCTTGAACTATACACATACATGCAGGTAAAGGAAGACGGTATGTCGCTGTTTGGCTTTGCCACGCTTGATGAACTTTCGATATTCAAGAAGATAATAAGCGTGAGCGGTATAGGACCCAAGGGCGGTATCAGCATCCTTTCCACACTGAACCGTGAGCAGTTCATCATGGCTGTACTTGATGAAAACAGCGACCTGATAGCTAAGGCTCCCGGCATCGGAAAGAAGACCGCAGCCAAGCTTGTGCTTGAATTAAAGGATAAGTTTAAGCTTCAGGATGCACTTACCGGTTCCGTATCGATATCCGATGTAGCGGATACACCTGCATCAAAGGCAGATGAAGGCTTGATAAGTGATGCGATAGCCGCACTTGTATCACTCGGATATACCTCTGCCGAGAGCACAAAGGCTGTACGTGCGGTACAGATAACTGAGGATATGACTGTGGACAGGCTGCTTAGTCTCAGTTTAAGAAACATTTAAAACGCAAGTAAAACACTATAATACGTTGTAAAAAGCGAAAAAACGGAGAAGAATCAGTGGCAAAGAGAATGATCACAACCGAATATACCGTTGAAGACAGCACTGTAGAAGGAACACTCAGACCGCAGATGCTTAAGGACTATATCGGTCAGCAGAAGGTAAAAGAAAATCTCAAAATATATATAGATGCTGCCAAGCAGAGAAACGAGTCATTGGACCATGTACTTTTATTCGGACCTCCCGGTCTCGGAAAGACTACACTAGCCGGCATCATTGCCAACGAAATGGGTGTAAATATCAAGACCACCACAGGCCCTGCTATAGAGAAGGCAGGAGATATGGCTGCCATACTTAACGGTTTAAAGGAAGGGGATGTGCTCTTTATAGATGAGATACACCGCTTAAACCGTCAGGTAGAAGAGCTTCTGTATCCGGCGATGGAGGACTTCTGTATAGATATCGTTATAGGCAGGGGCGCAGCAGCTAAGTCTATAAGACTTGACTTACCTAAGTTTACATTGGTAGGTGCCACCACGAGAGCAGGTATGCTTACGGCTCCCTTGCGTGATCGTTTCGGTGTTGTTAGCCGTCTTGAATTCTATACTATAAAAGAACTGCAGGATATCATCCACAGGTCTGCCGAGGTATTAAAATGCGAGATCGATCCGGAAGGAGCACTGGAGCTTGCAAGACGTTCAAGAGGTACGCCCAGACTTGCCAACCGTTTCTTAAAACGTATGAGGGATTTTGCCCAGGTAAAATACGACGGCAGGATCACCAAAGAAGTGGCAAATTATGCACTTGATCTTATGGAAGTGGATAAGCTCGGTCTTGATAACATAGACAGAGCCATACTTCATACCATGATAGATAAGTTTGACGGAGGTCCTGTAGGTATTGATGCCATAGCGACCACCATAGGCGAGGATTCGGGTACTGTGGAGGATGTATATGAGCCGTATCTGGTCCAGTCCGGGCTTATAGCAAGGACTCCCCGAGGCAGGATCGTGACCAAGGAAGGATATCTGCATTTCGGACTGGAAAGACCTGAAAAATAAAGTGACCAAAGGACTGTAAATGAAAGATTTAAAAGAACTTCGTAAAGAGATCGATGCCGTTGATGCCGGACTCATAGAGCTTTTAAAGCAGAGATTCGATATCACGGAACAGATCGGTGAATATAAAGCTAAAAACAATCAGGAACTGTTTTGCCCCGAGCGTGAGGAAGAGAAAAAACAGGCATTAAGGGAGACACTTTCCGGTCATAAAAACGCAAAGTATCTAGAGAGCATCTTATGTGCACTTATGGACTGTTCCAAGTATCAGCAGAGCAATAACACATATGGAACGAAGGATATATTTCTTATCGGTATGCCGGGGTGCGGAAAGAGTACCATAGGCAGAATGCTGGCTGAAAGAATACAGCGTGACTTTATAGATATGGATGTCCTGTTCAGGGAAACATATCGTATATCACCTTCAACCTGTATCAAAAACAAAGGTGAGGATGAATTTAGAGCCAACGAAAGTGAGCTTTTAAAGAATATCACCAAGTGGGAAGACAGTGCCACAAAGGATAATGTCAAGTCATTCGGCGGGGGAGTACGCAAACGTGTTATATCCTGCGGCGGCGGGATCGTGGTTAAAGAAGAGAACAAAGAGTTTTTAAAGAAAGACTCTGTAGTGATATATATCAAAAGAGACCTTGAAAAACTGACCAGTAAGGGCAGGCCGTTATCAGAGCAGAACGGAGTGGAAAAACTCTTTAAAGAAAGAGCTGCAAAATACGAGGGCTGGAGCGACTGCACAGTCGATAACAACGGTACGGTGGAAGAATGCCTTGATAATATATTAAAGTTTATAAAGATCTGTTGATGTTTAACAGGTCTTTAACGGAGGTTTTATGAAGATCATAGTTGTAGGATGCGGTAAAGTGGGCGTAGCCATAGTTGAACAGCTTGCCGCTGAAGGACATACTATCACGGTGGTGGACACCAATAAAGAAAGACTTAACACCAGACTTAACGGTCTGGATGTTATGACATACTGTGGTGACGGATGCAGTGCTGCCACGCTTGACGGTGCGGGCATAGAACAGACCGATCTGTTTATCGCCACCATGGATTCGGATGAGACTAACCTGCTCAGCTGCGTTATAGCGAAAAAGAAGGGTAATTGCAAGACCATAGCCAGAGTACGTAATCCCATCTACAATATGGAGACCGAGTTCTTAAGACGAGAGCTTGATATAGACATGGTAGTTAATCCCGAACTCATGACGGCTTATGAATTTTCAAGAATATTCAAGTTCCCTTACGCATCCCAGATCGATACATTCCTGGGTGATAAAGTGGAAATGGTACACTTTAAGATAAAGGCCGATTCTAACCTTAAAGGGACCAAGCTAATGGATATGAGATCCAAGCACAACTGCAATGTCCTTATAAGTATGGTTGAAAGAGGAGATGAAGTTATCATCCCCGACGGACATTTTGTACTTGAAGAAGGCGACATGGTCGGAGCAGTAGGTACCATGCGTGAGATATACGCTTTCTTTAAAAAGTTCGGATTTGCTACAAAAAAAGCTTCAAACGTTATCATAGTAGGCGGTGGCAAGACAGGCTTTTATCTTGCAAGGAACCTTATAGCATCGGGTGTAAGCATTAAGATCATAGAGATTAGTAAGGCAAGATGTGATTTCCTTGCAGAAAATCTTCCCGAAGCGGATATCATATGTGCTGACGGTACCGCAAAAGAGATCCTGCTCGAAGAGGGTATAGAGAATGCTGCAGGACTTGCGGCACTTACCAGTATAGATGAAGAAAACATACTGCTGTCACTTAACGCTATGTCACTTACCGATGTTAAAACAGCTACAAAGGTAAGCCGTACCAATTTCGAGGAAGTGATCAACCGTATGAATCTTGATACCATCATCTTCCCGAATAAGATACTGTCAGACAGGATACTTCAGTTTGTACGCTCACTGCAGTATACTATGGGCAGCAATATTGAGTATTTCAGACGCCTTGGCGGAGGAAAGGCTGAGGCACTTTCCTTCAGGATCACAGAAGAATCAGGAGTAACAGGCATACCTCTTGCACAGTTAAAGATGAAAAAGGGTGTGCTCATCTGTATCATTTCAAGAAAAGGAAAGAATATCATCCCTTCAGGTTCCGACAGCCTTGAGGTCGGAGACAGGGTAGTGATAGTTCATACAAAAGTAGATATCAAGAATATTGAGGATATAATGGAGTAGGAGTTCTGAATCATGAATTACGGAGTTGTATTTTATATCCTCGGATGGATATTAAAATCAGAAGCCATATTCCTGATGTTCCCGTTTGTGGTAGGACTCATATATGGCGAAAAACAAGGCTTCAGTTTTCTTATAACCGCGGGGATCTGCCTTGTATGCGGAGTATTGCTCAATTTAAAGAAACCTAAAAAAGGCGGACTTTTCCTTAAGGAAGGTTTCTTCGTAGTGGCTCTGGGCTGGATCATCATGAGTATGTTCGGCGCACTGCCCTTTGTTATATCGGGTGAGATACCGAGATATATCGATGCTGTATTTGAGACTGCATCGGGCTTTTCAACCACAGGTGCCACGATACTTACGGATGTTGAAGCTATGTGCCGTTCCTGCCTTTTCTGGAGGAGCTTTACCCATTTACTCGGCGGTATGGGAGTATTTGTATTCCTTTCGGCATTACTTCCCATGCTGGGCGGAAATACCATCAACCTTATGAAGGCGGAGAGTACAGGTCCTTCTGTAGATAAGCTGGTACCCAGGATCAAGGACACAGTTAAGATCCTTTATTCGGTATATCTGGCTATGGGCACATTGGAGTGCATCATCCTTCTCATATGCGGTATGGATCTGTTTGAAAGCTTATGTACCACATTCGGTACCATCGGTACAGGCGGATTCGGTATAAGAAACGACAGTATCACATCGCTGTCACCGACCATACAGTGGGTTATCACCGCATTCATGATACTGAGCGGTGTAAACTACAGCATGTATTTCCTGATATTAAGGAAAAAGTTCAAACAGGCTCTTTCAATGGAAGAGATAAGGCTTTACTTTTTCATGATAGTAGTAGCTGTTATAGCTATATCCATCAACATAAGCAACCTGTATCCCACTTTATCGGAGACAGTCAGAACAGCATCCTTCCAGGTGGGTACACTTATCACATCCACGGGATTTGCTACTACGGATTTTGATATGTGGCCTTCGTTCTCAAAGATGATCCTGATCCTGTGTATGTTCATGGGAGCTTGTGCCGGCAGTACAGGCGGCGGACTTAAGATGAGCAGGATCATAATACTTTGGAAGAGTATAAAGAATCAGATACATAACCTTATCCATCCCCGTTCCGTTACCAAGGTTAGGATGGACGGCAGTGTTATAGATGAGGCAACAGTACATTCTACCGGTGTTTACCTGGCTGTATTTTTCCTGGTATTTGCCGCTTCAACTTTAGTCCTTTCGGCGGACGGACACGATTTTACCACCAATTTTACGGCGGTGCTTGCTACGTTAAACAATATGGGCCCCGGATTTAACAAGGTAGGTCCCACATGTAATTTTGCGTTCTTCTCCGACGTAAGTAAATTCACTCTGATATTCGATATGCTTGCCGGTCGTTTGGAATTATTACCGTTACTTTTGGTAGTCACTCCGAGAAGCTGGAGAAAGAGTCTGTAATATTGTTTATTATAAAATACT
Organism: Lachnospiraceae bacterium; assembly: GCA_017620375.1. GTDB lineage: Bacteria > Bacillota > Clostridia > Lachnospirales > Lachnospiraceae > RUG11977. Next base: position 44,587 of record JAFZQN010000032.1, read on the forward strand.
AATGAGAAAGGGATTTCGCTTTTGCGGAATGGTGAGATCATGTTAGAAGCATTAAAAAAAGAAGTATGTGAAGCTAATCTGCTTCTTCCTAAGAACAATCTTATTACCCTTACATGGGGAAATGTATCAGGTATCGACAGAGAGTCGGGCCTTGTAGTTATCAAGCCTTCAGGAGTATCATATGATACAATGAAGCCGGAGGATATGGTAGTACTAGATCTTGACGGAAATAAGGTAGAAGGAGACTTAAGACCTTCATCGGATACACCCACACACCTTGCTTTATACAGAGAGTATAAGGACTTAGGCGGTATAGTACATACACATTCAAGATGGGCTACAGTTATGGCTCAGCAGGGCATGGATATCCCGGCACTCGGCACCACTCATGCAGATTATTTCTACGGAGCAGTTCCCTGTGCAAGATGTCTTTCTCAGGAAGAAATAGATGAGGACTATGAAGGCAATACCGGTAAGCTTATCATCGAGACCTTCAAGGCACGCGGTATCAAGCCTATGGATGTACCTGCGGTTCTCCTCAAGTCACACGGTCCTTTTACATGGGGAAAGAATCCTGCAAAGGCTGTAGAAAACGCTATAGTACTTGAAGAAGTAGCTTTTATGGCATGGCATAACCTTTCATTATCAGGATGTACCATAAGTCCCGTACCTCAGAGCCTGCTTGATAAGCATTATTTCAGAAAGCACGGTGCAAACGCATATTACGGACAGAGCAAATGATCTTAAACTTAAGGACGATACATGGAATTTTCCGGTATCGTCCATTTTGAAAATGGGAGTTATTAATGTCAGATAGTAATAATAAGACTGCAAAGAAAAAACAACAAGGTACGAACTGCGAAGAATGCATGTACTACGAATATGACTATGATTATGAGGAGTATTATTGTACGCAGAGCTGTCTCGATGAAGATGATATAGCAAGAATGGCGCAGGACAGTCATTATCATTGCCCGTATTACAGGGAAGGTAATGAGTATACTATAGTCAGAAAGCAGATTTAAATACATTTGGGGCTATGATATGAAAGAAACAGAGATAAAGAAAAAACCGATGGTTAAAAAAACTACATTAGACAACTGCCCATACTTTAAAAAATGCGGTGGATGCAGATATATCAATAAAACATATACCGAACAGCTCGATGTAAAGCAGCAGAATGTCTCAAAGTATCTGAAGGATATAGCTGAATCGCAGGGTATAAAGATCGAGAAGATAGTTGGAAGCGAACAGCCTTATTATTACAGAAATAAGGTTCATTCTGTATTTGCTCTCGATGGCAAAGGTAAACCCGTACGCGGTATATACAGTGAAAACAGCCACAGGGTAGTAGCTGTTAAAGAATGTCTGCTTGAAAACAGAAAAGCCGACGAGATCATAGAAGAGGTATACAGCCTGCTCCCGTCATTTAAATACAAGGTATTTGATGAGGACAGAGGTACCGGGTGGCTTAGGCACGTATTGGTAAGAGTCGGATATCTTGAGGTGATGCTGGTACTTGTTACAGCTTCAGTACCTTTCCCCGGAAAAAACAACTTTATAAAAGCTATACGTACCAAGTTCCCTGAGATAACCACTATAGTTCAGAACATAAACGACAAGCGTACCAGTATGGTGCTCGGAGATAGAAACATCACCTGTTACGGTCCCGGATTTATAGAAGATGAGTTGATGGGATATAAGTTTAGGATATCACCTGATTCGTTTTATCAGGTAAACCCTTATCAGACTGAAAAGCTGTATAAAAAGGCAATGGAATATGCAGGTGTGTCTTTAAGCAACAAAACGGTGATAGATACATATTGCGGTACCGGAACCATAGGAATGTGTATGGCAGGACAGGCTAAAAATGTCATCGGTATAGAGCTTAATCCTTCGGCAGTAAAAGATGCAATTTCAAATGCAAAGAAAAACGGGATAAGCAATATAGAGTTTGTAAAGGCAGACGCAACAGCATGGATACAGGAATATAAAGATAAGATCAGTCTGAATGCAAAGGAGTATATCCTTGTTATGGATCCTCCCAGAAGCGGTTCGACGGATGCTTTTATATCAGCAGTAGCTCAATCAGGCATAGAAAACGTGATATATGTATCCTGTAATCCGGAAACTCTGGCAAGGGACCTGAAAATGTTTATAAAGAAGAAATATAAGGTTAAGAAGATCACTCCGTTTGACATGTTCCCCTGGACGGAGCATGTGGAGACGGTCACATTACTGACAAAATAATAAAACAAACGGCCGGAAGCGTGTCCCCCCTGACAAGCACCTCCGGCCGTTTTATTTTATAATTAATTAACTTACTTACGTTACTGGGGAAGAGACTTTACACAGTTCCTTCCTGCGGACTTAGCTTCGTAAAGAGCTTTATCCATTCTGACAAATACGGTATTAGCTTCATCGGTATCAAGGATCTCTGTAACACCGATACTGCAGGTGATGTGGTCAATAGCTTTGAAGGTTTCGGAAGCAACCTTTACTCTTAAGTGCTCAGCAAGTTCCTTTATCTCAAACAGATCTGTATCGTAGCATACCACTACGAATTCCTCGCCACCCCAACGGCCAACTACACCGTCGATACCTGAGAAGAAGTCGGTGATGATCTGTGAGAAACGCTTTAATGTCATATCACCTACGGAGTGTCCGTGGTTATCGTTAACAAGCTTGAAATGATCGATGTCGAGCATCATGGTGGAAATGGTAGTGCCGTTTTTCTTCTTTGCATCTACGGCATTCATAAGCTCTGTCTCGATACGTCCATGGTTGAATATGTTTGTAAGAGGATCCATGGAAGCCATCTCTTCATATTTCTTAAGAGTGGACATAAGCTCTACGGTATTCTCGTGTATATCCTGTACCATGAACACGAAACGGAAGTCGTCATCGTTGTTGGTTTCTGCACGGCTGAAGATAAGCTTTACCCAGATATATTTTCCTTCGAGATTCATCATGAGACAGTCAAAAGATGATGTATGTCCGGGGATAAAGTTTTCCTTAAGATACTTGGGATCGGTACGCTCTAAGAACATGGACTGATCTTCGGGCCAGATCATATTAACGATCATCATACGCCAGTCGGAGTACTTAAGCTGTGTATTAACAGTTTCATCGGAAATTTCCGAAATATTGATGCTGCTGGTAGTATCCTTAACAAGATCCATATACATGGAGAACAGATAAGCGTTCTGCATGGTGTTAACCTTGGAATTGGTCTGGAACTCATCTATGGATTCACTGGTGTCAAGTACATCAAGCACAAACAGATAGGAGCCGGTCTCATCAAGAGGATAGATATTCATCTGGACGGGACGCTGCTGGTCATCAAACATGACCTTAAGACGCTTGCTGTATTTTCCTTCTACTTTACCGAGAGCGGGGATGAATACCTGATAGTCTTCAGTAATCTGTTCGCCGGTATCATTTAAGTGGAACCAGAGTTTATTCATAAGCTCCTGGTAAGTTCCTTTTTCTTCGATGAATGATTCGAAATAACCGCGCTTAAGTACTGCATGATAACAGTCTTCATCAATATTGACTGCGATGATGGCATCAACGTTGTTCTTAAAGATATCAATTGCATTTTCTAAAGTAAAAGCTTGGATTTTCTCGATATTCATAGTGTTCTCCTTATAATAATCTAAGATGCATTTGATATTTCGACATCAACCATAAAATAGTTAACACTAATATAACACATTTTTTCCGATAATGCAAAATAATCTGTTGACAAATAACAAAAAAAGATATATAACTGTACTAACATAGATAGTACAGTACAAACACAAGAAAGGAGGAATGCCGATTGATCAGTATTAATTACAGGGATTCGAGACCTGTATATGAACAGATAGTGGACGGATTTAAAAAGCTGATCATGACAGGACTTATCAAAAAAGATGAGAAAATGCCATCGGTTAGAGAACTTGCATCTCAATATGCCA
>JAFZQN010000033.1 GCA_017620375.1 Lachnospiraceae bacterium
GAGTACAGATAGCCGGGCGCAAGATCTGGATCAACCATAAACGTATAAAGCTCCATGTAAAGGCAGAAGAACTCTATCCGGAGGACTATGATTTCTCCATAATTTTTGATTCCGTGGAAAACAGGAAGATCCGCCATGACATGGAAAGAAAGTATACAGAAGAGATAATCCAAACGTCTGAGGATGAATGATGTAAAATATTGGGTTTCAAATGTAGAATGCTGTAATCCATCTGTTATCTCCTTTTTTCTTTCGTTAGGGTAATATATAATATCATTTAGTATTACCGCATGAAAGGAGACCGTCATGAGACTTGGAACATCATCACCACTAAACCACAGTACACCCGAGGAATGGGCGGAGAACCAGGTGGAGCTCGGCTGCAGGGCAGTAGTATTTCCTGTACAGAGTAATGAGCCGCAGGAAAAAATAGATGCCTATAAAATGGCAGCAGAAGCTCATGATCTGCTTATAGCAGAAGTAGGCATATGGAGAAACGCATTAGCCGCCGACCCCGATGAAAGAGCTAAGATGAGGGACTATTGTGTGGCTCAGCTTCGTCTGGCGGACTATCTCGGTGCCCGCTGTGCGGTTAATGTGGCGGGAGCTTTCGGACCGAGATGGGATGGACCGTACAGGGAAAACTTTACTTTAGAGGCCAGAAAAGAAACGGTAAAGATGGTGCAGGAGATCATAGACAGGGCAGAAGTGACCAACACATATTTTACACTTGAACCCATGCCTTGGATGATACCCACAGGCCCCGAGGATTATTTGAGGCTCATAGATGAAGTAAACCGTGATCGCTTTGCCGTACATATGGATATCATCAATATGACCAATTCTGCGGACAGGTACTTCGGTGCGGAAGAGTTTATAGATAAGTGTGCGAGTCTGCTTGGCAGCAGGATCAGAAGCTGTCATATAAAGGACATACACTTAAAACAGGAATACACCATTCAGCTTGAAGAGTGTGCTCCCGGCTGCGGAGAGTATCCGCTAAAGCATTATGTCGAAAAAATGCATGCCATCGACCCCGATATGCCCATCATCTTAGAACACTTAAACACCGATGAAGAGTATATCAGATACATGGAGTACATAAAAAAGAATGTAGTCGGATGATAACAAAAAAGTAGACGGACACAGAAAGGAAAGAAACATGGAATACAGCAGAATTTCAGATGCCAACATCATCACCGCAAAATATATGGACAGCATATTGATTAAGGAACGCCTTATAGACTCTGTAGTAGCCGATACCAAGACCAAAGTTTTCGGTGAGACCTTTGACATGCCGGTATTTACTCCAGCATTTTCACATCTCGGGAAATATAACGGAAGAGACCTCACAGGACTTGAAGAGTACTCCGTAGCGGCTAAGAATAAGAACATCCTCAACTTTGTAGGTATGATGGAAAACGATATGTTCGCTAAGATCATAGCTACCGGTGCCAAGACCGTACGTATCGTAAAGCCCTATGCGGACAACGGTAAGGTAAGGGATCAGATGCAGTATGCAGAGAGCATCGGAGCCTTCGGTATCGGTATGGACATAGACCATATCTTTGGTAACACAGGACTGGATATCGTGATAGGAGAGCAGATGGCGGTACAGACCACAGATATGCTTGCATCCTATATAGAGTCAAGTAAGCTTCCCTTTGTGGTAAAAGGAGTATTAAGTGCTGAGGATGCTGTAAAATGTGCCGAGATCGGTGCAAAAGCCATCATCGTCAGCCACCATCACGGACGTCTTCCTTACGCAGCACCTCCTATGATGGTACTTCCGGAGATAAAAGAAGCTCTTGAAGGAAAAGATGTGAAGATAATAGTGGACTGCGGTATAGCAAGCGGAGCCGATGTATATAAAGCTATAGCTCTCGGAGCAGACGCTGCGGCAGTCGGCAGGTCCATGCTTCCCGCTCTCGAAATAGAGGGAACAGCCGGAGTGGAGAGATTCCTTCAGTCGGTAAGTGATGAATTAAGGTTCATCATGAGTTGTACGGGATTTGCTAAAGTATCCGACATAGACGATAGCTGCCTGTATCAATATATGAGCTAAAAAAGTTCTTGACATGAATGGATCATAATGCTATAATCGGACTTCCTACGCGACTAATGATGAGCATTGGGGGTGATTCATTTGAGCTACATTGAAGTTAATAATTTAAGGAAGACATTTACCGTTCGCAAAAAGCGTGAGAAGGGTAAACTATTCCGTGAAAAGGAGATCGTCAGCGCATTAGCGGGGATCTCCTTTGTTGTCGAAAAAGGTGAACTTGTGGGTTATATCGGACCGAACGGAGCCGGAAAATCCACCACCGTCAAGATCCTGTCCGGTATACTCACACCGGAGAGCGGTGAAGCGAAGGTCGGAGGCATGATCCCGTGGAAAGACCGCAAGGATTATGTAAAGCACATAGGCGTAGTATTCGGACAGCGCAGCCAGCTCTGGTGGGATGTGCCCATCGTAGACAGCTACTCCTTACTTAAGGATATCTACAGGATACCCGAAAAGGATTACAAGAGCAGAATGGATGAATTGGTTGAAGCACTTCAGCTTGAAAAACTGCTAAGAACTCCGCTGCGACTCCTGAGTCTGGGTCAGAAAATGCGGGCTGAGCTCTGCGGTTCTTTACTGCACAGACCGGATATCCTATTCCTCGATGAACCTACTATAGGACTTGACGCCGTAAGCAAGCTGGCTCTACGAGATTTCCTTAAATGGGAAAACAAGGAACACGGTACCACCATCATGCTGACCACGCACGACATGGAGGATATCGCAGCACTCTGTTCAAGAGTAATGGTCCTCGGTCACGGCCAGAAGCTGTTTGACGGGCACCTGAAAGACCTGCTTGAAAGATTTGATACGGTACGGACCGTTACCGTAAAATACAACACGGATGAGCCGAAGCTGAATCTCCCGGAAAAGGTGCAGGTCGAAAGATCTGATGGAGAGATAAAGATAACATATTCGCCATCCGAGATACCTACCGCCAATATGCTGGCACTGTTACAGGACGCCGGCACCATCAGCGAAATGACACTGGAATCTGAAAACATCGACCACCTGATAGCAGCTATGTATAAGGAGATGGACCTATGAGAGCATACCTTTCGGTGTTTCGTATGAGACTTAAGATGGAGCTGCAGTACCGTGGGGCGATGATAGGCGGTATCGTATGTCAGATGTTTTTCGGTATCGTGCTTGTAGCATTGTACCATGCTCTGTATGAGAGTAAGGCACAGGCTATGCCCATAGAACAGGTATCGACCTATGTATGGCTCCAGCAGGCATTCTTCCGTATGATGGTCGCTACCGATCCGGACCTGAACGATAAGATAAAAAACGGAAGTATTTCTTACGACTTATGCCGACCTGTAAATATGTACACATTCTACTACATAAGGGTTGCGGCACAGAAGCTTATGGGAAGCCTTATGCGCGGTATTCCCATGATGATAGTGGCGTTCCTGCTTCCGAAAGGATGGGGGATCACACTTCCTTCTTCCGGCGGAGGACTTATGTCGGGACTGATAGCGCTTTCACTGGGGCTTATCTGTATGTGTGCCCTGGAAAATATCACTATAGCATTTACCATGAGGACTCTCGATCCGAGAGGAATGCAGAGTCTGCTTAATCTTTTGATGGTTACTTTATCCGGTAACCTGCTCCCTTTAACTTTGTTCCCTGACAGCTGGCAGAAGGTGATCACTATGCTGCCCTATGCTCAGTTGCTTGATGCACCGATCAGACTGTACTCGGGTGAATATATGGTAAGCGAAGCACCACTCATCCTTTTGCGCCAGTCCGGATGGGCGGCGGTCCTGATACTTATCGGTGTCGGCTTATGGGAAATGAACCGTAAGAAAATGATCATACAGGGGGGCTGACAAAGTTTGAAAAAGCATTCAAACTTCCATCGGTGCCGTGACAGGCTCGTCACCGATGTGTAAGCATGCCTGCGGCAAGATACGATGAATACAATAAAATTATACATAAGATCCATGGGAATGCTCTTAAAAAGCCACCTTCAGTACCCCGCATCATTCATTATGCAGACCATAGCACAGCTTGTTATGGAAGGCGGCGAAATGCTGGCGGTAATCCTGGTCATTGACCGTTTTGAGACCTTAAAAGAGTGGTCGGGCGGCAATCTGTTTTTCTTCTTCGGACTCATGTCGGTATCATTTTATATAACAGAGTTTTTCGGAAGAGGAGTGACGGGCAACTTCCCTTCGATGGTGAGATCCGGTCAGCTGGACTCGCTGCTTTTAAGACCCAGAGGGATACTTACCCAGGTGCTGTGCAGCGGTATAGATCCGAGACGTATCACCTGTATAGCGGTAGGTGTGACATCACTTATCATCGGCAGCAATATGTCCGAGGTCACCTGGAGTGTACCGAAGGTGCTGGTACTTATAGAGTCCATCTTTATGAGCTGCATGCTTATACTTGGGCTTTTCATGATAGAATGCATATTCTGCATCCACAGCGTAAAATCAGTAGAGCTTGTAAACGCCCTTACCTACGGCGGACGAAGTGCTTGCCAGTATCCGATAGATATCTATCCGAGACCTTTAAAGATACTGTTCTCTGTAGTGGCACCGTTTGCGCTTACCATGCATGTACCTGCAGCATACATACTGGGTAAGCCTCTGTACGGCTGGCCCATATGGACGGCATTTGTTACTCC
>JAFZQN010000034.1 GCA_017620375.1 Lachnospiraceae bacterium
ACAGGATGCAGAAGGACTTCAGACGATGAGAACCCTTGCACGAAACATGACATTTCTAATGAAGAGTATCGCACTTGGCAAGGAAAAATACGGTTTGCCCGAAAAGGAAGAATGGCAGCCGACGCATTTTATTAGATAATATGGAACTGAAATCTCTTAAGAAAACTAAATATCGATACATCGAAATTTATACAGGTGACAAATTATGTGGATTCTAATGGCGGTGCTTTCCGCTGTATTTGCAGGCTTGACTTCTATACTTGCGAAGTGTGGCATAAGGAAAACTGATTCGGACATTGCAACAGCATTACGGACGGTTGTTGTCTTACTATTTTCGTGGGTCATGGTCTTTGTTGTCGGCTCATCAAATACGATAACGGATATAACTACGAAATCATTAAGCTTTCTGATATTTTCAGGTATTGCGACCGGCGCTTCCTGGATCTGCTATTTCAAGGCTCTTTCTGTAGGAGACGTCAACAAGGTAGTTCCTGTTGATAAATCGAGTACGGTGCTGACGATTCTTCTCGCCATCATACTGTTCAACGAGACGAATCATCTTGCAGTGAAACTTACCGGTACGGCATTTCTTGCTGTCGGCATCTTCCTGATGATCGAAAAGAAAAACGCTGACATCAAACAAGCAAAAGCCGTCTGGCTTCCGTATGCGATCGGTTCCGCAGTTTTTGCTGCACTGACGTCCATTCTTGCCAAAGTCGGCATTGAAGGCGTGGAATCCAATCTGGCGACAGCTATCCGCACGAGTGTAGTGCTGGTAATGGCCTGGCTTATCGTATTGATCAAAGACAAACAGAAACAGCTCATATCTTTGGATAAAAAGGAACTTAAGTTTATCGCTTTATCGGGTCTGGCGACCGGAGGAAGCTGGCTGTGCTATTACTATGCAATACAAAACGGCGTTGTCAGCGTTGTTGTCCCGATTGATAAAATGAGTGTTACAGTTACGGTTGTTTTCTCTTACTTTGTATTCCAAGAAAAGCTCCGTCACAAGGCGATCATTGGTTTAATCCTGATAGTGCTCGGCACTCTCGCCATAGCAATATGGACTTAAAACAACTATTGTATAGAAAATGTATTTTGGGGAAAAACACGGGAGGAAAGAACAGATGGTATGATCGTGGGAAATCACAGCTATTCTCATCCTGCATTCTCAAAACTCTCTTATGAGCAGGCGGTTGAAGAAATAGAGAAGAACGAGGCTTTACATGACAGACAGATACCTTTCAGATGGTGGAAAGACCTGGGCCTGGATAAGGATATAGATACGTTCTGGACATTTGACTTTGCAGAGTATTTGATACGAAATGACAGCAATTTTACAAAAGATGATGTATTCAAGAGGATCAATGATCCTGCTCCGGAATTTGGTACTGCACTTCTTAAGGATGGTTTCGAATGAAGCAATAAAGCGTTTTCTTGAGTCGGCAAACCGTCGGCTGTAAAAATCTCTTGACTTATAAAAATGTGAGCATTATAATATTTCAGATTGAAGTTTGAAGGAAATAACATTTTTATATATGGAGGAAGAGACATGGCTAAGAAACCGACAGTATTATTGATCCTTGACGGATACGGATTAAACGACAAGACCGAAGGAAATGCAGTAGCGCAGGCTAAGACACCTGTTATGGACAGATTGATGAAGGAATATCCTTTTGTAAAGGGTAATGCATCAGGTATGTTCGTAGGACTTCCCGACGGACAGATGGGTAACTCAGAGGTTGGACACCTTAATATGGGTGCCGGCCGTATTGTATATCAGGATCTTACACGTATCACCAAGGAGATCCAGGACGGTGACTTCTTTAAGAATCCCGAGCTTCTCCGCGCAGTAGAGAATTGCAAGAAGAATGATTCGGCACTTCATCTTTACGGACTTGTATCAGACGGCGGCGTTCACAGCCATATCACTCATATCTACGGACTTTTAGAGCTTGCTAAGCGTAATGATCTTAAGAAAGTATATGTTCACTGCTTCCTTGACGGACGTGATACACCTCCCGCATCGGGCAAGGACTATGTAGCACAGCTTGAAGCAGAGATGGCAAAGATCGGTGTAGGCGAGGTTGCATCAGTTCAGGGCCGTTACTATGTAATGGACCGTGATAAGAACTGGGACAGAGTAGAAAAGGGTTATGCAGCTCTTTGTTACGGCGAGGGCAACGAGGCTGAGTCAGCTACAGCAGGTATCCAGGCTTCATATGATGCAGGTGTAACTGATGAGTTCGTAGTACCTTTCGTAGTAAAGAAGAACGGTGCTCCCGTAGCTACCATTAAGGCTAATGATTCCGTAGTATTCTTTAACTTCCGCCCCGACCGTGCAAGAGAGATCACTCATGCTATGTGTGATGAGCAGTTCGACGGATTTGAGAGAAGAAACGGTTTCCTTCCTCTTACATATGTATGCTTTACAGAGTATGATGTTACCATCAAGAACAAGACTGTAGCTTTTGAAAAGGTACAGCTTACCAATACATTCGGAGAGTATATCTCAAAGTTAGGCTTAAAGCAGGCTCGTATCGCTGAGACAGAGAAGTATGCACATGTTACATTCTTCTTCAACGGCGGTGTAGAGGCTCCCAATCCTAACGAGGACAGAATCCTTGTAGATTCACCCAAGTATGTTCCTACATATGACAAGAAGCCCAGAATGAGCGCTTACACCGTATGTGATAAGTTAAGCCAGGCTATTACCAAGAAGGATGAGGACGGAAACGCTTACTATGATGTTATCATCTGTAACTTCGCTAACCCCGACATGGTAGGCCACACAGGCGTTCTTCCTTCAGCTGTTAAGGCTATCGAAGTAATCGACGAGTGCTTGGGCGAGCTTGAGACATTCATCAAGGAAGTTGACGGCACAATGTTCATCTGTGCTGACCACGGTAATGCAGAGCAGCTCATCGATTATGAGACAGGTGCTCCTTTCACCGCTCATACCACCAATCCCGTACCTTTCATCCTTGTTAACTATAAGGACGGCGTAAAGCTTCGTGAAGGCGGCAAGCTTGCAGATATCATCCCTACACTGTTAGAGATCATGGAGATCCCTCAGCCTAAGGAGATGACAGGAGAGTCACTTCTTGTAAAGTAATTTTGTTCGGATAAATACGGAGGCGAGTACATAAGTGTTTTTAAGCGGTTTTTTAGATGGATTTTCTGATGCGTTTAACGGTGATACATCGGTGAATCCCACCTTAATAAAGACTTTAATGATAGTGGGTATTATACTCGCTGCAGCCGGGATAGCCGTGCTCATAAAACCGGATAAAGAGAATATAAGAAAAACATCCGTAAAGATCATTGCCTGGGTATGTATAGTGGCGGGAGCAATCCTTATACTTACAGGTATAGGGCTCGGATAACAAAGGTTTTCAGTGTCATCGGTTGATTCCGATGGCACTTTTTTAATATAATACATTGTAATGAAAATTGAATTGAGTTATAATTTTATATTGTGGGTAAAAGAATGTACATAGTGTTAATGCAGATGTATAAAACGGGGTAGCGATATGGAGAATTCGTATTGCGGGAAAAGATGTGATAACTGCGTAAATCAAACTGAGGGCAAGTGCTATGGCTGTAAGCCGGAAGCTGCTTTTAACAGGTCACCCGGCAACAAGGTGATAACAAATGGGTACTGTTTTTCTGCTTCATGCTTTTGATCATACCCGATATAGCCGGCACCTACAACGGTGTCATGACAATAGTATATCTGCCTTTGGCCGGAGCGATAATGGCTAATATATTGCTTACCATATCCGTCTGCAAACAAAATGATAAAGGAACTTAAAGTGTGAAATGAAACTCATCTTAAGCTATTTAAAAAGACATATTGTGATATTTCTGATATCTACGGCATTCCTTACATTGGAAGCTGTAGCGGACCTTATGCAGCCTACGTATATGTCATATATTGTGGACGAGGGCGTGGCAAATGCGGATGTAAGCAGGATACTCGGATACGGCGGCATCATGCTGGGGATTGCTTTATTCGGAGCATTGTGTGCGGTCATGCGTAACCACTTCGCAAGCCGTACATCCCAGACCATAGGAAAAGAGATAAGGCACGACATTTATAAAAATGTGCAGAGCCTGTCCCTGGAGAATATCGACAGACTGCAGCCTGCATCCATCATTACCAGGATAACGAATGATGTAACGCAGATACAGGACTTCATCAACAGCATAATGAGGATCATGATAAAGGCTCCTATCACAGGTATAGGTGCGGTTATCCTTATCATCATACAGACTCCCAAGCAGGCTCCCATCATGATAGTGATCATACTGGTAGCTACGCTTCTCATAGTGGCAAATATCTTCGTGGGATATCCCCGTTTCGGAAAGGTTCAGAAAAAGCTCGACAAGCTGAACGGCGTATCGAGAGAGTTCCTTTCTTCAGTACGTGTAGTAAAGGCATTCAGGGCCGAGGACAAGGAAACAGAGAAGTTCAAGGATGCCTCGGACAACCTGGCGGCAGCCAATACTTCGGCACTACGTGCCATGGCTATGTTTGCCCCTCTTATCAACCTTACCGTCAACTTCGGTATAGTATTACTTCTTTTTATCTCCAAAAACCAGAATGCATCGGATATAGGCAGGCTCATGGCATCAGTCAACTACATGGGTCAGGTTCTTTTTGCACTTAACTTCATATCAAATGTCATAAACAATGCGGTTAGAGCTCTGGCATCATCCGAACGTATCAAGGAAGTGCTCGATGAAAAGCCTGCACAGAAGAAGGCAGAAAATCCCAAACGTCCCGATATCAAGGGTACCATCGAGTTTAAGGATGTTTCCTTTGCATACGCGGGTGCATCAAGAGATGCTCTAAGCCACATATCATTTGCTGCGTCTCCGGGCGAGACGATAGGCATAATAGGACCGACAGGTTCCGGAAAGAGCAGCCTGGTAAATCTCATCCCCAGATTCTATGACGTCTCAGAAGGAGAGATCCTGGTGGACGGCGTTAATGTAAACGAGATCGATGAGGCGCACTTAAGGAGCAGGGTAGCACTGGTAGCACAGAAGGCACTGCTGTTCAGCGGTACCATCATGGAGAACTTAAGCTGGGGACTTGAAAAGAAAGATATCAAGGCAGCGTTAAAAGCAGATGGTAAAGCTGACGATAATAGTTTAACAGGTTCACAGATAACAGAAGAGGATAAGCAGAGGATATATAAGGCTGCAGGGATTGCCTGTGCAGCTGACTTTATAGAAAAGACCAAGGACGGTTATGATACTCTGCTCGGACAGGGCGGCGTAAACTTATCAGGCGGTCAGAAACAGAGGCTGTCCTTAGCCAGAGCCCTCATCAGAGACCCGGGCATACTTATACTTGACGATTGTACAAGTGCTCTCGATGCCAATACGGAAAGTACGGTACTTAAGGGCTTAAGCGAGATGGAGACAAAGGCAACGGTACTGCTTATAAGCCAGAGGATATCTACCGTCATGAGAGCCGACAGGATACTGTGTCTTAATAACGGAGTGGTACAGGGCTTCGGGACACACAGTGAGCTGCTTGCGAGCTGCCAGACTTACAGAGAGATTTATGAGTCACAGATAGGGAAAATAGCTTGAAACTTATAAGATCCTTCACTATGCTCAGGATGACAGTAGACAGGTGACAGATAGCAGATAATTGATAAGGAAAAATAGAAAATGGCAGAATCAAGGATAACTTCGGTACCGCCACGGAACCTGAACGGTATATCAAGACCGGGCAGAGGTGCGGCAGTAGTAAAACCTAAAAACTTAAAAGGTACGCTGAAAAGACTCTGGGACTTAACAAAAGGTCACAGGAAAGGACTTGGCTGGGTGCTTTTGCTTTCGGCTTTTTCCTCAGGAGCTTCAATAATATCCCCGAGACTTACGGGAAGTATCATCACGCGTATCAGCAACGGTGACACCATCACCACATTGTTGCTGCTTCTGGCAGGACTGTATGTATGTGACTGGTTTGTCAAGTTCATGCAGCAGTTCCTCATGGCAGCCATAGGACAGAGGATCATCAATCATATACGCCAGGTATTGTTCGGTAAGATCAAAGAGCTTCCCTTAAAGTTCTTCGACAAGCACCAGCATGGTGAACTCATGAGCCGACTTACCAACGATGTCGATAATATCAGTACCACCATATCGAGCTCGATCACATTGCTCATGACTTACATATTTACCATCATCGGTATATTTACTATGATGATAATACTGAGCCCGTTGCTTACCATGGTTACCTTGTGCAGCGTTGGCATGATATTTGTACTTACCAAGGTGGTTACCAGACAGACTAGGAAACTTTTCCGTGAACAGCAGAAGAATCTCGGTATACTTAACGGACAGATAGAAGAAGGTATATCGGGACTTACGGTAGTAAAGGCATTCGGTCGCGAGCAGGCTATGCAGGCCGACTTTGACAGAAAGAACGAGAACCTGTGCAAGACATCCATCAGGGCTCTTATCTGGTCGGGATATCTTATGCCTTTGATGAACGTGATCAACAATATCTGTTATCTCGCTATAGCGGTTATCAGCGGTCTTTTGTTTGTCAACGGAAGGATCACGGACATAGGACTTATCAGTACGTTCCTTTTATACTCCAGACAGTTTACAAGACCTTTTGTCGATATAGCAAACGTATACAATAACCTGCAGACCGCGGTGGCAGGTGCCGAGCGTGTATTTGAGATCATGGATGAAGAGCCTGAGCCTGCCGATAAGGAAAATGCGATCGACCTTGAATCACCCAAGGGTGAGGTAGAGTTTAAGGGAGTAAGCTTCGGATACGATGAGAGCAAGCAGATATTAAAGAATATATCGCTTAAGATCCCCGCGGGTAAGAAGGTCGCCATAGTAGGCCCCACCGGTTCCGGAAAGACCACCATCATCAACCTGCTCACACGTTTTTATGATGTTAATGACGGAAGCATATACTTAGACGGCAATGACCTAAGAGATTACAGGATGGGAGATCTTCGAAAGATATTCGGTGTAGTACTGCAGGATACAGCCCTTTTCGCCGATACAGTCAGGAACAATATCTCATACGGACATGAGGATGCCTCGATAGATGAGATAAAAGAAGCCGCAAGAGCGGCCGGTGCAGATGCATTTATAGAAAGACTCCCGCACGGGTACGATACGGTACTCGAGCAGGGCGGCATGGAACTCTCGCAGGGTGAGAGACAGCTGCTCACCATAGCCAGAGCGGTGCTTACCAATGCTCCCATCATGATACTGGATGAGGCTACAAGCTCGGTAGATACCGTGACTGAGCAGAAGATACGAAATGCTATGTTAAAGATATGTGAGAACAGAACATCCTTTATCATTGCACACAGACTTTCAACCATCAGGGATTCCGATATCATCATACTGATAGAAGAAGGACAGATAGCGGAAAAAGGCTCGCATGATGAGCTTATATCACTTAACGGGAAATATGCCGAGATGTATAGGACACAGGCAGGGTGAAAGAGAAGAACGCAGGCAGGCTGAACAAGGTTTAAGTTAGCTGCAGGCAGGACAGAATAGCGAATCAGAATATGTAAGGCAGGATATGGACATAAAAACAGAGTCAGCATGATAATTCATGTTGGCTCTGTTTGAGTTTAAGATAAATGCAGTTGTAATTAAATATTTGGTGTGTTACTCTTAGCTGCCTGGTCTCTCTTCCAGAGTTCACGCATCTGGTTAAGGTAAGCAAGGCTTTCTTTTGTGTAGCCGGCTCTTGCATAACGGCAGTGAGATAATACATTGTTCATAAGAACATTGACTTCTTCATCCTTCTTACGGATGATATTGAAGCCCATCATACCGTGAGCGGTCTCAAGTTTGAGCTGCTTGGTGTCCATAACGCCGTTGGTACGGTGGATATATACATATACGAGAAATACCTCATCGGTATATGAAATCTGAGTGATATCAGCAGCATTTGCTATGATACGGGGAGAGAGGATAAGGAACTGATCCTCATATACTTTGTTCTCAACAAGCTCGTCAGCCATCTCAAGGATATTGGGGTTTCTTTTGATGACGCCCGATTTCATGGGATCGTTAAGCCTTTTCTTGTTGAATACCAGCAAAAAGATTCCCAATGCCAGGATAGCGGCAAAGATAATGAACATAACACTATAATCCTGGAAACCGTCCCTTATGGTCATAAATATACCGAACAGGGAAACCGGTCCGAACAATACGATCAGGATTATGGCTCCGACCACACCGTTATGGGCAGATTTGTGGATTTTCTCAAGAACTAATTCGCTACCTTTTTTGTCCAAAGCAGTATACCTTCTTTCTCAAGTATTATGTTTTATGTACAAAGATCCTTCACTTTGTTCACGATGACCAATATGAGTATCTGTGTTTTTTATTCTATAACATTTTATACATGAAGTCAAATCCAAAAAATTATTGACATAAATCCTGAGAATGTGCTATATTCTTGATTTGATGGGATTTATTATAGATATAATTTATACGAAGGTATTACCGGTATAGATATAAAATTACAAAATCCGAATGATATAAGTAAGATATAAATTAACATATATAGAGGTATAAAAAATGTCAGACACAAAAGTATACAGATTACTGGTGATCAATCCCGGCTCAACATCCACAAAGGTAAGCCTTTTCGATAACGAAAAACTGCTCTTTGAGCACAGTCTGTTCCATGATGCTCCCGAGCTTTTAAAGTTCCCTCATGTAAATGACCAGATGCCCTTCAGATATGGCGTGATCATGGACATGTTAAAGGAAGAGGGTATCGACCCCAAGAGCATAGATGTATTTGTCGGCCGCGGCGGCAGTGCCTGCACCCAGCCCGGCGGAGTAACATCGATAGATGAAAAGCTCTATGACGATACCGTAGCCGCAGTAGGCGGAAGCGAGCATCCCGCCAAGCTCGGAGTAATGCTCGCATGGCAGTTCTCAAAAGAGTTCGGAAAGCCTTCATATACACTTAACCCTACCAATGTGGATGAGTATTCAGATCTTGCCAGACTTACCGGTATCAAGGGAGTATACCGTGTATCACATTCACACGTATTAAATCAGAAGGCAGTAGCAGAAGCACATGCGAAAAAGCTCGGCAAAAAGTATGAGGACTGCAACTTCATAGTAGCACATATAGATGGCGGCATCACTGTAAGCGCACATGATCACGGACGTATGGTAGACGGAAACATGGGAGCTGACGGCGAGGGAGCATTTACCCCTACCCGTATAGGAAGCGTACCCGTACTTTCTATGCTTGAATATGTAGAAACACATTCCGTAAAGGAAGCAAAGCTTCTGTGTGCAAGATCAGGCGGCTTTGTAAGCCTGTTCGGAACATCTGATTCCGATAAGATACATGCTTTGGTAGAAGCAGGAGACAAAAAGGCATCACTTGTATGGAACACCATGATCTATCAGGTATGTAAGATGATAGGTGAGATGAGTGTAGTACTCTGCGGTAAGGTAGACGGTATACTTCTTACAGGCGGCCTCATGAGATTTGCCGATGTAAAAGAATGGATCGAGAAGCGCTGCAGCTTCATAGCACCCATCAGCGTATATCCCGGTGAGATGGAACAGGAAGCACTTGCATACGCAACACTTGATGTACTTAGAGGTGAAAAGACCGCAATGAAGTACTCCGGCAAGAACGTATGGGATGGCTTCGGAGATATTGGTTTATAATAAGACTTTTTGCACTCTATTCGGGCCGTATCTGCCCGAATGCAAAAACGTCAAAAATCCGCTAATCTGCGTGCGGAAAATATATACACAGGTTCGGCACGCACCAGAACATGAAATAATATATGCAAGGAGGACCCCATCATGAGCATGGTAGAAGACATCAGGAAAAAGGCACAAAGCAAACTTATGACCATCGTACTTCCCGAGGGTGACGAGTCCCGTACAGTACAGGCTGCAAAGATCATAAAGGACGAAGGCTACGCAAAGCCGGTGCTGCTCGGAAGTATTGATGCTATAAAGAATACCGCAAAAGAAACCGGTACCGACATTACAGGCATCGAACTCATCGACCCTGCCGCAAGCCCCAAGGCTAAGGAATATGCTGCAGAGCTTTACGAGCTCCGTAAGGCAAAGGGAGTTACAGAAGAGGATGCAGCGAAGCTTGTACAGGATGTAATGTACTACGGCATCATGATGGTAAAGACAGGGGATGCTGACGGACTTGTATCCGGTGCGGTACATACCACAGGCGATATGTTAAGACCTGCACTCCAGATCATAAAGACCAAGCCCGGTATCAAGGTAGTATCCTCAAGCTTTCTTATGGACTGTCCCAATAAGAGCCTGGGACATAACGGACTTTTGGTATACGCAGACTGCGTAGTTATGCCCAATCCTACAGCCGATGAACTGGCTGAGATCGGTATATCCGCAGCAGATACAGCAAAGAGACTGTGCGGTATAGAAGAACCCAAGGTAGCATTCCTTTCATTCTCGACTAAGGGAAGCGCAAAGCATGAATTAGTTACAAAAGTACAGCAGGCAGTAGCCAAG
Organism: Lachnospiraceae bacterium; assembly: GCA_017620375.1. GTDB lineage: Bacteria > Bacillota > Clostridia > Lachnospirales > Lachnospiraceae > RUG11977. Next base: position 10,546 of record JAFZQN010000034.1, read on the forward strand.
GCTCATGAGCTGGCTCCCGACCTTTGCCTTGATGGTGAGATGCAGTTTGACGCAGCACTTGTACCTGAGATAGGTGCTTCAAAGGCTAAGGGGAGCCCTGTGGCAGGACATGCGAATGTTCTTATATTCCCCGATCTTCAGGCCGGAAATATCGGTTACAAGATCACACAGCGTATAGGCGGAGCAGAGTGCTTTGCAGTACTTCAGGGTTTGGCAAAGCCTTGTAACGATCTGTCCCGCGGATGTTCTGTAGAGGATATAGTAAATACCGTGGCATTCACGGCTGTACAGGCACAGTAAATACAACCTTAAAATATCATGGCGGTTCTTGACTGGATGTGGCATTTTGGATATAATTAAAATGTTATGGACAGAAAAGACCGCTTTTATATTTGCTAAATAAAGCGTTACAGAGGAGAACCTCATGATACGGAACTGGCGAAACCTGGTAACAATTCTTACGGTTACATTTGTACTGATGGCTCTTATGGTAATATTTACCTCGAGAGTTATCTACAGAACATCAAATGATTATGTAATAGAGCTTGGTAATGATAAGACGGCGGCTATCACTGCAGAACTTGAGAACTATCTGGAAACCGCAAAAAGCGCTATATATGTAGTATCGGACAGTGTGGACCATATGGTCCAAAATGGGGCGACAAACGAAGAGATAGTAGAATATATCACGAGGGAGTCTGAAAATACGACTTCTTATTTTGATTCCACTTACACCGGTATATATGGTGTAATAAGAGGAGAATATGTGGACGGAGTAGGCTGGGTGCCTCCCGAAGGTTATGATCCCACAAAAAGGGACTGGTACAATACTCTTATAGAGCATAACGGAGAGGTGACCATAGTAAATCCGTACGTGGATGCCCAGACCGGAAATGTTATCATATCTGTAGGACGTAATTTAAGCAATAAATATGATGCTCTGGCACTCGACCTTACACTGAACAGTGTACAGGAGATAGCTGAAAATATACAGATCAACGGAGTCGGCTACGGATATATCCTTAATTATGATGGTATGGTCATAGCCCATAAAGATAAAAAGGAAGTAGGGAATAACTACGATCTGACCGATGAACAGAAGAAACTGTTTAACAAAGTCAAAAGTACCGGCAAGGGTAACTTTGACATGGAGATAAACGGAAAGAGCTGTACCGTATTTGTAGATAATGTTATGGATCAGTGGCATCTGGTCATTATCACAGCCAAGAGCGAGATATTTAAAGCTCAGACACAGCAGCTTTTGTTAAGTATACTTGTAAGTGCTGTAGTATTTACGCTTATTTCTGTATTCTATATCGTGGGATATAAGAACGAAAGACGTACGAACCTGCGCATGGAGGAAATGAAGGTTAACGAGCAGCGTAAGGATTACGAGGCAAAAGTACTTAAGCTTGAAAAAACCGCAGCCGATATAGCCAATAAAGCTAAAAGTGATTTCCTTGCAGATATGTCACATGAGATCAGAACTCCTATAAATGCCGTACTCGGTATGAATGAGATGATACTCAGAAAGTCCGATGATGAAAAGATACTTGATTATGCGTCAAATATCAAATCCGCGGGCAATACTCTTTTATCGATCATCAATACCATCCTTGATTTTTCAAAGATCGAGGACGGCAAGATGGAACTGGTACCTGTTGAGTTTGATGTAAATGACCTGACACACAATCTGGTAAATACCATAAGTGAACGTGCAAAGGCAAAAGGGCTTGAGCTTAAAGTTGACATGGATGAGGATCTGCCGTCCAAGCTGTACGGTGATGATGTCAGGATCAGCCAGATCATCATGAACCTGCTCACAAATGCCGTTAAATATACCGAAAAAGGTACTGTTACTCTCAGTATCAGAAAAAAAGAAATATGTGACGACAACCTGATATTTAACGTAGCGGTAAAAGATACCGGTATAGGTATACGTAAAGAGGATATAGATAAGCTTGCCATATCCTTTGAAAGACTTGAGGAAAAGAGAAACAGACATATAGAAGGTACAGGTCTCGGTATATCCATCGTAACCAAGCTGCTTGAGATGATGAACAGCAGGCTGGAGGTAGAAAGTGAGTATGGAAAAGGCTCCGTGTTCTCTTTTTATCTGAAGCTTAAGATAGCTGACGTAACACCTGTAGGAAAGTATCATGACAGACGTTCCGGTGCTGTAAGGATAGCAGAAGATGCCCAGAAGTTTATTGCGGGCGGTGCAAAGGTGCTTATCACCGATGATAATGAGATGAATCTTAAGGTGGCATCCAACTTCATGCAGCTGTTCGGGATCACACCTGAAGTATGTACATCCGGTGAAGAGACTATCAGGCTCATGCGTGAGAAGAAATACGATATGGTACTGCTCGATCATATGATGCCTAAGATGGATGGCATAGAGACTCTGGAAATACTAAAGAAAGAATCGCTGGTAGATGATAAGACGGTGATCATAGCTCTTACAGCCAATGCCGTAGTGGGTGCAAAGGAGCAGTATATCAGTGCAGGCTTTACCGATTATCTGTCAAAGCCCATAGAGATAAAAGATCTTGAGAAGATGCTCAGAAAATATCTTCCGGAAAATTCTAATAAGACAGTAAAAACAGAGAACCCCGGTAAGGATCAGGCAGTATTCGATGATCCTATAGAAGTGCTTTCGGAGCTTGGACTCCATACTTCGGAAGGCATTAATTACTGCGGAGGAGAGGAAAGCTTTTATTTTGAGATAGTGGGCGATTATGCTAAAGCTGCCGAAAAGAATGCGGAGAAGCTTACTGTATTAAAAGAAAGCGGTAATCTGAACGATTACAGGGTATTGGTACATTCCGTAAAGAGTGCCTCGAAGACTATAGGAGCCAGGGAACTTTACAAGGAGGCTTTCGAACTTGAAAAAGCTTCTGCGGATGGGAACAAGGAATACCTTGAAAATAACCACGCACAGTTTATAGAAAAGTATAAAAAGCTTGCTGATAAACTGAAAGGGATAGTGAGATAGGAATGGAAACTACATTAAAAAAATCGGACTTTTATTATGATCTTCCCGAGGAACTGATAGCTCAGGACCCGCTTGCAAAAAGGTCTTCGTCAAGATTACTCGTACTTGATAAGAATACGGGAGATTTCAGGCATGACCATTTTGAGTCGATAGTGGGACTGCTGCGTAAGGGCGACTGTCTTGTGATCAACAATACCAAGGTCATACCGGCCAGACTCATAGGAACGAGAGTAGTAGATAACGAAAACTTACCCAAGGGTTTTGTGGCACCGAAGGAAGGTGCGGTAGAGGTATTTTTACTAAAGCGTATCGATGCAAACAGATGGGAGTGCATAGTTAAGCCCGGAAAGAAGTTAAGAGAGGGAGCAAAGGTCAGATTCGGCAACGGTGAGCTTACCGCAAAGGTTGAAGCGGTAAAGGACGACGGAAACCGTGTGGTATGCTTTGAGTATGAAGGCATATTCGAAGAAGTACTGGATAAGCTGGGTGAGATGCCTCTTCCTCCTTATATCACACATGAACTTAAGGATAAAAACAGATACCAGACCGTATATGCAAAGTATGAGGGTTCTGTGGCAGCACCTACCGCAGGACTGCATTTTACTACAGAACTGCTGGATACCATAAGAGAAAAGGGTGTGGATATAGCTGAGGTCACGCTACATGTAGGACTCGGTACATTCAGACCCGTAAAGGAAGAAAACATACTCGACCATCATATGCACAGTGAGTTCTATATAGTGACACCTGAAGCGGCAGAAAAGATAAACAGCTGCAAAAAGAACGGCGGAAGAGTCATATGTGTAGGAACCACCTCGTGCCGTACGATAGAGTCGGCAGCGGATGAGAACGGGAATGTGATACCGGGCAGTGCGGACACGGAGATATTCATTTATCCCGGATACAGGTTTAAGGTACTTGACTGCCTTATCACCAATTTCCACCTGCCGGAGTCCACGCTTATCATGCTTGTAAGTGCTCTTGCAGGACGAGAGCATGTGCTTAAAGCATACGAGGCAGCAGTACAGGAAAGATACAGATTCTTCTCGTTTGGAGATGCGATGTTTATCACGGATGATATTGGTATTCGTTGAATGCAGCTTTAGCAGCGTTTGACAGTCGATTTATTAGGAGGTCTTACATGGGAATGTTAGGTACAGTGACATTTGCTGTTATGCCTGAAGATGCACTGCAGTTTGCATTATTTCTCGATACGCTCAAGTCGGAAGATATATATCCTGAGACCACGGGACTTCCAGACGGCAGCGAAGTTAAGATGGACAGATGCTTTAAGTATCCGTATGCAGAGTACGGGGATGTAAAGGAAGCATGTCTTGCGGTAAAGGATAATGATATGTCGTTGATGCTGATCTATGCCAATTACAGGATGGAATACCTGCTTTCGGCACAGAAACAGTGGAAATATGTGGAAGTTAAAGCATATTCGGGTAAGTTAAAGAAATATGATTATGATTATTTTAACAGATTAAAGAAGGAGCATGTGACTGCACTTCAGGAATTCTTTAAGGGAAGACTTGTGGCCGGACAGGATAATCTGTACGGTATGCTCGGGAGCGGAGCATCCGATCCAAACTTTTTAAAGCAGTATATGTATAAACTGGTGACAGGTAAGGGCTGATGCATAGCCAAGGCTGATGATACGGCGAAGTAAGGCCCGGCAGGATAAGTTAAGTATAAGAGGATGTGCATATGGTAAGCTTCGGGAGAAAACAACTGAATATTATCTTTACACTGACAGTCCTCGTAATACTGTTCTGCTTTATATCCTCAGAAGCAGATGCAAAGGCTGCGACTGATATACGTGTCGG
>JAFZQN010000035.1 GCA_017620375.1 Lachnospiraceae bacterium
GTGGACATGATACCGTCGGCATCGTAATCCCCTATGATCCTTATCTTAGCGTGGGACGAAAGCTTCTCTTCTATGATGTCGGCCGCTTCCGTCAGATTTCTCATAAGGGTACCCGGATAAAGCATAGCTTCATCCGGATACAGAAATTCCCTGATCTCTTCTTCAGTGGTCTTATCCCTGTTGATGAGAAGTCTGGCGGTGGACGCGGTCACACCGAAAGTATTCATTATAAATTCAAAATCGCCTTTTTTATTACAAACAGACCATTTTTCGTTACAATCCATTATTCAGCCTTTTTCTTCTTATTACGGAACAGATGCCAGATACCGCCTGAGATGCATACAGATGAGAAGCCGCCTGCTATGATACCTGCGATAAGCGGGATGGCGAACTCTCTGACTGATGATACACCAAGGATGGCAAGAAGCACAACCATGATAAGGGTGGTCAATGAAGTGTAGATACTTCTGGTAAATGTCTGGGAAATACTCTTGTTAACAACATCAGCTACGCTTTCCTTATCAAGCTTTTCAGCCATGTTCTCACGGATACGGTCAAAGATAACGATGGTAGCATTGATCGAGTAACCTACGATGGTAAGCAGACATGCGATAAATGTGTTACCAACCGAGATAAACTCCTTAGCTATGGCATATACCGTAACAACTACGAGCACGTCATGAAGAAGTGCTATAACAGATGAAAGACCGAAGCTGATATTCTTAAATCTGAACCAGATGTATATAAGCATACAGATGGTAGCTACGATAACTGCTACAAGTGCATCCTGCTTCATCTCTCCCGAAACTGTAGCACCTACGCTCTCGGTAGTGATGTTTGCATCCTGTACCGAATATGAGGATGTAATGATACTTGTAAGTTTAGCTCTGTCATCTGTTGAAAGCTCTTTTGTTCTTACTGTAAATGTGGAAGAACCTCTCTCCTGAGATATAACTGCACTCTGGCCGAGCTCAGCTGTGATCTTCTGATCAAGAGTTTCCTTAACATCTGAAGGAAGGTCTCCGTCGATGGTAAATGTAGTAGCTGTACCGCCTGAGAAATCAAGTCCGTAATTGAACGGAGCATCAATAGTAGCGATATTTACGATAATGGCAATCGCACCTGCTAAGATAACTACGCCTGAGATGATCGCGAACTTAGGGAAGTTCTCAATTATTCTCATCTTCTTGTAGCCCTTCTTCTCACCGAAGCAGCCAACCTTGTCAGCGCCAAGATCAACAAGTGCGTTAAGGATGAACTTGGTTACAAACAGTGCTGTGATCATGGAAAGGATGATACCAATGGCAAGTGTCTGTGCGAAGCCCTTAACAGTACCTGATCCTAAGTAGTAAAGCACGATAGCTGCGATGATGGTGGTAACGTTACCGTCAACGATAGCTGAAAGAGCCTTGCTGAAACCGATCTTGATACTTGAACGTACTGTCTTGCCTGTACCGAGTTCTTCCTGGATACGTGTGAAGATGATGACGTTCGCATCTACCGCCATACCTATGGAAAGGATGATACCTGCGATACCGGGAAGTGTAAGTGTAACTTCAAACAGGTTGAGGCAGACAATCATGCATCCGGTATAGAATACAAGTGCAAGTGAAGCTGCAACACCGGGGACACGATACATGATGATCATGAAAAGGATGATAAGTCCAAGACCGATAAGTCCTGCGATAAGTGAAGTATCAAGTGCGTTCTCACCAAGTGAAGCACCTTCTACATAATATCTAAGTACTGAAAGTTCAAGAGGAAGTGCACCTACTCTGATGGTGGTAGCAAGTACATTACTCTCATCGTAATTCTGCTGTCCGCTGATCTGTGCACGGCCTTCGCTGATAACAGATGATACGCCGGGAGCTGATACGATCTCGCCGTCATATACGATAGCGATGATGTTCTCTAAAGAACCCGCTGAACGATAGCTGTATGCGTACTCAGTAGCATCAGCAAACTTCTTGGTGCCTTCTGACTTAAATGTAAGATCAACTACATACTGAACACCCTGGATCTGATCCTGATACATCTGGGGCTGTGCGTCAGCAATATCCGAACCGTCTACAACAAGGCCGCCGTCAGAGATGATATCTGCAAGAGGACGGGCAAGTGTGTACTTGCCGTCAGCGCCTAAAGAGATATTGACTGTTCCGTCAGGGCTCTTACCATATATGAAATAAATATTACCTGCATCGCCAAGTGTCTTAAGTACATCGTCAGGGCTTGATACACCGGGAATGGCAACAGTAATTCTGTTATCACCCTCGGGATAAACCTCTGCCTCGGTACTGAAACCTTCGGCACGCTTCTGCATCTTATAAACGGTGTCGCTCATCTCGGCAGAAGTAGGATCCTCTTTTACGGTCTGGTAAGTAATACTTACACCGCCTGCGAGGTCCAGTCCGAGCTTAACGTCGCTGGCACTTCCGCTCTTGTCGGTACCGAAACCGCATATGGAAACAAATGCAAGGGCACCGATACAGAGAAGTGCAACAAGTAATTTCACAAAACCTTTACTCTTCATTGTATCCTCCAAAAAAATACGAAAATTTCATGTTTGAGCGTATTTACGCCCATAACTAATTTATCATAACACATATTCATCTCAATGTCAAAGAGCAAAAGTTTATATTTTTTTAATTGACGAAAATAATCAGTTATGATACTATGATAGTGGTTTTTAAAACTACATCTTTTGGAGATTAAAACAGAGTCTCTTATTAATTAATACTATTTATCTTTAAATGTATTGGAAAGAAGGCATTAAAATGTCGGAAAGCAAAAGACCATTTATCATTTCCACGGACACCACATCCGATCTGCCCGAGGAGTTCGTCAAAGCAAACAATCTCACTCTTCACAGGCTCCACTACATAGTGGACGGCACCACCTACGGTGACGACATAGAACTTGAGATAACAGACTTCTTCAACCGTATGAGGAACGGTGCTACGGTATCCACATTTGCTACCAATCCCGATAAGTCCAAGGAGATATTCCGTAAGCAGCTCTCAGAAGGCTATGATATACTTCATATCGCTTTCTCATCAGGCTTAAGTTCAGCATATAACAACTCAGTGATCGCAGCCGAGGAAGTACTTCCCGAGTTCCCCGGAGCCAGGATAGAGGTCATCGACTCTCTCGCCGCATCGGGCGGACAGGGACTCTATGTATGGTATGCATTGGAGCTCCAGAAGGCCGGTAAGAGCATGGACGAGATCATAAGCTGGCTGAAAGATAATAAGCTTCACACCTGCCACACCTTTACGGTAGATGACCTGGCATACCTTCACAGAGGCGGCCGTATCTCCAAGACAGTAAAGATATTCGGTACACTGCTTAACGTAAAGCCCGTACTTCATGTAGACAATGAAGGAAAGCTCGTCCCCGTTAAGAACGTAAGAGGCAGAAAAAAGGCCCTCCTTACCTTAGTGGATCAGATGGAAGAACACTTAGGTAACTTCAGGCCCGCTGATGAAAACAAAATGATATGTATCTCTCACGGTGACTGCATCGCCGATGCAGAATTCGTAAGAGACGAGATAAAGAAAAGATTCGGATATGAGAACTTCATGATAAGCTATCTGTCACCCACCATCGGCTCACATGCAGGTCCCGGTACCGTCGCTCTCTTCTACATGGGAAGGGAAAGATAAGGATAGCCGCCAGATCTTATCATATTATCTTCTTTAGAATTAGTCGGAGGGTCCGGGACACCGGACCCCTTTTTTATGGTTGAACCGGGGATACGTACAAGGATCACATCTCCCTCTTCTAACGGGAATACGGTATTGTTTACATCAGTCTTTTCCGGAACAAATCCTTCACTCTCCCACATGTCGCACATACCTGCTTCTACATTTTCTCTTAGGTTGGAGTATGACATGATGACTGTACCGTCTGCTGCCAATGCTTCTATCCTAAAGTTTACCGCAAGGTAACCATCTCTTTCCCAAAAGCTTTCCTCAAATGTACAGCCGTCGTAAAGATCAAGATATTCTTCCATATCAAATCCCGACCCTACACAATACCAAGTATCCGGCAGACTGTATTCAAATGTCCAAACCCGGCCGTTTTCAATCTCTCTTACTGCTTCGGTCATAAAATCAGCTTTAACGAAATTCTCCTGTCCGTTCTCATCGTACTTCTCATACCAGATATCGACCGGTTTTCGTGTCCCGTCGGATGAAATATGTGTAAACCCGGTTATAACTCTTACACTCGATGCATTATCCAGCATCCTGCTGCCCGCAGTCTCCAAACTGAAGCTCCATATATAACCACTCTTAAGCATACCTAAGTTTTTAACATTAGGCGAATCTCCGTCCACCAAAGGAAGCGCTGATACTTCATAGCCGGCATCCGTGTCGTCGAATACCCCTTTCCATTCTATGTTTTCGGACGATACATTATACAGTTTTAATCCAAACAGTCTTCCCGTTACTTCAAAAAATGCTTCATCCGTATATATAACATTTCCTAATGTATCCGTTACTTCTGCTTTTACACTGTATATACCTTCTTTAGTATCAGAAGGTACTTTATAATATGGATACGGTATATGCTTTGTACCTGCCTTTATCCTTATGTCATCCGGAGTGAGTATATCAATATCAAACTCTACCGATACATCATCCCCGTATTCATCTATAATAAGGTGAAACTCACCTTTACCCAGTACAACCTGCGGTAACTCCTTTTGGGCATAGTGATACTGCACATATTTGAGATTATCGTCCGATATATGGATATGTATAGGTTTTCTAAGCTCTTTACGAACACATGGTATATATATGACACCTGCCGTATATGGAGTTTCCTTTTCCGGTTCAAAAGTAAATGGCTGATTTCCCGAATCAAGATCCCCTGCCACAGCTATCCACAGAGTATCGGAACTTGGATCATAATCATATTCGCAGTCTCTAAGACTCTCATAGGTCATGTTTGTCAGCTGACCGATATCCGAATAATAAGTTCCGTATAAATACCCTTCTCTTAGTTGTAGTTTTCCTGTATTTAAAAAAAACCTGAAGCTGTGATACGGATCGGTCTCAGAATTATTGTCATAAACATTTGTTACCGCATCTGCTGCATAAGGACTGTCGGTAAAATATGTGATCCTCTTTACCTTACCGCATGTGGTGCAATACCACGTTACATCATTTCCGAGTGCTCCGCCGAAGTGTTCGTGTACCGCCTCCCCGGATGCACATTTCCCGCTTATGACTTCATAAGTTCCCTCCTCATTAAACACCGGAATGAAGCTTACGCCATCCTCATGATCGGGCTCCCCTATCTTTACTTTATAAGCCCAGGACAGCTTACCGTTTATCCCGTGCCAGTATAACTTAGCCTCATCAAAAAAATCCTTTATTATCCGTTCGGATACTATTTCTCCGCTCTCATCGTCGATATATCTTATAAGCAGTGAATTCATCGGTTTAACTTCACTGCACATAATATATACGGTACAGAATCCTCCCATATCTCCCGTCTCAAAGTCAACATAAAATCCGTCTTCCCTTCGGAGTGATCCTGATGATATCCCGTATATCTTATCGTCCCCAAGGTTAAAAGTTTCGGTAAAACCCATATTACCGGATGCCAGTATCGAAGCATTATCCCCGTACAATACTCCTTCTACAGAAACAGGCTCGTATATCGTTCCGTTTTTATATATGGTCTCAGACAGTTTTACCGTATAACTTTGATTAAAAGCATATTTTCCGGTCAGTGACTCAGTATTAACGATATGCTCCAGTTTTATACAATCCGCATTTCCCGTATCCCTGTCATATACAAAATACTTTACCGTAAGCTCCGACTCCGCATATTCCGGGTCTTCCGTATACGTAGGGGACGGACTTAATGTTATATCCGGATACGGGGTAATATCAGGATAGGGAGTTACATCCGGACCCATAGTCACCTCAGGTACAGGTGTTATATCAGGTCCGGGTGTCGTCCCCGGGGTTAGATCGTTTTCCGCATCGGTGACCGGGATATACAGTATTACTCTGTATACATTCTCCTTTTCCAAACTAAACGAATATACGCTGTCTGTTTTCTGCCTGTAGCCGTAACGGATCAGGTAGCTGCCAACAGCATCGATCGTTTTTATCCTGCCGCCGTTAGCAGATTGTCTGTCCTGTTCAGGATCCCAAGACGGAAAGTTATCCCTGTTTTCTGGATCGGTACTGTATACATAAAACGGCATCATGATATTACCGTTTACATCTTTTCTTGTAGCCGGTTCTATACTCGCGTATTTTTTCCCGTTTACACCGTTAATGATATACGGTACGGTCTTTAACCATACCGTTCTGCCTGTCATCGTACCTCTTTCCTGCCTTATCACTCTTCCGTATTCGTTATAGTATGCGGTATATACTTCACAAAAACTCTTGAATGGGATGGGGATATTCATACATGCTTCCTGTGAGGACAGAGTCGCGGCAGTATTGTTCCAGCTGAGTTTAAAAAGATCGTTGTACCTGTAAAAAGGTACATCGTTTACTACTTTGTTCTCCCTGTGCCATGAATCATCGTTACTGCCGCCTGTAACAGCAAAAACATGATGTATATACAGAGTTCCCCTTTTACCCCTTAATGCTGCGTTTTCAAGAAATCCCAAGAGCAGATTACCGTCGATAACATATGTGGTTGTTATATATCCGTCATCATCTGCCTCATCGCTGTCATACCAGTAAAAGTCCGCGGTTTTATCTGCATCCTTTTCCTTTACCGAAGTCCCGTTTAATGCCACGGTCAGTTCCATCGAATAATCATTTCCTAATGCACTTAAGGATGACAGATCGTCATATGCCGAAACCTCATGCAGTGAGATCACAAACTTCATTGTATAATACCTGATACTGCTGCCGGAGGAGAAATGTTTTCTGGTATAGTATACCTTGTTCTCGTTTTCTTTATATGTAATGTCACCGGAACTCCCCAAACGGTATGAGACATCGTTTCCGCCGGCCGCCAAAGCTATTATCCGGGTAACTGCAAATATTAGGAGTAATGTGCATCCGCATACCATTCCAGTGATCAATATATTTCTTTTCTTAAACAGGTGCCACATATCATCCTCCTAATCTAAAGTTTTCAGGTTCCCGGTTATTATCTGCCCGGCAGCTTATACAGCCATGGGTAAAGACCGGAATAATCTATCATGATACCACGTGAAGTATTACTGCAGCACAAAGAACCGTACATATCGGCCGACCCGCTCGTATTGAAATAAAAATCGGTCCATGTGCCGATCTTGTATCCCATATAGAGATTGCCCAGTACGCTTCTGGTAAAAAGTGTCCCCGGCTCATATCCTCTTTTTACGGGATACAGATATCCGTATGTTTCCTGGTCGATACCGGTTGTTTTTCCGTTTTCAAGAGGCAGGTCGCTTACCACTCTCATATGTGCATAAACCTTACAGTTGTATTCACCGTTATACCAGTAAACAAGGGAACTGTCTGTATATACGGCATCACACTCAATCACGGTCTTATTTTCTTTACAGTGCTTTATATAATCTGCAAGCTCCTCATCACTCAGGTATTTCTTCATTACCGACTGCCACTCTTTATCCTTCTCTATAGTCCTGTAATCCACATTTAAAGCGTATGTGTAAAACTCCGCCGAACTTGCTGCAAGTTCTTCAGGTACGCTGTCATTTCTGAAGGTATCAAGAAATACATTCGAGCTGTACGAGAAGTTTGGTCCGGGATACTCTAAGGAGTTAAACTCTCCTATCTCCTTAGGAAATACAAAGGTAAAGTTCTTCCTTTTCATTCTGGTCTTAAGATCGTCTGCTCCTAAGCCCTCCCCGCTCTCAAAAAAGGCGCCCGATGTCATACCGTTAAATCCGGTCTCGTATATTTCATTCGGAAACGAATCCAGGATATACGCATATAAATCTGCATTTCTTGGCAGATCATCCTTTCTTATTACCTTAAAGTCATCTGTTAAAGTGTATCTGCCGGTACTGTCAAACAGCATATCCGCCATTTTTAATGCGTCTTTACGCCCTATCTTCTTCGAAGGACCGATCACTCTAAGTTGGGAATAATCTTTATATGCCTTACCAACACAGAATCCTTTGATATATGCTCCCGCTATTTTCTTTGCTGCAGACTCGGAAGAGATCTTTTCAGAGTCATATATTCTTTCTTTTAATACTGTTTCTATATCGCTGTCTTTTATACTTCTTTTGTTTACCAGTCCGTCAGCATCGTATATAAGGACTACCGCTCTTTCAACGTTTAGTTTCTTCTTCAGCTTTTTTATACCGGAGGCCTTTATAAGCTTTATCTTTACCGCCGCAATACAGTAAGCAGCTTCCTTTTCGGAAAGTTTGTATTTGGAGGTATACTTTTTTATGGTCTTTTCTTTGATCTTTTTCCCGTTTATCTTAACCGTTCCGTTATTTGTACTTAATGTATATCCGCCGGCTTTCTTCCCGCTTTCGGATATGTTGTCCACTATTCTTTCCAAAAGTTCAATACCTGTGATATACTTTTCCGCACTGTATGCAGTATTCTCCGGTAGCATCGTAAGCATTAAAACTGTTACAATGATCGATACGATAAATCTCCTCAAATGTCTATTTCCCATCTTTTTTCCTTTCTATACATAAAGTGCATGGCGATGCACCCATGGCTATGCAGCCTTCCTCCGAAAAAAATACATATTCAACATTCAAAGCCAACGGACAACCCGATAAATGATATACTCCTTCGGTATCTACAATGTATCCGGTCCTCTCTGTTACAGATGCAGAGGAATAGCTGTATCCGTCAAAGTTATCATCCTCCAATGGATAGTCCTTCATGTATGCCATAAAAGCGATCTCGTGTTCATAATCGCCGTCCTCATACTCTATTAGCCCGCTTTTGACATATCCTGTCCCATCAGGGCCTCTCAATTCTTCAGCATCTTCCGTCACTTCATGATCCGTCTCTCCCACATATGTATACACGTAATATCCTTCTTTTAAACCTATTATGATTACCGGTACATACCGTTTAAGCTCGTATCTGGATAACGGCATATCTATGATCCCCAAGGATGCATAAAGAGAATAGAAAAATGCCTCTATCGCCTTTTGCATTAATATTTCTCCGGTCCCCGCGGAACTTGCCCTAAGCTCACCGGCCGCAGCCTCTGCCGCACGGTCCAGTTTCTTTGCCAGCTCTGCTTTTTCTCTTTCGCTATATCTTTTTTCCGACATCTTCATATCCGTGACCATGATGGTACCTATGGCAAAGGCTGCAAATATAAGCACAAAATGATATATTTTCATAAGCCTTCTCCTTTACATACGCTTCTTTGAGCGGGTCGAAGTATACAGCACCGAATCCCTGTCATAGATATATAGTATTACCGTATCAAAAGGCAGCAGCCTGAATTCTCCCATAGCATCTATCTCATCCATGATCTCTTCCATCGTGATGATTTTTCCTGCATCTCTCTTTACATTTATGCTCAAACGAAAACCTCCGATTCCCCTGATACTTTCATTAAGTTTTCTTAATGCTGCTTCGGATATGCACTCTTCTTTTTCCGTTACCGCCATAAAGTTGTCCGCTTCCATAACTGCCGCATCCGCATTCATATTCCCGGAGGCCGTAACAGCCCATGACACAGGTACCATGAATAAAACCGTGATAAAGATGAGTATATCAAACAGTTTTCCCATTGCATCCATTGTACTTCTCCTTCATTTCTCTATGTTCCTTCAATTCAGTAAATATAGTACCCGCATACTCCTGCTCTACGGTAAACAGAGATTCCGGCATATCCGCATATGATCTTCCTATATAAAGATACCTGTATATCATAAGCAGATTGTTATAGGCGACTCCCGCTTCCTTGTTTCTCTTTATCTCCGAGAGAGCTTTTCCGTCTGAATATGCGGAACCAAAGAAAAGATTGTATATACCGATGGCGATACCTAACGACGTCAGGTATAACATTATGATCTTTAATACCATGCCTGATACTGTCATCCCAATAATAAGAAACATCATCCCAAATATAAGATTACATAATGGACCTCCAAGGATCATTTTGTCAGGAAACGCATCAGCCTTTTTCGGATACATCAGGCACTGTCCAACAGGACGGATAGCTTTGATCCGGAGTCCAATCCCAGGTTCCTTATCTTCTACCACAATCCATAATATCTTAAACGATATAGGACGATAACCGGTCAGGAGCCCAAATATCAGATGCCCGGTCTCGTGAATTAATACAGTAATGATCAAGTTTTCTCCTTATAACGCATCTCATACGATTAGTGATGAAGCAAGTATAAGAAGTATTGTGACGGCCGCGCAGAAAAGGAGTGCACAGACCGCAGTCTCTATGAATCCCGATAATTCTTCCACGTTAACCTCCCACACATATTTTTTTTAACGGAATGTATGAAACCCATAAGATGTTTGCAATATTTATCACCGGGTTGGCCCCGACCGGTTCTGCGATCAGGGATACGACCTTTCCGTTGATATCAAGTGTGTTACCGTTTTCCAACACCTCTTTTAGTATCTCATCCGTATATGTACACCTTAATACCTTACCCGTCCTGCCGACAAATATGTTTCCCACTGTAATACTGACCTTGCATGGGCATCCGCATGCCTTTAGTCTTCCTAAAAGAGTATCCCATATATCCTTATCGATACTCTGTGTGGAAAGCATTTCTTCATATGCCGACTCTAATGCTGTATAAAGAGCATTTTCCATACGCTCCGCTTCCCTTACTGCTTTCATTTTTAGCGGGATAAATGTGAGCATTATTACCGCTATCAGTCCTGCTGCAATCCTTCCGATCATCTGTCTGCCTTTTTCCAAGTATTAACATTTAATGCTGGGTAAACTCTATATTGACCACAAGTCCGTTACTGTTTTTATATACCTTGCCACGATATGAAGCGTTTTCGTTGATATGAGCTTTGTCCGTGATCTTAGATTCCTGTGTAGAGCCGGAATACTGGTTCCCTGACGGAGTTATGGTCTTGTTGTCCGTAGTCGTTACCTGTGCTTTGTTGCTTGCATTACTGTAGTTGGTCCCCGTGGTATCTTCCTTTGTGATGACCGTGACCGATACATATTCTGTCTGGCACATTTCGTTAATGACCGATATTACTTTTGATCCCGATACATCAAGTCCGTCATACATGGTTGCACTTATCTCCGAATAATCACTCATAAGCTGTGTATACTGGGTTGTACCTCCGTTGATGGTGCTCTTTGAGGAATTAGCCATATACAATGCAAGCGCACTGAGCACCACGGCTATGATCACCGTGACTGCAAGCACCAGTCCTTTAACTCCTATCTCCACACAGTTTCTTCTGTTCATTTTTGCCATTACTGCTTCTTTTGTCATCGTTAACCTCCTGTCATTCATCACTGTTTTTTACTGAATACCACTTCAGTGATGATACCGTTTTTATTCTTTTTAACACTGCATTTCCATTTTGAAAACGGACGCACATATTTTTCATTTTCGGGATCAGTCAGAGAGCTTAATGGCTCAGTATCAGAATACGACATAGTGTTCCCCGATGCTCCTTTTAGGGTTACTTTGAGCTGTCCGTACAACTCTGAATCCTCTCCCAGATTCTTTTTCATGAAGTTTATTACATCCTCACCGTTCACAGTCAATCCGTCATACTGCATTATGTCGCTGTCCCTTATCTCCTCGGCTTTTCTACTCATAATATCAGATGATGAATTGACTACCTCCCGTGCCGAATTATACTGTGATATCATGATCGAGATCAGCAGTACGGATAGCATAACAGCCGCTGCCATAAGAAGAGCCCTCGGCGCTATCTCAATACGGCATAGTTTTGTTTCATAATAGATCGGTCCTTTTTTCTCATCCATATTTCGTACCTTATCGCAGGCACGGTTACACATCGGTGACGTGCCTGCCGCGACACCGATGAAAGTTTGACATATGCCGCGAGCACTACATACTTCCCATCGCTATACCTGCCTGATACTCGTTAAATATCTGCACCGACCTTATCATAAACGGTCCCAAAAGATACCCAAAGAGTATCGTTCCTCCGGGAATAACTGCCATTAACGCTCCCAGCATCGCTTCAAAGTCAAGCATTATCTTTCTGTCAAGTTTCCGGTTTTCCTTGAAATTAACTATCTCCTGTGAGATTTCAGTAAATGCATCCTCTATGCCAAGTTCAGAAACCTGTCGGAAGCAGTCAACTATACGTCTGAAATCTTTATCTTTTTTCTCTTCGTACATTCTGTTTAAGGCTGATACATCCGATATATTGTAATCATTTATACACTGTCTTATCACCGGTTTGAAAAGCACTGAAAACCTCTCCATTTCTTCGAGCAAAGACACTGTGCTTATGCCCGGTACGTTTTTCAGCATATGTATGATACTCTGAAACTGTATGATCTCATCCTTATATCTGGATGATGATACCGAGTTTTTAAACATAAGCCCGATATCGGGGAAAAAGCTGCATATGATAGAAACAGCCACGGCCAGTATGATATCGATGATACCGAATTGTTCATTTTCGTACTGTGCGATCCTCTTAAGTATCTCGTTCGCTGCAGCTTCTGCCACCATTTCCGTTCTTATATCTTTTTCATTAAGGATCAGAGCTGTCAACTCCTCTTTTTCCATAAGGATATCCTCTTCTATCATCATGTCCTTATAGATGGGTATCAGCTTTTCCAATGCTTCTATCTGTCTTGAGTCTGCCGCCGAGGTAAGAGCTGTCACATCCGGAACATCAAATCTGTATATATGTGCCGATGCCCTGTGTCCCATATAAAGTATCAGACAGCTTATAACAAATCCGGCCGCAAAACAGAGTGCTTTTTGCATATAGAAGGTTTTAATACTGTAGCCTTCACTAAGGTCTTCAATTCTCTCCTTCCTTTTCCCGGCCTGTTTGGGATTAAGCTTCATCAACCAAGTAGGGAGCTTCTTTAATGTTCTGTGTTTAATTAACGTTTCCGCCATGAAATATCCCGATCTACCCGTAACATCGCCGTCACGTAAGAATCTTAACGCTTTGTAACAGGCACAGGTCAGGATAAACATCAACCCTTTAAATATGGTACCCATGTACCCGTAATAGAAAAGATTAAGTGACGGGATGGTGGATACTCCCCACATAGCTATAAACGGGATGGCTGCAAGAGGCAGGACCGCTGTATACATCAGCCCTGAAAAACGGTGCTTTTTCTCTGTTATGAATCTTATATCCTCTTCTGTTTCATTTTTCAGATGCATGCAGGAGTTTAAGAATACCGATCCCTTTTCATCTTCTGCATCACCGTTTTCCTCAACAAGACCGGAAAGTGTAAGAAAAAGTTTTAGATATTTATGATACGGAGTATTTAGATATTTTTCCTCCTCCGTCTCCGGATCGGCCGAATCAAGGCATCTGTATATCTCTCTTATATGCCCTTTCATGATGTCATCCGCTTCGTTTTCAGAAACGGCTATGGCTGTCTTTACCGAGCCGGTGATAAAATAGTTATGTCTTACAATATTCAGAAAGTCATCAAATGCTTTTAAGAAACCGACCTCAAGCCTCATATATGATGAGACTGTAAAACTGTCGGCTATGAAACGTATTGCAAACAGCGCTGTTAAAAAAGTGAATATCGACGGATCGCTCCAAAATATCAAGGTTTCTGCCGGTACCGATACGGCATATATCTTTAGCAAAGTGTACATCACTTCCGCCGAACATACCTTTATGTCATAGTTTAGATAAAGCCTGTACCTTTTTATCATAGGTGAGAGAAAAAACAAGAATCCCGGTATCTTTTCAAGGATATCGTACAGGCCCGACAGAAAACGGATTTTTTTACTCTTCATCAGGTCTGTCCCCTCCTGTCATATTCTCTTTAATAAATCTGTCCCATGTATTTAGCTTAACTGTGCCTGTTTTTTCGGATATCTTATCTCTGGTATATCCTGATATGTCAGCACAAAAACGGTATGACATTGTCTCTTTGTCAAACCTTATCAGATCGGTCAGTTCGTACATATTCCCCTGATCACCGGGTATTATCTCCGTAATGCGTTCCACATAAAAATTACCTTCTACATCATGTACCATATGTACATCAAAATTGAGTATATCAACGACCTGTTTTTCTGCGATCTTTACGTCATTTATACCAAGTTCTGATACCAATGCATTTCTTAAGTATTCGATAAGCTTTTCCGTGGTCTCATGATGAAGCGTAGTAACTGCCATCCTTGAACCTGACTGTGCCACCTGTACATATGCGCCCGCTATCTTGGGTTCATTTACTTCTCCGACTATCAGTATATCCGTATCCATTTTCTTGGTGCCGGTTATAATGTCATAGATGGTGAAATCCCCTCTCTCCTGCATCATATGTATGTTTCTCTCAGGATATACATTATTGAGGTTCAGCTCAAACGAGCTTTCTGCTACCCTTATCGTGTACTTTGGATTCATGAAACCGACCAGGGATTTTAACAGCGTGGTCTTTCCTCCTCCCATTGGTCCGGATATAACAAAATTAAGTTCACCGCCTGTGATCAGTTTTAACAGTTCTATCACGACATTTCCGTTTTTATGTGTTATAAGAGTGTCTATTTTCCGAGCATCGGAAGACTTGAATTTTCTTAAGTAAAAAGCCCATCCGTCCGATACAGGAGGTCTTGCAGCCACTATACGCGATCCGTTTTTTAACGTACCGTGTATGATCGGATTTTTCCTGCTTAAATTTGTCCTTATATTATATCTGTAAATGTTTTTTACCACTCTTTTTAGGTTTTCTTCTTTCTCAAACGACAGGAACTTAAGTCTTATGAGTTTTCCGTGAAGTACGCAGTATACTGTCTCATAATTCATGCTCTTTTTGTTTTCGGCAGTACCTTTAAGTTCCTTCATATAGTCATATTCCACCCTGCTGAGCCCACCTACACCGGCCGATACTCCGTCCACCGATTCATCCATGATGAGTATGTCAGCACAGTCATGTCCGTACAGTTTCTGGTATATCCTCTCTGCCAGTACTTCGAGCCTTTGACTGAAGTTAATGTCAGGGTGCATGTCCTCGTATGCTTTATCAATATCCTGTTCCGATATGGAATAAGGAGCATCGCTATCTTCCTCATCTGCTTTTACAGCCCATCCGAAATCATTAGCCATGACTGCAAAACTTCTGTTGCCGTACCTTTCCGAGTAGCACTCATACATATGCTCAAATTTATCCTGTGCACTCATCAAGTGCGGGGCGTTAAATCTGATAAACCTGTTGATATTATCAGATGTAACCTTCATTTTCTTCTGCAGAAAATCCTTTATGTATTCCTTTAAGTACTCCCTGTCACCGGTATCTCCAAGGCATGCTTCACGTATGGCTGTTTTAAGCCTGGCCTGTTGTTTTTCTCTTTTTAACGTCTCCTCCCGGCTTAAGAAAAGCTCCGAATAATCCCTGCTTACCGAATCATTAATATAAAGTCTGCACTCCTCCAGGATATCCTTTAACACATAGTTTTCCCGTTCTGATAATACTGCGTCCTTTTTTCCTGCCGGATCACATATTATTAAAAACACTGCAGGGATCAGGAAAAACAATATTATTACGATCCATACCATCATCCTTCCTCCGTCTTCCCTGTCTTGTCTTTTTTTACAGAATCAAAAAATACCTCAAGCTTTTCAACGGTGTTTTTAAGTTGTGAAAAGAAATCATAATCTGCATGGTCGCTGTCACATTCAATATTATCCGCTATGAATCTGTATACTTTTCTGTCACATACGGAATCCGCAAAATGAGCACTGTGTGGTATCAGACCTGAATTCTCCTTTCCTATCTGTTTGTATTTCGCAGAGATGTTTTTTATATTGTATTTTCTTTTGCTGTCATAATCCGTAAACAGATAGAACATCTTTTTATCCTTAAACCTGTCATCCTTAAGAAATGCATCCAGCATGAAGAGATTCTGATTAAGTGAAACGACTACTGCGTCACAACTGTTCAGCATATTTAACGAATAATCTCCGTATCCGGAATTTGTATCCGTAAAAACCATATCGTAATAATTCCCTGCCATGTGAAGTATATGGATCGTCATGGATTTTACCATGTCATTTTCAAACCCTTCTTTGGAACTTGCATGTGTACCCGCCATTAAAAACAGGTTCTTTCCTGTTTTGATCGTACAATCGGCAAGCTGTTCCTCAGATATATTCCCGGATTTAAAATTTCTTAATGCAGCATCAATCCCGGTATCTCTAAAAAAATCGTCCTCTCCCACATCCCCGAGCAAAGGATATTCAAGGTTGTTAAGGTTATAGTGTGTCTGCGTAAGAAGTATCCTTTTTCTCTCAAGCTCACTGTATGCTATGGATATGGCAAGAAGTCCGGAAGTTGTACCGGTCCCATGCATCGGACTCCAGAATGCTATGTTCATTTTCTTCCTCCTTCCGATGCCTGTTTATATGCCTTTATGATCTCTTTTTTTATCAAGTCCGGACAAAGCAGACCTGTAAGTTCTATCAGCATTTCTTTTTTCTCACGCGATAGTCCTTTAAACTTAAATCTGTCATTATAACCTGCCAGTATTTCAAGTTTTCTGTCTCTCACATATGGTGGCAGTATATATACCTTACTTATATCAAGCTTTTCGGCTGTATTCTCTATCCTGCGTTTTACTGCTCCCGTGTAATCATTTATTATGAGGATACTTTGTGTGCCCTGTTTTACATTTTGAAGTTCATTTATACTTCCTGCTCTTTCATCCAGGATAAATATGTTAAGCTCTGTATTATTCGTAAGTTCCCTTAGATCCTTCAACTTAAATACAATATCATAGTCTTTACCTACATCTTCTAATGATCGTATATTATTCTCTTTGGGATTCATTACCGTATATCCTATTCCACCATAGTCCACTACCGTGTTTTTCGGATCAAGTCCTTTTACGCATGGGAAATATCCTTCCATGCTATGTTCTACTGTACAGTCTGAGATCAGTACCTTTTTACCCGCACAGCACAGTATTTCAACCAGAAACAACATAACGCCTTCATATCCGGTACCGGCTATATTTATATGCTTACGCTCTAATCCCATACAGATCCTCCTTTATCGGACGAAGAAGTATCCTTACCGTATGAGACCTTCCTGCCGTTAAGACTTAAGTAATCTTTGAGTGAAGCTTCCAACTGTACTCTCTTTTCATAATCAAAAGATGTAAAAACTTTTTCGATCTGAGGATTGGTTTTTATCAACTCACAGATAACAAGGGATGGTATGTAGTTAACCGGTGATGCTGACTCAAATGCGGGAGCCGGATACTTAGACAGATACAAAACCGCCCCTTCATATATCCCTGCATCGACCAAAGCAGAATCCATCATAAGAATTTCTGTCTCATTCACGTCGAATACTGCTTTATTCCTGCCGGTATCAAGCTCTTTTATCTGCTTTTTTGATAGGACTATATAATCCGCTCCGTCAGGAAACTTAAGTCGTATGTCTACATGGTCCGCTGCCTGTATATTTCCCGGGATCGATCCCAATTCATATTCTATCTCTTTATATACCTCTGTATCCTGTGTGTATCCGAACAGACTCCTTGTAAGTTCCGTACCTGCGGGGATATCAACCAGTGCCACTCCTCCGAAATCCGACTCTGTTATGTATCCGACAGATTCCGACAGAAGCATCGTCTCTGTAGTCATGCTTTGAGAAAGTACTGTCCCTTTCGGGATATAATCCGCCGCTAAATATACAAGCTTCGTCCCACTCTCAATCCTGCTTGAGAGTTCACCTGCTTTATATCTGTACAGAGCTGCTTCGGGATTTTCGCGGATAACAAAGAAATACACCAACGCTCCGATAATACAGATTACGGGTATACATAAAAGTAATAAGACAGTTCTCCTGTGCCTGGCGGACGCAAATCTCCTGATCCTTTTGCTCATCAGGCATAAAACCTCCTTAAAGTATTAAGTTTAAAAATGGAAATAATTGAAATACACTTAGACGGGTATTCTCACACCCGCTTTGATACGCATAGCGTAAAACGACCGGCAAACACTGCTACGCCGCATTCGCCGTAAGATAAAATGATATTTTAGAAATAAGAGTACCGACTCTCTCATTTGTGGGGTTATTATACTATACGGGTTTTGATTTGTAAAGGATTTTTTATAGGGGGTTGTATTTGCCTGTAATCTATTGTAAAATCATCACATATAAATACTTTGGGTAATACTTTTAAGTATTATGTAAGTAAGAAGGAGCACTCATGAATTTAGACTGTATAAGATCACTGTATAAAAACAAATCTGTCTCGGTGGAACTTGAAGCCGGTATCACTTTAAAAATAAAAGATGATGTATTTCGCCCGGGCACCGTACGTGTGCATCTTCCCGCTCCCATCAATGCCTCCTGGCTTAAAGAGGGCCAGCTCATAGATTCCGAGCCCATGTTCAGAATGATGAGCGTGGAGGATTATCCCCAGAGAAGTGCTTATTTTAACGAAATCCTCTCTGAAAACACTCCGTTCAGCATCATATATGCCTTTTGTTCAGAGCATACATATGTATGTCCCGATATCAAAGCCATAGATAATACAGAACAAAAGAGCTTCACAAAAGATGAAATAGCTAGATTTTCAGCCGCCGGACATTGCGGATGCGAATCATATACCGCTCTTCCTTTTGACAGGGTTACCATCAAAGATGTGGCCGAAGAAAAGGGTCTGAAGTTTAAGGAAAAATACAAGGCTTTTCTTAAAGAAAACGACATAGATACCGAGCATCCCGAGTCATTACCATTAAGGGGCACACTTGTAAAAAAGATATATGATCTGATTGTGGACAGTTTTATACCCGATGATGATGAAACCTTCAATATCGCTTTTGTATCTATGTGCAGGATGTGCGGTATACCCGCTCGCTGGCAGGGTGGATGGGCAGTTGATGAAAATATAGACAATGTTGAGCATAAACAATCACCTGCTGTCTTCCATGACTGGGCTATGATCCATCTGCTTCCTTACGGGTGGGTATATGTTGACTGTGATTTTGCAAGGAAATCCTGTGCAAACACAATACCCGGTACAGATACTTTGCTAAAAGACTTCTTCTTCGGTAATATCGATCCTTGTATGGTACCTACAGCTTCCGCTCCCGCTGCCGACCTCTATCCTGCCAAGGATTATCCCCGTGCAGATGAAGTATTTAACACTCGCGGTGAGGTTGAACTTATACCCGGGAAAATGAACGCTGAAGAGATCATCGAAGGTTATGGTCTCAAAGCCGATGAGTTTGAAACTGCAGTTTA